>JAWPMV010000001.1:7521340-7842681 GCA_033391075.1 Bacteroidia bacterium
CCTTGGCACTATTTTCTTTATGGCTAATTAGGGTGACGCCTTCTGTGAATATCTGACTATGACGAGGAGCGATAGTTTTACTCTCCAGGATTTCTTCCTCCTCTTTCGTAAGCATGCGGGTTGCTATGGTCAGTCTGATTGAATCCCCGGTGATCATAGAACGAATAGCCTCTTCTCCTGGCATATACAGGGGATGTACACTAGCATTCGGGTAAAGGCCCTGAAATTGCTCTATTTCTGCTTCAATAATCGGTAGTAGTG
Organism: Bacteroidia bacterium; assembly: GCA_033391075.1. Taxonomy (NCBI): domain Bacteria; kingdom Pseudomonadati; phylum Bacteroidota; class Bacteroidia; species Bacteroidia bacterium. The sequence goes on from JAWPMV010000001.1 coordinate 7,521,602, forward strand.
ATTCGTCCACAGTAATGTAGATTTCTCCGGAAGTTCCAGTTTCACTTGCCGGGGGTACATAGGTCTTTTTGCGTGTTTCTTTTTGTGGATTTTCCGTCCCAACCCTTTCATCGGGTGCACCTGCCTGAGAACAGGAGAATATCCCGAGTGAAAATCCCACAACCGTAAGCACAAGAAGAGATTTCATCTTTTTGCTGGGATGTAAATCGCTTATGGTAAACAAAGATAACAAATTTTCCTGATAAAATGCTGTCAATATTACTTCTCAAATCATTGACTTCCTAGAAAAAAGAGGGTTTCATTCTATGAATTCCATAAAATTTCCTGCATAAGATTAAGGAATTTATCAAAACCATAAGTCCCTAATACTAAAACAGGTATGGAAATAATTGCCGGAAGGAGTAGGAAGCGTTGATTCTGTGGGAGTATTTTTTCCAGTTTTTGTTTGCGAAAAAAGAGGTAAATGAGGGGAAGTAAGTAGTAATAAATAGAAATCAGGGTATTGATTATAGCACCCAAAAGCAGGATTATCCAAAAGGAAGTTTCGGCTCCCTGGCTTTGCTCAAATAAAGAGACAAAAACATACCACTTTGCTGTAAATCCAGCCGTAGGTGGTAAACCTATCAAGCCAGCCATTGCTATAGCCAGTAAAACCCCTGCAAAGCTCGCATGTTTTCCCAATTGCCCCCAATCGATAAATTCCTCACTTCCGCCTAGCTCACTGAAATGATCCGCCAGGATAAAAGCAGAGAGATTTAGAAGGGTGTAAACGAATAGATAGAAAAAAAGACTGGGACCTCCCAAACCTTTAAGGCAAATCAGTGCCATGATCATAAAACCACTATGGGCAATCCCCGAAAAAGCCAGGAGCCGCTTGATGTTTTTTTGCCGTAAAGCGAGCAAATTCCCAACAGTCATGCTCAATAAAGCTAAACTGCCGAGTATGTATAGGAGGTAATCATAAAATGTGGCCTCCTGAAAAAGTTCGAGGAATCTGTAAAGGGCAATAAAAGCCGCAGCTTTAGGAGCGACTGAAAAGAAAGCTGCCAATGAATAAGGAATGCCTTCGTAAATATCTGGAGCCCAGAAATGAAAGGGAAAGGCTGCCAGTTTGAATAAAAAGCCCGCAAAGATGAGACTGAAACTCAGGATCAGGGCCTCTACAGGGATTTGTTCTAAAGCAGTGAGGAAGCCTTCAGAGGCCGGATTGAGAGAGCCGGTAAATCCATAGAGCCATGAGATGCCGTAGAGCATAATTCCCGAAGCCGTTGCACCAAAGATGATATACTTTAAAGCCGATTCGGCTTGTTTGCTTCCTCGGTCCTGCCAGGCTGCAAGGATATAGGAACAAATAGAAACTACTTCCAGTGATAAATAAAGATAGAGCAGGTTTTGGGCCATGCTCAGAAAATTGAGGCCCAGTATCAGTCCTAGTAATAGTAGGGGATATTCGGCTCCTTTATCCTGAACCTCCTTTCTCCTCCTCTCCACAAATAAAAAAAGCAAACAGATGATCCCGCTTCCTGCAAAGAGGAATTTGCCAAAGGAACTCAGGGCATCTTTTTTAAGGTTTCCTTCAAAGAGGAGGGTATTCGTTTCGAAGTCCTGAAAAAGCAGGCTACCAGCCAAAGCAGCCATAGCCAGCAATACAAAGAGAAGATTGTGTTCTTTTTTTCGAAGGATTTCCAGGAAAAGCAGGACTAATATGATCGCAAGCAGGCTGTATTCTCCCCAGAGATATGAAAGACTCTGGCCAAGATCTGCTAGTTGATACTGGATGATTTCCTGAAATTGCTGATCCATAGCTGGTCAAAGATACACATTCACTTATTTTATTCGCTAGAAGAACTATCTTTGCCCTAAACAAAACATACAAGACTAATAGGCTTTATGGCAAAAGCGATCAAATCCACTGATTTTAATTTCCCCGGACAAAGAGGAAAGTATGAAGGCAAAGTAAGAGATGTCTATAACATTAGCGAAGAATACCTGGTAATTGTTGCCAGTGATCGTATTTCCGCTTTTGATCATATTTTGCCAAGAGCTATTCCTTTTAAAGGACAGGTACTCAATCAGACCTCATCTTTCTATTTTGATGCTGCCAAAGACCTGGTGCCCAGTCATGTGGTTTCCGTACCTGATCCCAATGTTACGATCGGTTTGAAATGCAAACCCATTCTGATTGAAGTGGTCGTCAGGAACTATTTGGCAGGACATGCCTGGAGAACCTATAAATCCGGTTTGCGGGAACTTTGTGGAGTTGCTTTGCCAGAAGGACTCAAAGAAAGCGACAAACTTCCAGAGCCCATCATTACGCCTGCTACCAAATCCATGATCGGACATGATGAGGATATCAGCGAAAGAGAAATCCTGAAAAGTGGTTTATTGGAAGCAGAAGAATGGGCGCAGGTAAAACATTATGCCCTTGAGCTTTTCAAGAAAGGAACTGAACTGGCTGCCCAGCAAGGATTGATTCTCGTGGATACCAAATATGAATTTGGAACCCATGATGGAAAAATCTACCTCATTGATGAGATTCATACCCCTGACTCTTCCCGTTATTATTACTCGGATGGATATGAGGAAAGACAAGCACAGGGGGAGCGCCAAAAACAACTCTCCAAGGAATTTGTGAGAGAATGGCTTATGGCCAATAACTTTCAGGGGCTTGATGGCCAGACCATGCCAAATATGCCAGATGATTTCGTCGGTCAGATCACGGACAGATACATCGAGCTATTCGAGACGGTTACAGGACGAGGCTTTGAGAAAGCCGATACCAGCAATATTGAAGAGCGCATCATGGACCATGTAATACCCGCTTTAAAAGACCTGACCTAAGGCCTATAATTTTATCAGTTTAGTCGATAGATAAACACCCAATTGGTATTGATTGCCTTCAAAACTATTATGGCGTGAAGCAGAGGTTAATGCCTGGTAATAGCGTATACCTATCTTATTACGACTCCCCAGTGCAAAAGCGCTTCCTATTTCCATGCCTGCTTCCCATTTTGCCAATCTTACAGGCCTGTAAGAGGTCGGAATAATTCCTTCGATACTTACCACCTCATCCCTTTGCGCGAGTTTGTATCCGATACTGGGTCCAATATGTAACTCCAGCCAACTAGTAGGACCATAAATCAATTCGATGGGCATTCTAATCATTTGAGTATTCATGTTTATCGCCCCAAATCCCTGAGTATTTTGTAATCTTTCATAACTGTACCTGAGTTCAGCCTGAGTAGCTAATTTGCCCCCCAGAGATTTTTTGATAAAAATTCCTCCATGAAAGGAAGCCAAAGGACTTACGGTGATATCATCACTCATAATTTCTGGAAGCATGCTTCCAAGTTTCAGGCCCAAATGTGTTTGGCCCATGAGGAAGCCGCTGGAAAGAAGAAGACTCAGACAGCAAAGGATCTTAGGTAGAATTTTCATAGCCTTGGTTTTGTTGAAGGTTTTCTAAAAAACGTTTCGGAATAAAAATTCGCTGCTTTGTATGCAATTAACATTTTTGTAAAAAAGCCCCCCTCCTTATATAAAAAATGAAATGAATGAATGGGCTCGAAATCGACCTTATATTTAAGTGAGGATATATTTTGTACAAAAAGTCAAAAAATCCTTTGATTATTCAAATGCTTCATATAGATTTAGGTTAATAAATTGATAATAAGATCATTTATTTCGTTCTGTATAAAATCTCGGGCGACCGATTTAAATAGCCCCCGAAATCGTCTGGGTTGCTATTGTCGATTACTACTTGCAACCAGAACGACGACGATTAGGATTACTACTACTCTAGTGTTATACCCCTCTATCTGAGGGGTTTTATTTTGCCTGTTTTATTACCACAAATTTTCTCGTTTTGGCTGATAAATTTCGTGTCTTGGTGGCTCCTCTGGACTGGGGGCTGGGACATGCAAGCAGATGTATACCCATCATCAGAGAACTTCTGTATCAAGACTTTGAGCCTGTACTTGGAGGGACTAAAGAAAGCCTTTATTTGTTGAAAGAGGATTTTCCCGAGCTAGAATATCTGGACTTGCCTGCTTATAATATCCATTATTCGGAATCTGAGAATCAACTTCGGGAATTGACTACCCAGGCACCGCGAGTATTGGGAGTTAAATATTTGGAAAAGCGTTTATTTAAAAAACTGATACAAGCTAGAAACCTTGATGCAGCCATCTCTGACAATAGATATGGTATTTATACTCAAAAGATTCCCTGTATTTTCCTTTGTCATCAATTGAGCATTCAATCTCCTGCTACACCCAAATGGTTTCTAAAAGCATCTAATCGGCAACACAGAAAAATGATCCAGAAGTTTGCCGAATGCTGGGTCCCGGATTATGCAGGCGAAAATAGACTGGCGGGCGATTTATCCAAAGCGAACCTAAAAATCCCGCTCCGATACCTGGGGCCATTGTCCAGATTTCAGGCCCTTGAGGCTAAGAAGGGAAAAGCTGAAGGAAAAATCGATGTCCTGATCGTCTTATCAGGCCCAGAGCCTCAAAGGAGCTTGCTAGAGGCAAAGCTTTTGGAGCAAATACAGAAGATTGATCGGCATTTTACCCTTGTGCAGGGCAAAGCGGGAGAAGGCAAGGAGCAGCAGAGAGAAAATTATAGGATACTAGCTTTTATGAATACAAAGGAATTACAAAGAGCTTTTCAGCAAGCAGCTTGTGTGATTTCCCGTACGGGCTATAGCAGCCTCATGGATTATGAAGCTTTGGGACTCAATCGATTGATTCTTATTCCCACTCCCGGCCAACCTGAACAAGAATATTTGGGAGAAATCTGGCAGAAAGAAAGAAAGGCTATTGTTCAGTCTCAGAAGGAACTTGATTTGGGAATAGCCCTGAAAGAAGTACATGACTTAGCTGAAAGGCCAGCGAATGTAAATGCAGGCAAAGCATTGAAGGAGGCTGTATCAGCTTTAAAAGAAAGCCTAATTTCCTTGAAAAAATGATTTCAGACGATTAAAAAGTCCTGTTTTTTTTAGGATATGACTTTTCGCTTCCGACCAGTGGAGGTGCTTATATTTTCTCGCTTTCTCAATATGATTCTCGCAAAACCAATGATAGCCCGGTGGATGGCCTATCATTCTTCGCTCTTTCATTCGATCCTTTTCCGCCTGTTGTTCCTTAGTCAATTTGAAATACACACCTGATCCGCCACTTTTGGAAGGGCTGAACTTTTTGCGACAGATCGAACATAGAGGAGGTTTCATGAAGAATTTGATTAAAGGAGGTGTCTAGCTTGTTTTGATATCCTGAACATTTGAGTCATTGCGGGCCTGTATTACAGGCGAAGCAATCTCTTTGACTCTCAATTGTTTTTAGCGAAGGAGATTTCTTCGCCCGAATTTCTCGCTCGCAATGAGAACTTTGCTGTGCGCTCACATCTAAATCTTAGTTACACAAATCTTCGGAATCGTAACCAATAATTGGAGGGGAAATTTCCAGCTTTGACCAAAGCCTCAAGAAATACCCTTTCTGGCTTCTTTTTTGTAACTTGCGCATGCTACATCCGTAGGCAAAAAGGCACAAGCATGTAGCCAATTTATATGATAGAAAAACAAAAGATAGGCACGCAGGTCGGCGTAGAAAAGGCGATTCTTGTAGGGGTATGTACAAGAGAAATGACATTTGAGCAGTCGAGAGACTATTTGGATGAACTGGCTTTCCTTGCCATGACTGCAGGAGCAAAGGCTGTGAGGAGCTTCATTCAGAAACTGGATAAGCCTATCAATTCTACCTATGTAGGCACAGGTAAACTGGACGAAATAAAAGAGGCCATCGAAGAAAATGAGGCCGATATGGTCATTTTTGACGATGACCTGAGTCCTTCTCAAATGAGGAACCTCGATAAGCATCTGGGAATAAAAGTCCTGGATCGCTCCTCTCTTATCCTTCATATTTTCTCCGAAAGAGCGCAAACCTCCCAAGCCCGGGTACAGGTAGATTTGGCCCAATACCAATATCTTCTCCCCAGACTGACAGGGATGTGGACTCACCTTTCCCGTCAAAAAGGGGGTATCGGTTTGAAAGGTGCGGGTGAAAAAGAGATCGAGACAGACCGTCGAATCATTCGCCAGAAAATCTCCCAACTAAAAACGCAGCTAAAAAAGATCGACCGGCAGGATGCCATACGTCGCAAAAACCGTTCGGAATTCGTACGTGTAGCATTGGTAGGATATACCAACGTAGGTAAGTCCACCCTGATGAATATCCTGGCGAAAGCACAGGTGAAAGCTGAGGATAAACTCTTCGCAACTTTGGATACAACTGTGAGAAAAGTCTCTATCAATGGGATTCCTTTTCTCCTTTCCGATACCGTTGGTTTTATCCGTAAACTGCCTCATCACCTGGTAGAATCTTTCAAAAGTACCCTGGCTGAGTCTCAGGAATCTGATATCCTGATCCATGTAGTTGACGCCTCCCATCATCAATTTGAATCTCATATTGAAAATGTGAAGCAGACCCTTCGCGATCTGGACTTTAACAAAAAGACCGTGCTCACGGTTTTTAATAAGATCGACCTCCTTTCCGAAGAAGAGCGCAAAGCCCTTCAATCCAGCTTCTATGCACAGGAAAATGCTCCCGTGTTATTTGTTTCAGCTGGCGCCAAGATGAATATCGATCAACTGAGAGAGACCCTGACCGACTTGCTCGTTGAGAAATACAATGAAAAGTCGCACAATGGACAGCATTATCTGCTGCAGAATTATCAGTATTACAGGATGGAGTAGGAGGTGCTGGCGTGCGTGGGTGTTAGCCTGTTAGAGTTAATGCCCCACTTAAACGCAAACACCCTAAAACCCTAACACCTTAAAACGTTCACTATGTCCGAGATCGTAAATAGAATAGCCAATAGCCCCATCATTACCTTCAAGTTGGAGAATTATCACGCAGAAGGTGAGCGGGTTTTAGTTGATATCAAGGATCAGCTTTTTCATGGGATGATTCTGAGAGAAAAAGACTTTCGAGCCTGGGTTCGTGAGCATGACTGGTCTCAATATCAGGACAAGCATGTGGCGATTGGTTGCTCTGCAGAAGATGTAATCATACAGGTTTGGGCATGGATGCTCCTGGAAGTAAAACTCCAACCTTTCGCCAAAAGCGTAGTCTTTGGTACGTTGGAGGATCTGGAAGTCTATTTGTATATGCAGGAGCTGGATAAAATAGATTTCAGTGAATACCAGGACAAGCCAGTAGTGATCAAAGGTTGTAGCGATGTCAAGGTGCCGGATGCCATTTATGTGGAGGCTACCAGACGCATGCAGCCCTATGTAAAAAAGCTGAGTTATGGAGAGCCTTGTTCGACCGTTCCCGTCTACAAAAGACCAATAGAAAAGAAATAATATTCATAAGAAAAACCTTATATTTAGATTCACACGATAACATTTCATTAGAAAGCAAAAACATGGGACTATTTGATTTTATCAAAGGGCAATTTATAGACATCATTGAGTGGGTAGACTTCTCACGTGATACCATTATGTGGAAGTTCCCTGATCAGGATAAAGAAGTGAAAATGGGGGCTCAACTGACTGTTAGAGATTCCCAGGCAGCAGTTCTGATCAATGAGGGAAAGATGGCAGATGTTTTTGAAGCAGGTCGTCACGAACTGACTACCCGCAACATGCCAATCATGACAACCATCAACTCCTGGAAATATGGATTTGATTCACCTTTTAAAGTAGATGTCTACTTTTTCAACACGCGTCAATTCACGGACAACAAATGGGGAACTCCCAGTCCGGTAACTATACCTGATAGCAAATTTGGTCAGGTGGAATTTAGAGCCTTTGGTTCCTACAATTTCCGCATAAACAACTTTGAAAACTTCTTTAAAGAAATAGCAGGCACAACGCCTAAAGTTAGCCTGGACTCCGTAGAAGGAATGCTGAGAGGTAAACTCGTAGATCGCTTTACGGAGATTGTTGCTGAAATGGCTGAGAACGATTTCTCTTTCGTTCAAATGCAGGCCAATAAGACCGAGTTTGTACAAGCTCTTTTGCCTCGCATTAGCGATTTCTTCGATCAGTTTGGAATTGAAATTACAGACTTCTCTATTCAGAGCATTACCCTCCCACCAGAATTGCAGGAATTCCTCAGAAAGGATACCCAAATGAATATGGTAGGAGATCTGGATCGTTTTATGAAATTTCAGGCTGCAACTTCCATGGAAAAATCTGCCGAGAATCCGGGCGGAAGCTCTGGGATGGATATGGGAGCAGGATTGGCAATGGGACAAATGATGATGAATCAAATGAACCAAAGCAATAACAGTGGGGGAGGAGACTCTTCAGCTCAAAGCAGCGATGAGATCATGTCTCTCCTGGAAAAGCTCGGGAAACTCAAAGAGTCAGGCATTCTGACAGATGAAGAGTTCAACGCCAAGAAAAAAGAATTACTCGACCGCCTCTAGGTCTCAAGATATTTTCAGATTTTTGGAGAAGCGTAGCGCGAAAGTGCTGCGCTTTTTTTCATGGGTAGCAAGACCGGAAAAGCCTTTAGCTATTTTTCCATCTATAAAATGCGAATTGAGACCTTTGTAGCTGAAGATAGAAGAGATAAATATTTTATATTGATAACTAGAATCGAGTCTCCTGGATGATATGCCGATTTATATCATCTACCTAAAGCTTGCAAACCATGAAAAAAATCTTGAGCCTTCTCTCCATCCTTTTTTTTTGGTATTCAAGCTATGCCCAGAACCTTGGCCTGGCCTGGGGATACACCCTGGACAATCAATTGGAATCATTAGGTCAGTCGGTCCTTGTGGATCCACTTGGCAACTCATATATAGAAGGAGTTTATAACGGAAGCCTGGACCTGGACCCGGGACCCGGGATTCAAATGACAAGCAACGATACTGCAAATTATTCTTTGTTTATAAAAAAGATGGATGCTTCAGGGAATTTTCTTTGGGGTCATAGTTTTGGAACAGGAATCAATCCGATTTTAGCGGGAGTTGTATCAGGGAAAAATATGGCAATTGATGGGTATGGGAATGTGTTTTATACAGGGATATTTACGGGCACTATAGATTTTGACCCAGGGCCCAATGCCTTCAATATGACAGCCAATAGCCCGGATGGCTTTGATCATTTTATTCTGAAATTAGATCCGAATGGTAATTTTCTTTGGGCCAGGTCAATGGAGCGAAATTCCCATGAACAGATTGCGAAAATTAGTGTTGATGGGAGGGGAAATGTTTACCTGGGAGGTCAATTTTGGGGAAATGTGGATTTTGATCCGGGGCCCGCTACTTTTTTTATGAATGCCAGATCTAGTGGAAGCTTCTTTATGCTCAAACTGGACCATAAAGGAGACTTCTTGTGGGCAAAATCCATAGGGAATAGCCGCAGAAATAAATTGGGAGCAATAGAGGTAGATAAGCAAGGCAATCTGTATATGTGTGCGGGTTTTAATGGAACCCTGGATGTAGATCCAGGTACGGGTGTTTTTGAGCTTATGTCTCATAACAACTCTCAGAACATTGATGTTTTTGTGTTAAAACTGGATACTTCCGGGGATTTTCTCTGGGGATCTATTGTAAGAAAGGGGGGAGGTACCTGGAATAATATTTTTAATCTCGTGATTGATCCTGACGAGAATGTGATTGTTGGAAGTTCTTATTATGGAGCGGCAGATTTTGATCCCGGGCCAGGCCAGTTTTCGATGGCTACCAGCGGAAATGGCACAGGTTTTACTGTGAAACTAAATAAGCGGGGAGAATTTATCTGGGCAAAACAATTGGAAAGATTTCCGAATAGTAATTCCTCTGATTATGCTACTATAGATATTATTCATTCGGATCCTTTAGGCCATATTTACCTGATTGGGACTATGCTTGGAGAAATGGATGTTGATCCGGGACCAGCTGTATATCGGCTGGGCGCTACACATGTCAGAGGCGGTTTCCTCATAAAATTAAGTCCTTCAGGTGATTTTATATATGCCATTAATCGCCAACCTGTACCTGGATTCGATATATCTGATATGGGCATGGATCCCCTGAATAACCTGTATTTCACAGGACGTTTATTTGAACGTATGGATATTGATCCTGGCCCGGATTCGCTTTTCCTGGGTCCAGATAGTTTAAATGGCGCTTTTTACCTGCTAAAATGGACGCAAGATTCCTGCTCGGATATGCTTGCGATTATTGACAGTTTAGAAGCATTAAGTTGCAATAATGGACAGGGCTATGCCTCAGGGCATGCGTTAGGAGGAAAGGCTCCCTTTTCTTATGAATGGAATAGCAGCCCTCCCAGTACAGATAGTTTCGCAAGCTTCAATATAGGAGGAAGCTATGAGTTTAGTGTGACAGATAGTAGAGGCTGCAATAGCACTTCCCAGGTGCTGCTAAATGGACCGACTAGCCAAAACGGTCAGGATTTGGTCGTCAATATTACTTCTACTCCCTTCCGAACAGGTTTTCCTGCTACGATTTGGCTAGACGCCTTCAATGATGGATGCCAGCCCGTAACTGGAGAAGTGGTACTTGTACTCGATCCATTCTTAAGCTATAATTCTTCTTCGCCTCCTCCGGATACAATCATCGGAGATAGCCTGATCTGGTATGTCAGTAATATGAACTTTGACAGCCCTCATTTTATGGCTGCCGTAGATGTGACAGTTAGTCTGAATGCTGGCATTGGAGAAAGGATATGTCTGGATGCAGATATCAGTCCCAAAACCAATGATACCAACACAAAAAACAATAGCCGTGATTATTGCCGGGACGTAATCAATGCCTTTGATCCTAATGATAAGTTGGCTTCTCCACAGGGATTGTGTGAGGAAGGCTACATAGAGGCAAATGAACGTCTGACCTATACGGTACGTTTTCAGAATACCGGAAATGCTAATGCGATCAATATTTTCATCCTCGATACCCTGGATCAGGATTTCGATATCAATAGCCTCAAAGTTGTAGGCCAAAGTCATAAACCTATGATCACTGAGATCCTTTCAGATCGGGTGCTGAAATTTCGCTTTGACAATATTTATCTGCCGGATAGCACTACGGATGAAAAGAATAGCCATGGCTATGTGATGTTTGAAGTAGCTCCATTGGCTGGGCTTCCTGTGGGAACAGAACTCACCAATGCTGCCGGGATATACTTTGACTTTAACGAGCCGGTGATTACCAATACGGTACTCAATACTATCACCGATGTTCTTCCTTCTTTGGACACCTCTTATGTAAGTGCAAGCAGTTGTAACAGCTATACCCTCAATGGGAGGACCTATATGCAATCCGGAAGTTTCGTTCAGCAACTATCCGGAATGGGGCCCTGTGATAGTGTTGTCATACTGAACCTTAGTCTCCAGCCGCTGGATACGAGTGTGACTTTGATTAGCAAAACTTTGACAGCTAATGAAGGAGGTGCACATGGCCTCAATGTGAGTTACCAATGGGTGGATTGTGATAACAATAATTCGCCTATCAACGGAGCTACCCAACAAAGCTTTACCCCTCAAAGAAATGGAAATTATGCCGTAATTATTAGCCGGGATAACTGTTCCGAGTTATCTGCCTGCACCAATGTCTCCGTACTAAGTATTGACTCGGACTTTCAGGCTCAGTTGAAGTATTATCCAAACCCCACCCAGGCCAGGGTGATATTTGAATTAGGAGGATTTTATCAAGAAGTAAGCCTGAGTATCCAAAACGCTACGGGACAAAGAGTAGGAGGAGAAAGACATTTTGGGATAAGTACCTTAGGATTGGATCTCGCTCATCCTGCGGGTATTTATTTTGTACAGTTAGTGGCAGATGGGAAACAAGCAATAATAAAATTGATAATTAATTGAGTCCTGCGCTTTTTCTATTTAGCCCGATGGAATACAAATTTCGCTTGAGCTAATAAGGTAAAGGAATCTTATATTAAGGCAAATCCCTGTTTTTGATTCCCCAGGCATGAAACGCTATACCATTCTTCTCAAACTGTTTTTTATCATCTGTTATGCCTTTCCGCAGTCCCCACAATTGGGATGGTCCCGAGCTTTTGGAGGTTCGGAGGTTGATTTCGCTCGGGCCGTTGAAGTTGATACCTCCGGAAATATTTATATGGCAGGCTTTTTTGAGGGAAGTGTAGACTTTGATCCTTCTGCAGGCGCAAATATTCTCAGTGCAGCGCCGGGAGAACGAGATATTTTTATTCAAAAACTCACGCCTTCCGGAGATTTACTGTGGGTAAAGCAAATTTCTGCAGGAAGTCGGATTGATACTGTCATAGATAAAATCATTCAAGTTGATCTTGCGGGCAATGTTTACCTAAGTGCTTCTTTCAGAGGAATGGTAGATTTCGATCCAGGCCCCGGAAATTTTATCCTCAATAGCACCACAGCTTTTGACTATGATTTTTTCTTGCTAAAACTGGATAGCTCCGGGAATTTCCTCTGGGCTACACAAACGGGAGCTCAGCAGAATGAAATTTTCTCCACGATTGCCCTGGATGACTCCTCCAACATCATCCGGATGGGATATTTTTATGGTACCCTAGATTTTGATCCTGGGCCGGGGGATTTTTCCATTACGGCTTCAAGCGGAGGAGATATCTTTTTTCAGAAATTGGATAGTGCGGCTAATTTCCTTTGGGCTAAAAGTCTGGGAAATTCAGAACAGAATTATATAGGTGCTCTTCGAACAGATGCAAGAGGGAATATTATTGCTTCGGGGAGTTTCAAAAACAGTATGGACTTCGATCCTGGAGTGGGAACTTTTATGTTGAATGCCCTCAACCTGAGCTATGATATTTTTACCCTAAAACTGAGTCCGGAAGGGAATCTTCTCTGGGTCAGTCAAATTCAAAGCGAAAATTCGGAATTTCACAGCAATCTTGAAGTAAATGCGCAAGGGGAAATCTATTGTACGGCGAGCTTTAGTGGATCGCTCGACCTTGATCCTGGCCCTGCGGTGTATGGGCTGACTTCCTCAAATAACGGATTGAATTTCGATGGCTTTCTGCAAAAAATCGATAGCCTGGGGAATTTCATCTGGGGAAAGCAGTTCTCCGGTACATCCGGCAACTTCAGTTCCTTCTATCCTCAATTTATACGATTTGATGCAGATGAATATATCTACCTGAATGGCTATGTCTGGGGAGAGGTTGATTTCGATCCTGGCCCGGGGATGAGTATAGCGGGAGGCCCCAATGATAAAGCAAATTTCCTCTTGAAATTAACCGATAATGCTGATCTCATTTGGAGCAGGACCTTTGGAAAAGATATTCCTGAACTGGTCAAGGATTTAGTAATTGATAAAGAAGAGGCCATCTATTTGGCGGGAAGATTAGGCGCTGCCTGGGATATCGATCCCGGCCCTGGAATTGCCTACTTGAGAAGCCCGAATCAAAATTCGGATATCTTCCTACTAAAATGGGAGCAAGACAGTTGCTCAGGCTTTCGCCTTGCCATAGATAGTGTCAATAATATTCAGTGCGGAATTTCGGGTTTGATAGCTAGTCATGGAGAAGGAGGCTTAGCCCCTTACACCTATATATGGAATCCCAACCCTCTGGGACAGGATTCAATCCTGCGAAGTTTTGATCCGGGCATTTATGCGCTCATGATTTCGGATTCCTTAAACTGCTCCACGGGAACGAATGTATACCTTCCTGGTCCGGAATATCAAAATCAGCGGGACATGGGAGTAAATTTGATACTCCCTCCCTTACGAGCAGGAAGGAGGCAGACCGCATTTCTGGAGGCCCGAAATAATGGATGTGTATCTGATAGCCTGAGCCTGAAATTTGTGATGAGCGACCCGAGAATCAGTATCCATTCAGTTTCTCCTCCAGCCCAATTTATACAAGGTGATACCCTGATCTGGACGAAGAATGACTTTGACTATGATGAGGGGCTTTTGAGAATTGCCCTGAATCTGGATGTTTCTGTCCCGCTAAGCAATTTATCAAATGCTTGTTTTTGGGCGAAAGCTGAGGCCTTTAGCGGCGATGTCGATCCCTCCAATAATGAACAAATGATTTGTAAGCCGATCCTTAATTCTTATGATCCCAATGACATACAGGTGTATCCAGCAGGTCATTGTGAGCAAGGTTATATTCTCAATGATCAATTACTGAGCTATAAGATTCGATTTCAAAATACAGGCAATGCCGATGCTCTGGATATTTTTATTTTGGATAGCCTGGATACAGATTTGGATTTGGAAAGTTTTCGCTTACTTGGCCAAAGTCATGATCCTTTGATTGTGGAACTACTTCCGGATCGGGTATTGAAATTCAGCTTTGACAATATACATCTCCCTGATAGTAGCAGTGATGAGCCCAATAGTCATGGCTATATCCTTTATGAAATCGCTCCCGAAGACAGCCTATTAGCAGGAACAGAAATCTTCAATCGTGCAGGGATATATTTTGATTTCAATGAGGTTGTCCTTACCAATACCGTTCGAAATACAATTATAGATCAGCTTCCCAGATTGGATACCGCTTATTTAGAGGTGAATAGCTGTGATAGTTTTAGATTAAATGAAATCAGCTATGAGCACTCGGGCTTATTTTACCAATACCTCAGCGGCATGGATAATTGTGATAGCGTCCTGGTATTAGACCTGCAAATTGAGCAGATAGAAAACGGGATAGAACAGATTGGAGGAAGCCTTCAAGCCATAGAAGAGGGAGCCAGCTATCAATGGCTGGATTGTGATCAGGGAAATCTCCCTATCGCAAATGCGACAAATCGAAGTTTCAGTCCTTCTCAGAACGGAAACTATGCTGTTCAAATAATAAAGGGAGCATGTTCGGAGATTTCGGACTGCATCAATATGACCCGCCTTGCTATTGATAAGGATTTTCAGGAACAGCTCAAGTTATACCCCAATCCGACCCGAGACGAGCTTAGACTGGAATTTCTTAGCATACAAAAAGAGCTGGAAATCAGGATTTATAATTATGCAGGTTTGTTGCTGCAAAAGGAAATTTTTGAAGAAATCGAAAGTACCCGAATTAGCTTGCCCCGGGCAGCTGGCATATATATAATTGAATTAATAGGAGAAAATCAAAGAAGTCTGCACAAGATCTGGAAGCAAAAGTAGAGCCTTGCAGACCCAAAATCTTTTCTCCCTTTTATAGGTATTTTTTTTATCCGTGTGTAGATTAAATAAGTACATTAACTTAAGCTAAATCGATCGCGCTCATTTCTTCCCTCAGTTCTCCTCTCCTTTCTGATCCTCATCCTTTTACTGAAAGAAGAACCAGGCCCCAACCTTTGATGGGTTGATATACGTCATCTATTATAACCACACTTCAAATTTTTTAACCATGAACAAATTCCTACACTTCCTCGTCCTCTTTTTTTTATGCAGCCTCAGCTATGGTCAATATGTCGGCCTGGATTGGGGATATGCCCTGGATAATCAACAATACACGACTGGAACAGCTATTCAGGCCGACCAGGCAGGCAATACTTTTATCGCTGGGCTTTATGAAGGAAACCTCGACCTGGATCCCGGACCGGGAACCCATATAGTCAATTCCGGATCAGGATTTACTTCCTTATTTATCAAAAAAGTGGATGCCTCAGGAAATTTTCTCTGGGGGCATAATTTTGATCTCGGACTTTTTACAGATTCTTTAGCAGGGAAGAGTATCGGAATAAATGGAAACGGAGATCTCTACCTTACCGGCCTTTTTAGTGGTACAGTGGATTTTGATCCAGGCCCGAATACTTTCAACCTTACGGCAAATAATACCAATTGGGGCGACTTTTTTGTTCTAAAGCTGGATGGGAATGGCAATTTTTTATGGGCAAAGAACTTCGGAGGAACAGATTATAGCGAGCGGGCAAGCCTAAACGTTGATGCTTCAGACAATGTGATTCTGGCAGGCTATTTCTACGGAACTATAGATTTCGATCCGGGGGCAGGTTCTAGCGTCTTGAATGCGGGCAATAATGGCAAATTTTTTATTCAAAAGTTGGATAGTAATGGGGATTTTCAATGGGTAAAAGAAATTGGGAATGGGAGTTATAATAGTTTGGGAGGATTTCAAATGGATTCCCAAGACAATCTTTTCTTATCTGGAAGGTTTAGTGGAACTCTTGATTTGGATCCTGGTGCGGGGACTTCTAATGTAGTTAGTCTGGGAAATGGAGCGGATGTCTTTGTTCTAAAACTTGATAACGCAGGAGATTTTGTTTGGGGAGTAAATGCTGTGTCGGGAGGAAGCCCCTGGGGAACCAATACCCTGGACGTAGATCAGGCGGGCGTTGTCTATCTTGCAGGAGATTTTCAGGGAAGCCCGGATTTTGATCCGGGAACAGGCGTTTTTACTATGACTTCCTCTAGCAATGGTAGCCGCAATGACGGTTATCTGCTAAAGCTAGACAATCAGGGAGCTTTTGTCTGGGCGAAACAATTTAGCGGAGTATCTATTCCTGGTAACAATAGCTATGTCAATCCGCAAATCATCCGGCTAGACCAATCCGGCCAAGCCTATATGTTTGGGTATTATCAGGGGACGATCGATTTTGATCCCGGACCGGGAAGTACAAATCTCACTCCTCCAAACCGGTCAAGCTTTTTTATTGTTAAATTGAATCAGAGCGGAGACCTTAACTGGGCCTTAAGCCTTGATTCTGATGCTTACAACCTTATTCGTGATGTAAGCATTGATACCCAGGATAATATTTATGTAAGTGGAGGCTTTTTCCAAAGCCTGGACATTGATCCGGGGCAGGGGAGCTTTACCCTGAATAACAGTGGAAATACTTCTATGTTTGCCTTCAAATGGACCCAGGATTCCTGTTCCAATCTTGCTGCAATTATTGATAGTGTGGCGGATGTAACTTGTGGAGGAACAGGCTTTGCATCAGGCTATGCTTCGGGGGGAACAGCTCCCTATATGTATTCCTGGAATAATACTCCTGCGAGTACAGATACCTTTGCAAATTTCACTACTGCAGGGACCTATGAGTTTACCGTTACTGATGCGAGCGGATGTAGCAGAACTTCCAATATTTTGGTAAATGGACCTACCAGCCAAAATGGGCTGGATTTGGTCGTCAATATTACTTCTACTCCCTTCCGAACAGGTTTTCCTGCCACGATTTGGATAGACGCATTCAATGATGGATGTCAGCCCGTAACGGGAGAAGTGGTACTTGTACTCGATCCATTCTTAAGCTATAATTCTTCTTCGCCTCCTCCGGATACAATCATCGGAGATAGCCTGATCTGGTATGTCAGTAATATGAATTTTGACAGTCCGCATTTTATGGCTGCCGTAGATGTGACAGTTAGTCTGAATGCTGGCATTGGAGATCGGATTTGTCTGGACGCAGATATCAGTCCCAAAACCAATGATACCAACACAAAAAACAATACCCGTGATTATTGCCGGGACGTAATCAATGCTTACGACCCTAATGATAAGCTAGCTTCTCCACAAGGATTGTGTGAGGAAGGATATATAGAGGCAAATGAACTCCTGACCTATACGGTACGCTTTCAAAATACGGGAAATGCAGATGCGATCAATATTTTCATCCTCGATACCCTGGATCAGGATTTCGATATCAATAGCCTCAAAGTTGTAGGCCAAAGTCATAAGCCCATGATCACGGAGATTCTTGCAGATCGGGTGTTGAAATTTCGCTTTGACAATATCCATCTGCCGGATAGCACCACAGATGAAAAGAATAGCCATGGCTATGTGATGTTTGAAGTAGCACCATTGGCTGGACTTCCTGTGGGGACAGAACTTACCAATACTGCCGGGATATACTTTGACTTTAACGAGCCAGTGATTACCAATACCGTATTCAATACTATCACGGATGTTCTTCCTACTTTGGACACTTCTTATGTAAGTGCGAGCAGTTGCAACAGCTATACCCTCAATGGGAGGACTTATACGCAATCCGGAAGTTTCGTTCAGCAGCTATCCGGTACTGGTGCCTGCGATAGTGTAGTCATATTGAATCTTAGTCTCCAGCCGCTGGATACGAGTGTGACCTTGATTGGCAAAACCTTGACAGCTAATGAGGGAGGTGCACATGGCCTCAATGTGAGTTACCAATGGGTGGATTGTGATAACAATAATTCGCCTATTAGCGGAGCTACCCAACAAAGCTTTACCCCTGAAGTTGATGGAAACTATGCTGTCATCATTAGTCGGGATAATTGCTCTGAAATTTCTGCCTGTACCAATGTATCTATAGTCGGAATTGATCCGGATTTTCAATCACAAGTGAAGTACTATCCCAATCCTTCGCAGGGAAGGGTAGAGGTGGAATTGGGAAGCCTGTACCAGGAAATCAATATGAATGTACTCAATGCTTTGGGACAAAAGCTGATGAGTGAGACATATAGGGCTGAAAGTACGCTGACCCTTGATCTACCACAACCTAAAGGAATTTATTTTGTGCAAATTGAAGCGGATGGGAAGCAGGCGGTGATAAAAATCATAAGAAATTAAGAAAAAAAGATAGATCATAAGGGCAGCTTTTGGGCTGCCCTTTTTTTTTACGTTTAACCAATTTAAAGAGAAGGCGTAAATTAGAGGAGATAATTACTACACACTACACTTAGCGATGAAACGCCTACTACTATTAGTTACCCTATCATTCTTTTCTTTTTTCTCCTTTAGCCAAAGCCCTATAGACAGTGCTGCTCTGGATGCCTTCATGGATGGTCAGATCCAAACCCTGATGCAGGAATTGGACATCAATGGAGTGACAGTTTCTGTTGTAAAAGGGCAGGAACTTTTCTGGAGCAAGGGCTACGGATGGGCAGATGAAAAAGCAGGAATAAAAGTTGACCCTGCCGAAAGCCTGTTTCGTATGGGATCTATTTCTAAAATGTTTGTCTGGACGGCTGTCATGCAGCTCTATGAAGAAGGAAAACTAAATTTGGATGCCGATATCCGAAGCTATATCGAGGATTTTGAAATAGATGATAGCTATGAGGAAGTGATCACGATGAAGCATCTGATGAGCCATTCGGCAGGATTTGAGGACTACTACATTCAGTTATTTTCTTCTGATAGCCTTCCTCCAAATTCTCTGGGTGAAGAACTCAAAAAGCATAATCCGGGCAGGATAAGGCCGCCGGGGGTCCATTCTTCCTATTCAAATCATGGGACGGGAATGGCCGCTTATATTGTGGAAAGGATTTCAGGATTGAAATGGGAAGATTATGTACAGGAGCGGATATTTGATCCGCTTGGGATGACGAAAAGTACCTTTGCCTATAATCTCCCCCCAAAATTTAAGCAAGCACATTCGCAGGGATATACCCATAGCGAGGGGAAATATAGCAGCCATTCTTTCAAAGGAGTTCCCCTTGCACCTGTAGGGATTGCTTCGACGACAGCAGAAGATATGGTGCCCTTTATGGTCGCTCACATGAATCATGGGAAGTATGAAGAGGTAGCGCTACTCGATTCTACCACTTCCGGACTTATGCAAACTCCATTGCATGTTCATGCAGAAGGATTGAGAGGCATATGCTATGGCTTTTTCGATCATAGCAGAAATGGCTATAAGATTGTAGGACATGGAGGAGCTACCGAATACTTCTTCAGCTATATGTTGCTCATGCCAGATGAAGATGTAGGGATTTTCATTTCGACCAATACCCAGGGAGGAGTTGATTTGATCCGGAAAGCTACAGATGCATTTTTTGATCGCTTTTACCCTAATACTACTGAGCTGAATGAAATAGAATTGTCTGAAGAAGAACTCAAGGCATTTAGTGGTTCTTATCTCAGCAACCGCAGGCCTCACAATCGCTTTACCAAAATCATAGGTTTGCTCAATACACCTACAGAAGTTTCGGTTCGAAATGGAAAGCTCTGGACAGATGGTTCGGATCCCCAGAGCTGGATACCGATCGGCCCAACTTTATTCCAGAATAGCCAAAGCACGGCAAGACTGGCATTCGAGAAAGATGATTTGGGAGAATATGCATACATGTATATGGATGCTTCGCCTCATGTCGCTATGGAAAGGGTCAGTGGGATTGAATCCCGCTCGCTCAACATTTTCATATTGATCATGAGTTTGGGGCTGGGAATTTTTGCCCTTATCCTTTGGCTCATCAACTTCTTTCTCAAGCGATCTTATGGCCTGAGTTCAGAACGGCAATTGCCCATTGCTTCCAAATTTATTACGATGGTGAATGTCTTGCTCTTGCTAGGATTCGCCTTTGCATTCGGACTGACTTTGGATTCCATTTTTGAAGAAGGCGTAAAAGACAGCCACTATCTCACCTTTGTGATTTCTGCGATTTTTGGACTCTTTACCCTATTTCAATTTGTCCTTGCTTTAGGGCATTTCCGGAAAGATGTGAAAATTCGTTCGAGTATTTTCTACCTCATCCTTTCTCTGGGGATGCTGGGCTTGCTCTTTATGATGAATTATTGGAATCTCATCGGCTTCCAATTGACCTAAAAGGAAAATTTAAAAGATTATTTAAAAATAATTTGCCTCATTTCAGGATGAGGCATTTTTTTTTGCTTGAAATATTCAGGATAAGAAAGATTTCGTTAGAGTAACAATATCAGACCTATCTCTACTCGCCTATTCTGATTATTGCAGAGGAACCTCTGTGATTTTTCCCATTCAGAATGACCCAACCTATAGCTTACTGTGCAGACCTATGGATGTTGTGAATAAAACACAGTTTTCTTTTCACTAGATATACAATTAATCACTGCACTTATGAGAAAGTTGGAACTGATTGCGGCCCTTCTTTACCTATGCCTGGTATATCTCTTTACGTCTTGTGGACAGGTTTCTCCTGACCATAATTCACCCTACAGCACAGAGCCTGAAGTTTCTGATATAGAAGCTTCTATTGAGAGAGGTCGATACCTTATCACCCTTATGGATTGTAATTCATGCCATACGCCCAAAATAATGACTGAGCAAGGTCCGGTTCCTGATCCTGCTCGCATGCTTTCAGGGCATCCGGGCGATCAACCTTTTATAGGATTTGAGAAAGAGGATGCGCCAAAGGGAAATTGGCTTTTATTCAATTCGGATTTGACAACTGCCATAGGTCCTTGGGGAGTTTCTTTCTCTGCCAACCTAACGCCTGATCCCAGCGGATTGGGGAATTGGACTTATGAACAGTTTAAAATGGCTATCACAGCGGGAAAACACAAAGGGATGGAGAATGGCAGGAGTTTATTGCCGCCCATGCCCTGGCAGTCTTATGCAGAGCTCAAGGAAGAAGATATTAGAGCGATCTTCGATTATTTACGGATCATAAAACCCATCGAAAATATCGTTCCACCTCCGATTCCCCCTGCGGATCTGACAATGAATTGAACATATGAGGCTGAAGTGAGGCTGGGTCTTCGGACTCAGCCTTTATTTTTCTACTCCCAGTATCTTTTTCATCTCCCGGTATAAAATAGGCCCGGTTTCCGGCCCGAGAGAATTGACTTCTCCGTAGGGAGGATCTTCGTATCCATAGATATGTGGAGGCTCTTCATCCCATTCACTTTTGGGTATCGCATAGCCAATCATATCATTTGAGAGACCCATGACAAATTTGAACTCAGATTTCATATAACTCCTGACTGAGGGAGTTTCTATAGCGTCAATGAGGAAATCTCTTCCCTCCGGTGCTTCGACACCTCCATTAACAATTTCGGGATATATTTCTGCGGGATGATGAAGAAATTCGGCCGGGCCCAGTCGCCAGTAAGCGAGTTCAGAGCGCATGGTCCAGAAGCTAGTGAGTCCTCTGTCGAGGACACCGAGGCTCAGCGCCAGTTTATATAAGGGATTGCTCAGCGGAAGCTCGATACTATTTGCCTTTACATAAAGAGCTGCTTCTTCAAGCCCTTCTTTCTCCCGACTTCCTGCTACCGCTTTCAGAACCAGTTCGGCAATAGCTATCCCCTGTGCCTCCGTTTTTTCATATCCGGGAGCTTTGAGGCTATCAGCAGTATGAGGATGAGGTATACTAAAGGTCGGATGGGTAGTCATCAATCCTCCTATAGATCCATTTGCGAAAATGGCTATTCCTCCCAGGCCTTCCATGACCAGAGAATCCTGATAATAAGTTCCTTTCTCCACCCCTTCCCGAATGTAGTGTGGAAAATCTGAGCTGATTAAAAGGTTTTTGTTCCAAAGAGTCTCCGGATGATTGGCCCAACTGATGAGCGTGCCAAGGGTCGTATCCTGTACTGCATCACTGACATGCATCACTCGTATTCCGGGATCGAGTACCAAAGGCTTGCGAGTGTCGGTTACATAAGGAATGGCTCCCTCCAGATCCTGAGAGAATTGAATGCGGGCAGCTTGCCTGTTTTCATAAGCCCTGATGATAGAATTTACCGTTTGCTCAATTACAAATTGTCGATACACCGGATCTACGCCGGATTTAGTATAGCTCTCTCCCCAAAGTCCAATCAGGTCAGGTCCTTCATGCGTATGTGTACTGGAAACAATGATGTAGTCTATCTTTAAAGAATCCTGGACTCGTTTTCTTACTTCAATGATATCATCATTGCCATAACCTATCATGTCCAGAACCGCCCATGCAAGGACAAAATCTCCATCATCAATGACCATAGCCCTGCTCCATAAAGGATCATGAATGCCCTGGGCCGGTCGCTGATTCTGAAATCCTGCCATCCATACTGGATCAAATTTCCCATTTCCATTTTTGTCTTCATAGCTGTCCCCATCTTCCGGATTGTAACTGGCATCCTCGTTTTTGTCTTCCCAACTATCGGAGACAAGTGGACTAATCTCAAGGGCAGAAAAGCCAACCCTAAGTGGTTGAGGCTTTTGACTTTGATGTTGAATATCTATGCTATAGCCCGTATGTCGATCTTTGGTTTGCTGTTTAACCCAAAGAAAAGTCGTCAGGAGGAGACTTAGGAGAATCAGTACTGAGTAGATCAGCACCTTTTTCCATGTAGCAGTTTTTTTCATAGCGAGAATATAGGGATAAGTTTTCTTTTCGCTTAGAATATAGGGCTTATTCTATGTAGGGGGCAATTTTCTTGAACTATTTCCATTTGATTACATCTAGAGGCAGATGCAATGTGAAACTATTTTTTGAAGTGGAATATCCATATTTCTGCCTTAGTTTGGGGTGTATAAACAAAACATACAGCTATGAAAGGAATCGTTTTTACAGAATTTTTGGAAATGGTAGAAGACAAGTTTGGTTTTGAAATCGCTGATAGCATTGTCAGTGAATCCAAACTGGAGTCAGGGGGAGTATATACGGCTGTGGGAACTTATCATCACCGTGAAATGGTACAATTGGTAAGCAAGCTGAGTCAGAAGTCTAAAGTGCAAATCCCTGAATTGCTCAAAACCTTTGGAAGGCACCTATTTGGTCAGTTTGTAAAGGGCTACGGGCGTTTCTTTACCAAGACGCAAAATTCCTTCGAATTTTTATCGGGAATCGAAAACTACATACATGTAGAAGTTCGCAAGCTATATCCTGATGCTGAACTCCCCAAATTTGAAGTAGGGCTGATAGGAAGAGATCATATGGAATTGATCTACAAATCAGAGCGTGGGATGGCAGATTTTGCAGAAGGATTGATCGAGGGTTGCATCGCGCACTTTGGAGAAGATATTAGCATTAGAAGAGAAAATATAAATAGAAGCCAGGAAGTTAAATTTTTGCTGGATAGAAAAATGTAGTATATGGAATCTCCGGAAATACTCAAGAATATAATACGTAGGGAAAGATTGGCCCGAAAATCGGCTGAGCAGATCATAGAGCAAAAAGCCCTTGAGATTTTTTTGGCCAATGAAGAACTCAAGGCACTCAATCAGTCTCTGGAGGAAAAGGTCATGGTCCGAACCCAGGAAATTGAAGCTTCATATCAAGCCCTGCAAATGGCCAAGATTCAGGCAGAGCTGGCAACCAAAGCAAAGTCCGAATTTCTCTCAAATATGAGTCATGAGATTCGTACTCCTTTGAACGCTATTTTGGGCTTTACGGACCTGATTATTCAGCAAAATGAGGATGATACCACCGGAGAATTTGCCAGCACGATTAAATACGCTGCGGAAAACCTGATGAAGGTGATCAATGAAATTCTTGATTTTTCGAAAATTGAAGCCGGGAAGGTGACCTTCGAACAGATTGATTTTGATTTCAATAAATTGATCGATGGCTTGAAAAAGATTTTCGCTACGAGAGCAGAGGAGAAGTCCCTGGATTTTTCTATTGAAGTAGATCCCTCTGTTCCCAATGTCTTGGTAGCAGATGGGACTAAGCTGAATCAAATTTTGATAAACCTGATTGGAAATGGCTTTAAGTTTACCGAGAAGGGGCATATCAAGGTTAAAGTAAGTTCAGAGCAAAACCTGGGCTTACCTCTGATGCTTCGTTTTGAGGTAGAAGACACCGGTATAGGGATTCCCAAGTCCAAGCAATTGGAGATTTTTTCAAATTTTACTCAGGCAAATAGTTCCACTACCCGGGTATATGGAGGTACCGGTCTGGGATTGAGCATTACCAAGAAGTTTATCGAACTGCAGGGGGGTAAAATATGGTTGGAAAGCGAAGAAAATAAAGGCTCTACCTTCTTCTTTGAGATTCCGGTAAAGGTGGGGAAACAGGATAAGCTGGTTGGGAAGAAGTCTATTCAGTTTGACAACAACTTATTTAAGGACATAAAAATTCTTGTAGTCGAGGATGTTGCGGTCAATAGAAAACTTATGCATCAGATCTTTCGGAGGAAAAATATCGAGGTTGATTTTGCAGTTGATGGAAAGGATGCGGTCAAATCACTTGCTGAGAAAGCATTTGACCTGGTTTTTATGGACTTGCATATGCCGATCATGGATGGAAAGCAAGCGACGCAAATCATCCGAAATCCGGTTTCTCCTGTACTCAATCACGACATTCCTATCATTGCTTTGACAGCAGATGCTTTTGAGGATACAAAGACGGAAGTTCTGGAGGTCGGGATGGATGGCTTTTTGACCAAGCCGATTGATGTGGAGAAGCTTTATATGACTCTTTATGATCTTTTCGTCCTGAATCAGGATTGATTATCAGGCAGATTCGATGATCTCCATCAGCTCCAGCCAGCGATCTGATTTTGTATCAAGATCTGCATTGAGCTTTTCCAGTTCCTGGGAGAGTTCCGCCAATTTCTCAAAATCGCTACCGCCCGCATTCATCAATTGTGTGATCTCTGCTTTGCGAGATTCCATTTGATCGATATCTCCTTCCAGCTGTTCAAATTCCCTTTTTTCATTAAAGGAAAGCTTACGTTTGTTGTTATTCTTGGGCTTTTCCGAACTATTCTTTTCAACTTTTATCGTCGCCTCTTCTTTTTCCGCATCCTGGATAGCTTTCCATTCCCGATATTGAGAATAGCTACCAGGATAATCTTTAATCTGCCCTTCTCCCTGAAATACAAAAACATGGTCCACCAGTCTATCCATAAAGAATCGATCATGGGTAACGACTAGTAGGCAGCCTTCAAAATTTTCCAGAAATTCTTCCAATCGCCTCAAGGTGATCAAATCAAGATCATTGGTGGGCTCATCCAGGATGAGGAAATTTGGATTGGTCATCAGGATACGCAGCAAGTGAAGCCGCCTCCTTTCTCCTCCGCTCAGGGTCTCAACAAAATTTGAGTGCATGGAGCGGGGAAAGAGAAAATGCTCCAGTAAAGTAGCCGCAGAAACGGTCTGACTTTTACTCAATTCTACCTGCTCTGCAGCTTCAGTAACTACCTCGATGACACGCTGATTATCCTTAAAAGCAAATCCGCTTTGCTTGTAATATCCATAAACAATGGTATCGCCCAATCTGATTTTGCCCGAGTCTGCCGCTTCTTCTCCCGTGATCATACGGAGGAAGGTGGTTTTTCCGACTCCATTGGGACCAATGATGCCTATTCTATCTCTTCGGGCAAAGGTATAGGTGAAATTGTCCAGGATATTGAGCTCTCCGTAATTCTTGCGCAGATTTTTGATCTCCAATACTTTTCCGCCGATTCGTCTTCCCTTTACTTGCAGCTTTACATCCTGATTGGGAGCTCGATATTTGGTTTTTTCTCCCAAATCAAGGGCAGCACTTATGCGAGATTTTGATTTGGAAGTTCTGGCCTTTGGAGAACGGCTGAGCCACTCAAGTTCTGTTTTGAAGAGACTTTTCGCCTTCTCAGTCTCAGATAATTTCAGAGAATCTCGTTCTGCTTTCTTTTCCAGGAAGTAGGCATAATCCCCTTTATAAGAATACAATTGTCCCTGATCCAGCTCAACAATCTCATTGGTGATGCTATCGAGGAAATAACGGTCGTGAGTCACCAGAAATAGACTTTGCTTACTGGTCGAGAGAAATTGCTCCAGCCATTCGATACTTTCGAGGTCAAGGTGGTTGGTGGGCTCATCCATGATCATGAGGTGAGGGTCTCCCATTAGGGCCTGAGCCAGAGCTACTCGCTTTCTTTGTCCACCTGAAAGTTCGGATATGTAGGTATCGAGGAAATTTACTTCCAGTTTCCCCAGAATCTGCTTGATCTTTACTTCATAATCCCAGGCATTGAGGGCATCGATTTCTGCCATGACTTTACTCAAGGCTTCTTGTTGCGCTTCATCCTGAATATCTGCATTGAGCAACTTCTCATATTGCTCAATGAGTTTTAGT
Source organism: Bacteroidia bacterium (assembly GCA_033391075.1). Taxonomy (NCBI): domain Bacteria; kingdom Pseudomonadati; phylum Bacteroidota; class Bacteroidia; species Bacteroidia bacterium. The sequence goes on from JAWPMV010000001.1 coordinate 7,548,239, forward strand.
TCCGGTAAGTCAGCGGAAAAAACACATTCAGCTACAGTAAGGTGTTCGGGTAGATCTGGTTCCTGGGGTAAAAAGGCTACTCGTATCCCTTTCCTCACACTCACCTTACCTGAATCTGGCGCTTCCAGTCCCGCAACAATTTTCAGGAGCGTTGATTTACCACTTCCATTGACTCCAATCAGGGCGATTTTCTGGCCCTGGGCAATCCCAAAACTCAAATCCTCAAATAAGAATTTATCCCCAAAGGATTTCGAAACTTGCTCTATGGAAAGGTAATTGATCATAGGTAGGTAATTCAGGCGCTAAGTTAGGGAAAGATTGGGAGTGTTAAGGCGTTAGCGTGTTTGGGTGTTTGGGTGTTAGAGTGTTAGTGTTTTAGAGAGGGTGTGTTCAGGTGTTCTCGTGTTCTGGTATTCTTGTTGGAGAATTGGATTCTCTACTTTACCCTAACACACTAGAACCCTAAGCCCCTAACACATAAAAAAAGGCCGATGAATACTCATCGACCTTCTGGTTTTTGGTAAGTTCTAACGATAGGTTTTTTCCTTGATGTGTCCTGCTAAATCCCCATTGAATAGCAGACTCTGACACATTCCCCGAATATTATTATGGTGTTTTAGCTACAAAGGTTACCATTGAACGGGGGGTTTAGACCGCAAATAAGAATGAGCGCTTTCAGGTCAGGTTTGAATAAGAACGAGTCATCTCGTCTTATCAGATTTGCTGTCGGTGTCAATACAGCAGGTCGTGAATGCTTGGGGAGTCGATCTTGCTTAGAACAAGCAATTGTAAACAGGTTATAGTGTTTGTGATCGTTATTACAAAGGAAAGCCAGAGCGATGGGAAATTCAATCTGTTATTCAAATATTATTAACATTCAAAATATTTGGTTTATTGCGAAATATCGTATTGATTCCCTGCGATTCAGGCAGATATAGCGTAAAAAAGTGACGAAGGCGGGCCTTGTCTTACAAGGCCCGCCTTCTGTAAGGTTTCAGAATAATTATTTCTTTGTACCTGGGTCTCTTTCAAGGAATTCATCATATAGCCTGATTTGGCGGCTATCGATAGGAATATTCCATCCCTCGATGAAGAGGTGAGATATTGTCGTTTTTGTCTCAAAAGGATCTCCATCTGATACAAAGAGGGTAGCACTCTTACCAACTTCAATGGAACCTAATTGCTCGGAAACGCCAAAGATCTCAGCAGGAATTATAGTTACTGCTTTGAGCGCTTCTTCGGTACCCATTCCATAAGCTGCAGCAAAACCCGCATTGAAAGGGAGGTTACGAACGTTCTCCGAATCATCGGTACGGATAGCCACTTTCACTCCGGCTTTCTGCATGAGTCCCGCATTTGCATATGCTTTGTCATATCTATCAGAAGAACGGCGTGGAGTCTGAAGTACAGGACCTGTGATTACCGGGATTTTGGACTCTGCCAATTTTTCGGCTACTCTCCATCCTTCAGCAACTCCGGTAAAGATGGCATCTACTCCTTTATCCGTACACCAGCTAATGGCAGAAAGAATATCTGAGGCAGAATTTACTTCGATCAGCAATTTGGCTTCTCCTTTTACAACAGGAACTAAAGCTTCCATTTCCGGATAATAAGCAGGCTCTTCAGCTTTGCCGGCTTTATGTGCATCTGCAACTTCAGCAAATGCCTTGGCCTGATCCCAGACTTCATTTAGCTTTTTGAGCTTTTTATCGAGATCTTTTTTCATGTCCTCTTCACTTCTCCTGTCAAAACGACTTCTGCGACCCGTTGCAGGGAAGAGAAGGCGTACCGCTTTGAAGCCGGCATACATTTGCTTTGGCGTATATCCATGAAGATTGATAAGAGCTGCTGTACCGGGAAAAATCCCACCTGTTGGCTGAGCCAAAACAGTTGTAACTCCATTTACACGGGTAACCGGAATAGCTACTGCATTAGGATTCACAGCCGTCAGTGCCTGCATATGTGGATTAAGATCTCCTACTTCTCGGAAGTCATTGGTCAAAGAGATAGAACTAATTTCCGATAGACCCAGGGTAGTACCACCATCGATCATACCTGGATAAATATGCTTTCCACTGCAATCAATCTCTTCAGCTCCTGCAGGAATTGAAACAGAAGCACCCATAGCAGTGATCTTTCCATCCTGAATAATAAGGGTTCCCGTTTGCGTACCATTGGTAACTGTATGAATGGTGGCATTCTTAAGGGCGAACGTTCCATTCTTCCCTTTGCTCATCTGAGCCTGCAGACCTCCCATGCCGAGCATGAGCAGACTGCAAAGAAGGATATATGTATATGATATTTTTCTCATGATTTCTTCTGACTGATTATTTATTCACCATAGTTGAACCTTCCATACAGGCATCACGATCTCTTTCAAAATATAGGATCGGCATAACCTTTTCTTCTGGATTGACAGAAAGACGCATGTCATCCGCATCTTTGTTGATGTCAAATCTGATTACTCCATCTACAATGGTTTTTTGTGGAATGGCATAGATAGAAAGCGGATGGTTCTTGAAAATAGCGATATCTCCATCTTTTCCTTTTTCGATAGATCCAACACGACTGTCAATACCCAATTGAATTGCGGGATTGATCGTAATCAGTTTGAGGGCCTCATTATCTGTCAGGTTTCCATAACGCTGAGTTTTGGCAGCTTCATGATACAGATGGCGAATCAATTCTCCTGAGTCAGAGTTGATAGAAGTTACTACACCATTTTTTGTCAAAATAGCAGCATTGTATGCAGTTGAGTAGTATACCTCAAACTTGTAGGCCCACCAGTCTGCAAATACAGAGGCATGTGCCCCAAACTCTGCCAATTCAGGAGCTACTTTGAATCCTTCATTGGTATGTTGGTAGGTGATGTTGTTTACCCCAAAGTCTTTGAGCACATTCATCAACATCAAAATCTCATCAGCCCTATAACTATGGCAGTGGATGAGAATTTTTCCGTCAAGGATGTCAGCCATTGTTTGGAGGCGAAGAGAATATTCAGGAGCATCCATTTCAGGATTGGCTTCATACTTTTTCCAGGCCGCCTTGTATTGCTGAGCTTTGGCAAAAGCCTGGCGAATTACCTGCTCAACTCCCATACGTGAACTTGGATTTACACCACTTCTCTCTCCATGACTTCTCATGGGATTTTCTCCCAGCGCAAATTTGATGGTTCTGGGGGCTCCTTCCATGCGAACATTGTCAGGATCCATCTCACCCCAGCGGTGCTTGATCGTTTCGCATTGTCCTCCGATAGCATTGGCAGAACCGTGCATGGCATGAGAAGCGGTAACTCCACCTGCCAGCGCTCTGTACAGGCTAATGCTGGTTGGTTCTACTGCATCTTCTGTAGACACTTCGGGTGTGATAGGATTAGAGCCTTCATTGACGGCACTCAATCCTGCATGGGAATGTGCATCAATGATTCCTGGCATTACATACATGCCAGTAGCATCGACCGTTTCAACTCCCTTGGGAGCTCTCAGGTTTTTTCCAATACGATTGATCTTTCCATCTCTGATCAGGACATCCGTATTTTCCAGATCCCCTCCTGTGATGGTGATAACCGTTCCGTTCTTTATAAGTAAGCTTCCTTTCTTTGGTTGAGCCTGAAGACTCACAGCCATGAGAAAGCAAAGGGCAAATATTATATGCTTATACATGATTTTCTTTTTTGTTTAGCTAAATGAGTTTATTCAGGCGTGGAAGTTCTTTCCCCTTTGATCGGAAAGGAGCCAAATGATCCCACTTCCATATCTCCTTCAAAGCTTTCGCCATCCAATACTACAGATATTTCAATGGTGATGTTTTGCCCACCTCCATCAATGCTCATGCTAAAGCTGAGGTCATTTCCGTCCAGGATGACATTGTCCAAATCCTGTACTTCTCCAGGCCCCTGGTCACTTTCAAGTGTTCCAACAATGCTTCCATTTTCTTCTGTGAAAGTAATGGTACCTGTTCCGCTTTGACCGGGAGTTTCTGCTTCAAAGCTCCATTCTCCAAGTACAGCAGCCATATTGCTTTCCCCACTAGGTTCAGCACCTCCTTTAGACTTTTTCTTCTTTTTGGCCTTAGCTTCATATTTGTACATGCTACCATCAACAAAGACATAGCGAACCTGTGATTTCTCATTGAAATAAGGCATATCCGAAACAACCAAATTGGCCATTTTTCCCTTTTCAACAGTTCCCATGACAGAAGATAGTCCCAGCAGTTCTGCCGGTCCGGTTGTCAAGGCAGCCAAAGCGGCATCTTCGCTCAGTCCATGCTCGATCATGGTTCGAAGGTTACTTTTTATATCCTTTCCGCTTACTTCCAGGTTTGAAAGCCCAAAGGTGATTCCTGCTTCCTGAAACATAGCTGCCTGAGCTGCATATTTTTTATACCATTCAGCTTTTCGGGCTTCAAGAGCTTCAACCTCTTTTTCACCCATAGTCATCTCTTTGCCTTCTTCCTTATCTTCCTTCTTTGCTTCTGGCTTTTTGGGCAGGTCGGTGGAAAGAAAAACAGTGGTTCCACTGCTCTTGATTTTGTCAATCAGTTCCCAACCCTCTTTCAGTTCAACCAGGGTCAAATTGAAGCCCAGTTCTTTTTGCAGTTTGAGGGCACGGAAGGCAGTTGAAAGATTTTGTGTGTGGAAAAAGATGTTTTGCTTTTTATCAATGCTGGGATAAAAGGCAGTCAATACGCGGTCATTGTTTGGACGAGCTTTGCCGATGGGATTGCTGGTATATTTTTCGGCATGCGATTTACTGAGCTCTGCATTTCTGTAGAGGTCTCTGAATTTCGCCATAACTCCAATGACGGTTCCCGGATAAACTCCCCTGTTTCCCTGTAAGGTGCTAAACAAAGAGGTGTTTTCCATGAAGATCATATCATCAGCACTTTTGCCATCCAACAAGATGACGGCTCCCTGACCCGGAAGCGGGTTTCCATGGGGTACTGTATGAGAAGCTGTAAATCCCAAAGCTCTCATCGCAGAAATAGATTTGTCATCTGCCTTGAGCAATTCCTTCACACTTCTCTCAGGCATAATTCCCGCGATATTATTCGGGGGATTTCCCGGTACTTCTACGCGTGGACGATTTCTGTCTGCTTTGGGTTTAGGTACTCCCGTATGCGAAACACCTTCAATAAATCCGGCATAGACATACATAGAGTCAGCCTTGATGCGCTGTGCATCTGCAGGGATGGATACATTGGTCCCTACTGCCATAATAAGACCGTCCTTGATTACTACAGTCCCCATGCCCAGGCTTTTGCCGGGTGCTTGCATGATATTTACATTGGTGAGGGCGTAGGTACGATTGACGGGTTTAAGATTGCCGCTACCTTGAGCAACAAGCTGCTGGACCGGTAACCCCAGAAATAGGCATAAGGCCAAACTGAGGAAACAGGTGCTACGTAGCAATAGTTTCATACACTTTGATAGTTTTTGTGGTCAATTCGAATTAGATATAGACTATAATAGATAGAATATAGATTAGCTATCCTCAGAAAATTAGTTAACACAATACGGGCTTACAAGGTTTAAGAGTAATCGGCAGTATTTTTTATGCATAAGCTCGTATATTGTCGGCAAATCAACACAATGCTTTCACTGCCTGCATTTTTGATAATAAGTATCCTGATATTCTCTCTGGGCATCTTTTTGGTCCTGAGTAGAAGGAATGCGATCATGGCACTCATGGGGGTTGAGCTTATCCTTAATGCTGCCAATATAAATTTCGTGGCTTTCGCCCAATATGATCGTATCGACCTGGATGGGCAGATGGCTGCTTTATTTGTGATGGTGCTGGCTGCTGCCGAAGTTGCTGTAGCACTAGCGATCATTTTACAAGTGTATCGCAAGTATGGAAATATTGACCTGGGAAAAATCAGCAAACTTAAAGGATAGGTCCGCTTGAAGCAGGATTTTGCTCTATGAATCAAAGCTATTCAGAATTGACAGCTGCATTAGGCGCTAGTACAGAAAGCCTACTGGCCTTTGTCGCTTTAGTTTTGCCTCTGATTAGCTGCATGCTGTTGCTTTTCTTTTCAGAGAAGCTTCCCCGCAAAGGTGATTTTCTGGGAATTCTCACTATCGGCAGCTCCTTTCTTATTTCTCTTTTCATTCTGTTTCAAACTTCTTCAGATGGGCTTCATCATGTTCGATTGAACTGGTTTGAGTTGATGTCACAGGACCAGCTATATAGATTTACCCTGGGACTGCGCATAGACTGGCTGGGAGCTATGATGATGAGCCTGATCAGCGGGATTGCTTTGCTTGTACATATTTTTTCTCTGGAGTATATGAAAGGAGATCCCAATTATGGGAGATACTGGGCCTATTTAGGGCTCTTTTGCTTTTCTATGCTCGGTCTGGTCATGGCCGATAATCTGCTCCTCATTTTTATGTTTTGGGAAGCAGTAGGTCTGAGTTCCTATTTTTTGATTGGATTTTGGTATGGGAAAGATGCGCCAGCACAAGCAGCTCAGAAAGCCTTCATTGTCAATAGAGTAGGGGATGCGGGTTTCTTATTGGGCCTGATGGTGCTTTTTAGCATGTTTGGAAGCCTTGACCTGGAAGCTTTATCACAGCTTTTTCTGAATAGCAGTTTTGAAAATGGACTATGGCAGAGTCAGATTTTATTGGAGAATGGAGAAAGTATTCAGCATTCCCTTCCGATCATTTGGCTAAGTATTTCGGGCTTACTACTCTTTTTGGGAACAGTCGCGAAATCCGCTCAGTTTCCCCTGCAAATCTGGCTACCGGATGCGATGGAAGGTCCCACTCCCGTTTCAGCCCTTATTCATGCGGCTACCATGGTTGCTGCAGGCGTTTACCTATTAGCCAGAATTTTCATATTTCTTAGTTCAGAAGTCTTACTAATTGTAGCCTTGGTCGGAGCAATAACCGCCTTTATGGCTGCCATTGCTGCTATGACTCAATGGGATATCAAACGGGTATTGGCATATTCAACTATTTCCCAATTGGGATATATGGTGATGGGCATGGGATTGGGGGCTTATGACATGGCTCTTTTTCATCTTTTTACCCATGCCTTTTTCAAAGCTGCCCTCTTCCTCTTAGCCGGAATAGTCATACATCAATTGGCCCACAGCAATAGGAAATTACTTTCCGTAGGATTTATTCCCCCTGCCCAGGATATGCACAATATGGGAGGGTTGCGTAAAAGCATGCCTCGCACATTTATTTTATATATGATTCCTATGCTGGCTCTGGCCGGTGTTCCTTTCTTTTCTGGATTCCTATCCAAGGATGGGATTCTGCTGGCTGCCTGGGAAGAAGCCCTTCGTTTGGGAGGAATTTATTACCTGATTGCAGCTTTAGGATTTATAAGTGCGGGATTGACAGCCTTTTATATGGCAAGGCATGCGATTCTGATTTTTGGAGGCGAAAGCCGGGAAGGAGCTCCCAAAGATCCGGGTATGCTTATGCTCTTTCCGGTAGCAGTTTTAGCGATAGGCTCCTTGGGGTTTATTTTTTCCCTCAATCCCTTTGATGGCAATTCTTCCTGGTTTATACAAAATCTGACTGTTCCTGCTTCTGTGCTTCCTCAAGGTTTTGGAACCCTCATGCAGGCTTCTGGAGAGGGCCATCTATTTATAGGAATGATCTCTACTTTTATTGCTTTCGCAGGTCTTGGCTTGGGATATTGGCAGTTCCACAAGAATCAGGCTAAGGATCTTTTTCCGATTGGAGAAAGGCTGAAGAATATTTCTTTCAATCATTTTTATCAGGACAGAATCTACAATCTTCTCATTATCCGACCAACCTTATGGCTGGCGAAATATATCGATCTGTTTGATCGGAAATTGGTGGATGGAGTGGTGAAAGGAATTTCAGTTGTTCAGATTCATGAAGAAAAAGAATTGCCCTCTATTTCTGCTCTTGCCCGAAAATTTGATGAGGGGATAATTGATGGAATTGTAAAAGCTATTGTCTCGCTTTTCGCCGGATTGGCTAGAAGACTGAGGCATTTCCAAAGTGGGCAAGTGCAGCAATATTTAATCTGGGGAATGGTGCTGATGGGACTGACTTTTGTTTTAAGCTATTTTTTTATTCTCTGAGATAGATAAATTTGAACTATGAAGATTGAGGTTCATATAAGGAAAGGAGGAAAAAGATGTCAATGATATCTTTACTCGTATTCTTGCCTCTAATGGGTATGCTGCTGATGGCGGTATTGCCAAGATCTGCTTCCTCTTCTCATAAGTGGTTGGCACTTGGTATTTGTGTGGCCCAACTGTTGGTCGCTGCTGGATTTATTTTACCCGCTTTTCTTGCCAGTCAGGCTGCTGAAAATGGGATATCGAGTTCTGCAACTACTTATCATCTTATTGAATCCCTCAATTGGCTTGACATAAACCTAGGTACAATTGGGCGAGTGGACATCGATTTTTCGCTCGGCCTGGATGGGTTGGCCATGATGTTGGTCCTGCTTTCGTCTTTTGTCTTTCCCATTGCTATTCTTTCTTCCTGGAAAACTGAGAAGAATCCCAAGGGCTATTTTATGCTCTTCATGCTGATGAATCTCTCCACCTTTGGAGTGTTTACAGCCATGAATTTTTTCCTCTTTTACCTCTTTTTTGAGTTCATGCTCTTGCCCATGTTCTTTTTGATTGGTTTGTGGGGGGGAAAGCGCAGAGAATATGCAGCCCTAAAATTTTTCATCTATACCCTGCTCGGTTCTCTGCTAATTCTGCTTGTCATGGTGGGCCTTCTCTTTAGCTTCCAGACAGGAGCGGAAGTATATACCCTGGACTTTATCCAACTCGCCCAATTAGATGCGAATGCGAATTGGTTGAATTTGGTTCCTGATGCGATCTTTTCAGTGGATAATGAAATTCTGGGATTTCCAGCCAGAAGCTTCGCTTTTGTATTCTTGCTGATTGGCTTCGCGATTAAGATTCCTGTTGTGCCGCTGCATACCTGGTTGCCGGATGCACACGTAGAATCGGGAACTCCTATTTCGGTAGTTTTAGCGGCTTTATTGTTGAAAGTCGGTGGCTATGGTTTCTTCCGTATTATATTCGGCATTTTTCCGGATGCTGTGATTGAATTTTCATGGTGGATAGGTCTGCTGGGATTAGTTTCACTAATCTATGGAGCCTATGTTGCTATGGGACAAGAGGATTTGAAACGGATGATTGCCTATTCTTCTGTATCACATATGGGTTTTGTCTTATTGGGGATGGCTTCTTTGGAAAGCATTGGCTTGCAAGGAGCCGCTTTTCAATTATTTACACATGGAATCATCTCTGCTTTATTGTTCCTGATCGTGGGAGTTCTATATGAGCGTGTAGCGGATCGACAAATCGAAAATTTTCAAGGACTTTGGGATTTGATGCCTCGCTACTCGGTAGTCGTTATCATTGCCTTCTTTGCTTCTTTGGGATTGCCCGGTTTGGCCGCTTTTATTTCTGAAGTATTGGTCTTTATGGGAGCTTTCCAATCAGAATCTTCTATGGGAGGAATTCCTCGATGGATGGCTATCGTAGCTGTACTCGGTGTGATCCTCAGCGCTGTTTATTATCTGAGGACTTATCGAAAGATGTTTTTTGGAACCTTCGATGAGGGAGATACCAGTAATTGGGAGACGAAATTGCTGGATTTAACTACCCGAGAATATCTAATGCTCATTCCCTTGGCTATAGCTATTATTTATTTTGGCTTATTCCCCTCTGGTATGCTTGACCTATTGGATGAGGATATGGCGAGATTGAGTGAGTTTTTAGGGAGGTTTAAGTAATTCTTTTTTTGTAAGATTTAAAGCTTATTTACTGGGTTCTCTTCCCACTTTTTTAGAAAAAGTGGGGCAAAAATCGCAGAGCCCAAAGCCAGCCGCACTTTCCGCCCCGTCTCCCGATGGGCTCTGCAGGGCCTTCGCGCTTGGGGTGCGGGAGGATTGTTATTTGGGAGAGATCGCTTTTTATGGGTTCTTTTCCCACTTTTTTAAAAATTGGGGCAAAAATCGCAGAGCCCAGAACCCAGAACCAGCCCCACATGCCGCCCCGTCTCCCGATGGGCTCTGCAGGGCCTACGCGCTTTGGGGGGCTAGGAAGATTGTTATTCTGGAGAGACCATATCTTTTCCTTTCAGTTCTAAAAACTGATTTAATAGCTTGCGGACCTCCTTTGGTTTGAGGTCTACGACGAGGTGACCGGTTTCGATGAAGTCGCCCTGGGCTTCTGGAATGAGTTTCTGAAATCTCTGGATGCCTTTGGAACTGATGATTCCGTCTTGTCTTCCCCAGATGATTTGCCATTTAATCTGATGCTCCTGTGTTCGTTTTTGCAGTTTCTTTAGGGGAACTTTTAATCCGGAATAAACCAGCATATAAGTTCGTAGTGCTTTCCTCAATTTAGCAGAGCCGAAATTCCCATACATGAAATCATGGGTAAAGCGATCGATAAGTTTGAGTCGATAGGCAAATCTTGAAGCATAGATGATAGGAGCCGGGAAGCGTAAAAATCCTTTCAGGACCTGCTTACCCAAGGGATTGAACATGGCAAAATTTTGTAGGACGTTTCTACTAATCCCATCCGGAGAGATCAGAATGACATTTTCAGGGGGATCTTTTACCATGCCAACCAGATTCATAGCCATTTTCCCTCCCATACTAAAGCCCAACAAATTCAACTCTTTATTGGGATAGCGTTGGCGAAAAGAGGCCCACATTTTCCGCAAAAACTTCTTGTTCATGGGCTTATGCTTTTTCTTCCATTCTGAACGCCCGAATAAAGGCATATCAATGCAGACGATAATCCAGTTATCGGGTACCTTTTCCCAAAGCCTGTCAAAAAGATGCTTGTCCTGCAGATAGCCGTGAATACAGATGAGTACATGCTCGCCTGATCCTTTTTCTTTCCCCGATATTTTTGCTTGAGTTAGCGCTATCTCAAAGGATTTCCACATAGGACAAATTTCATAGAAATTTGGATAGTGTTCAAGTATTCATGTATTCTGGCGTTAAAGATTGATTGTGTTTAACTTGAGGACTGAAATACGAGAACACCAGACCACCTCATATGACTTCCTCCCACAAAATACTTTCTCTTCCCGATCTGCTTCGCAAGCTCAATACCTGGCGGATCAGAGGAGATAAGGTCGTCTTTACTAATGGCTGCTTTGATCTGGTTCATATGGGGCATGTGCAGTATCTGGAAGCTGCCAGGAGTTTGGGGGATCGTTTGGTTTTGGGCTTGAATTCGGATAGCTCGGTGCGGGAATTGAAAGGAGATTCTCGGCCCATTGTAGATGAATGGGCTCGTGCAGGTGTATTAGCTGGACTGACAGCCATAGATGCGATCTGTATTTTTTCGGAGGAAACGCCTGCGAAATTGATCGAAGCAGTAGGTCCGGATATTTTGGTAAAGGGGGGCGATTATCAGATTTCAGAAATTGTAGGAGCTGATTATGTCTTGGCGAATGGGGGAGAAGTACAACGAATTGATTTTTTGCCCGGTCATTCGACGAGCAGGATCGTGGAGAAGATTAAGAAGGAGTAAATAACTTCGCCTGAAGGCCCAAGCTCCATCACCCTAAAACATGTTATAAAAAAAACGGGAGCCCAAAGGCTCCCGAGTAATCTGGATTGTGGTTGTGATTAGTCCATGATATAGGGATACTCACCCACATATACATCTTCGTACAATGCGCTGGGATCTGGATAAGGAGATTCTTCGGCAAAAGCTACACTTTTTTCCACTACCTCTTTTATCCTGTCAGCGATATCGTCAATTTTCTTTTTGTCAACCTTGGCTTCCTCAATCATGTATAGGTGAAGCTTGGCAATAGGATCGCGATCGCGGTATTTATTCAACTCTTCACGAGTCCTGTATTTCATTGGGTCAGACATGGAGTGTCCTTTGTAGCGGTAGGTTTTCATTTCTACCAGATAAGGACCCTTTCCACTACGGACATGCTCAACTACTTCTTCCATTTCTTCCATGACAGTCATCAAATCCATAGCATCGATGGGCTTGGATGGCATATCGTAAGAAAGACCTAGTTTATATAGTTCCGTTACGTTGGAGGTACGTTCTACAGAAGTACCCATCGCGTAATTGTTGTTCTCAATCACAAAGATCGTAGGAATTTTCCAAAGCATGGCCAGGTTGAAAGCTTCATGCAAAGCTCCCTGACGAGTTGCTCCATCTCCCATCATACATACACAAAGGGTATCTTTTCCTTTATACTTCTCAGCAAAACCAATACCTGCACCTAAAGGAATCTGGCCACCTACAATTCCGTGTCCACCTACAAAGTTGTGCTCCTTGGAGAAGAAGTGCATAGAGCCTCCTTTACCTTTAGAACAACCTGTAGCCTTTCCATAAAGCTCTGCCATGCAAGCATCAGCAGAAACTCCACGAGCCAATGCCGGACCGTGATCGCGATAAGCTGTGATCATATGATCATCGGGACGGATAACTTCCTGCAAGCCAGTAGAAACGGCTTCTTGTCCTATATATAAATGACAAAATCCCCTGAATTTTTGCTGCATGTACAGCTGGCTGGCTTTTTCTTCGAATTTCCGCTGAAGGAGCATGGATTCATACCACTCCAACAACTTCTCTTCACTATACTTAGCTTTGGTAGATTTAGAGCCTTTTTTGGCTCTGGCTTTCGTTGTCGCCATATTTAATATGGAATTGAATTTCTCTCTAAAATCAGAACGTGAAATTGCCTATTCTTGCCATGAATTACAAATAAATTCGCCATTTTTGGAATCGAAGTCGGCCAGGCTACATGAGGCTTTGTCGATTTTGATCTGACATATCAAAATCCTGAATACCTTTGTATATCCAATCCCTATATCTCAACAATTTTAGAAATTACGAGGAGCTAAAACTGGACTTTAGTTCGGGGATCAATTGCTTTTGCGGACCCAATGGTGCAGGTAAGACCAATATCCTGGATGCAATCCACTATTTGGCACTTACCCGGGGATTTAGAAACAATCAGGACAGGCAAGCAGTCAAGAAAGGAGAGCAATACTTTCTGGATCAGGGAGAAATACAGCAAGGGGAGCATAGTTGGCAGGTGCAATGTAATTTTGCTCAGGGAAAAGGAAAGCGGCTTATCGTCAATAAAAAGACTCTTCGGAAATTGAGTGAGCATATCGGACGTATCCCTTTAGTAGCCATTTTGCCACATGATACCGAACTTATAAATGGCCCCTCCGCCGGACGCAGGCGGTTTCTTGATGTTCTCATCTCACAGTATGATTCGGCTTATCTCAGGCATCTGATTCAGTATGATAAGATTTTGGCCCAAAGGAATGCTTTGCTCAAGCAATTTGCAGAAGATAGACGCTGGGATGAGGAACAAATGGAGCTATGGGATGCTCAGCTTATCCCACATGGGATAGGAATTCATGGCGGACGCTCTCAATTCATCGAGGATTTTCAACCGATTTTTGCTGAGTATTTTAAAGAAATTGTGGCTGAAGATGAAGTGCCTCGTTTGACTTATTATTCACAATTGGAAGAAAATACAGAGGCCGGCTGGATCGATTTGTTGAAAAACAATCGCATGAAGGATCAGGTCAATCAATATACAGGTGTGGGAGCGCATCGGGACGATCTAAGGTTTTATATCGATGAGCAATCGGTCCGCAATTTTGGATCACAAGGACAACAAAAGACCTTTATTATTTCTCTTAAACTGGCTCAATATCAGTTGCTGGAAGCGCATAAAGAGATTAGTCCTGTCCTCTTGCTGGATGATATTTTTGATAAACTGGACGATCAAAGATTGGGGAGAATTGCAGCGATACTGGATCAAAAGTTGAAGGGACAAACCTTTATCACGGATACTTCTTATGAGCGGCTCGCAAAAGTATTTGATACAAAATCATCCGGCGAGTTACGATTTTTTTCAGTAAATAGCGGAGAGGTAGAATACCTGGATCAAGCAGAAACATCTTAGGGCAAATGGCAGATAAATATATGAGCCTCGGGGAGGCGATACAGGCTTTTCTGGATACACATGGTATCAAGGATCAAACCAGTGTACAGACCGTGATCAATGAATGGGAACAGATCATGGGGAAGCCTATTGCCCAGAATACAGAAAAGATGTGGTTCAATAGAAATACCCTTTACATCAAGATGAAATCCCCGGTTTGGCGAAATGAACTTCAAATGGCCCGATTGAAAATAAAGAAAATCGTCAATGAGAAGATGAAGAAGGAGTTGATTAAAGAAGTGAAAATCATGTAGATTCTCGCCAGTTTTTTAGGGGAAAGCCCAGCATACCTAAGTGCTGAAATATGATCGCTGTATAAAGATTGAAAAAAAACTCCTACTTCGTTTGTCGAAGCGAACAATCATCCTCTAAAAAGCAGAATTAGCATCTTCAATTCTGCTCAACAAATTTCCCCACCCATTCCGACTTTCTGAGAAAAAGTGTCTCCTTTCAATGAAGTAGTTCAAATCTGTACTACAGCAAAGACCTGCATTACTATAAATTAAATACTCGGAAAAAGAAGAAGATGAAATTTCTCAGATTGATTCTGTGGACTCTAATGCTTGTGAGTTTGGGTAGGCTTTCTGCCCAAACCGAGGATCCCTATCGAGATTTGTATACAGAGCATTGTGCGGCTTGTCATGGCAAAAATATGGAAGGAAGTGCACATGCTTCTCGACTTCTGGGTGCACAACTCAGGCATGGGGAGAAATTGGAGGACTTAAAGAGAGGGATAGGAAAGGGATATTTGGATAAAGGTATGCCTGCCTATCAGGAAATGCTTTCGGAAGGGGAAATCAGTGGGATTGCCATTTATATCTCGGAAAAGAGGAAGTCCTTTTCTATGAATGATTATAAGATCAAAAAGAAATTACAGATTCCGACAAAGACTTTTGAAAGTGAGAAGCTAAACTTTCGACTAAAAACCATGATCAAGGATCTGGATCCATGGCCTTATTCAATTGCCCCATTGCCTGATGGCGGATTTTTGCTTTCAGAAAAAATGCGAGGACTGAGTATCATTTCCCCTGAAATGAAACAGTCTCAACTCATTGAAGGGCTTCCGGAATTTTCTTCTCAGGATGAAGCAGAGAAAGATAGCCTTGGACTGGTGTATGGCCTGGGGTATATATTAGATGTCGCCCTCCATCCTGACTATAAAGAAAATGGATGGGTGTATATCAGCTATGGAGATCGCTGTAAAAAGTGCAACAATCTGAGCAGGTATTATTATGATGGATATGTCTCCATGCTTCGCATAATCCGGGGACGTATCGAAGACCATAGATGGGTGGATCAGGAAGTGATTTGGGAGGTGAAAAAGGAGTTTTATACGCCGATGGCAGAAACAACTTTAGGAGGAAGGCTGACTTTTGATGGGAAAGGGTATCTGTATTTCAGTTTGGGAGCCAAACTTTACCTTCCTCACAATCCTTCGACCGTAGAGTCTTTCAATGGGATTCAAAGTCTCAAGCAACCTTACGGCAAAATTTACAGAATACAGGAGGATGGTCGCGTACCGAGGGACAACCCCTTTGTGGGAACAAAAGATGCTATTGAAAGCATTTGGACCATCGGTCATCGATCTCCGCAAGGGCTTGAATATGATCAGCAAACCAACAGTTTATGGGGAACAGAAATGGGGCCTCGTGGAGGAGATGAAGTAAATTATTTACAGAAAGGGCTCAATTATGGATGGCCACTGGTATCTCAGGGAGTAAATTATACAGGGACGAAGGTAGAGTTTGGGAAATTGATGAAAATGAATCCCGATGAAATGGAGCTCGAGGAGCCTGTAGTAGATTTGACTCCTTCACCAGCTGTTTCCAGTTTTGCGATTTGTCGTTCGGATAAATATCCTTTCTGGGAAGGGAATTTAATTGTAGGAAGCCTGAAAGCAACTCAATTATATCGTATGGAAGTTCAGGAGGGAAAACTCATACAACAAGAGCTATTACTCGATGAACTTGCCCGAATCCGGGATGTGGAAATGGGCTTTGATGGCTATCTCTATCTTTTGTTAGAGCATGTTAATGGCGGTCAGATTCTGAGAGTGGAAGCGGTAGAGTAGATTTAGCTTAAATTCCTTGTAAGCATTAAATACTCCTCTACGGAAAGAGTCTCTGCTCTTCGGGTAAATAGTTCATCAAATTGTTCCCGATTCTTAAACTCAATCGTTTTTAAGGCATTTCGCAGGGTTTTTCTACGCATGCTAAAGGCCTGTTTGACTACTCGTTTTAGCTGAGGAAATTCAATTTCCGGCAATTCATCTTTCCTTTTCAAACTCAAAACCCCACTCATCACTTTTGGGGGCGGACGAAAAACTCCCGGCGGGACTTTAAATTCATATTTGAGGTCAAAATAAGCGCCTAGTAATACACTCAGTATCCCATAGGTTTTGCTCCCCGGACCTGCGCAAATTCTCCGTGCAACCTCATCCTGTATCATAAAGGCCCCACTTTTGACATAGGGCAGGTTTTCTAATAATTGAAAAAAGAAGGGAGAGGAAATATTGTAGGGCAAATTACCTACAAAATGGCTATCAGCCGGAATGTCCTCCTGCATCTGCCACTTGAGTACATCCTTGTGGATGATTTGCTCTTCTTTCATCCCCAGCTGACCCAAAAGATATGTTACTGCATCCGGATCTATTTCTACGACTTTAAAAGCGGGATATTTAGGCAGAAGAAACTGGGTCAGTACCCCTTGCCCCGGACCGATTTCTATCACGGTATCCGTCGAATCTGCGGGACAGAGATCAACGATCTTTTGAGCGATTCCCAGATCGGTGAGGAAATGCTGTCCCCAGAATTTCTTTGGTTTTAGATTATGCATGGGATATTGTAATTTGCCTGAATAGTCAGGAAGCTGGACAAAAATACAATTTGATCCTGCTCAATGACAAAATGGAGCGCTATATTTTAAGCCAAAAGCCTAATGAGTAAAAATCAACAGAAACTGAAAATAGGATTTACCATAGGAGATGTGAATGGAATCGGTCCTGAATTGATTCTAAAGGCCTTCGTAGATTCGAGATTGAAAGAGTTTTGTGTGCCGATCCTGTATGGTTCTTCTCGTGTGATCAATATATATCGCAAGGTACTGGATATCCCCAAATTCCATTATGTGGTGGTACCTGGTCCCAAGCAGGCGCAGTACAATAAATTTAATATCATAGAGTGTGTACCTGATCTTGAAAGAATTGAGATTGGGAAACCTTCTGCCAATGGGGGAAAGGCTGCTTATCTATCTTTGAAAAGAGCCGTAGAAGATGCCCAGCATCAGGAAATAGATGCCATCGTTACTTTGCCCGTTGATAAAGCTACCTTCCAGAAAAATGATCCTGAGTTTTCTGGCCATACGGAATTATTGGGGAAAGCTTTCAATGTAAAGCAAAACCTGATGTTTATGGTGTCGGAGGATATCAAAGTAGGAACCGTTACCAATCACTTACCTCTAAGTGCTGTGGCGGGAGCTTTGACAAAAGAACGCATCATGGAGAAGGTTGAGCTTATGCACAACTCTTTGAGCAAAGACTTCAATATCCAGCGTCCGATGATAGCTGTATTGGGATTGAATCCTCATGCTGGTGATGATGGATTGATTGGACCGGAAGAGCAAGACATCATTAGCCCGGCGATTATGGAGTTGGGGAATAAAGGAATCCGGGCATACGGCCCTTATCCTGCAGATGGCTTTTTCGCTTCTGCCAATTACAAAAAATTTGATGGCGTCATGTCTATGTACCATGACCAGGGCTTGATTCCCTTTAAACTCCTGACGGGATACAGAGGGGTCAATTTTACGGCTGGTATTCCGGTAGTCAGAACCTGTCCGGATCATGGAGTTGCCTATGACATTGCGGGAAAAGGAACGGCAGATCCTGAAAGTTTACGTCAGTCCATCTATACAGCAGTTGATGTATTCAGAAACAGGCTAATGAATGCAGAGCTGGAAGCCAATGCCCTTAAAACGGAATCCTGATCTTTTATGCTGGTACGGATCAAAGATTTATTCTTAAAACACTACTTACTGATACTTACGCTGGCGGCCTTGCTTATGGCACTGGCTGATCGTAGCTACCGCGAAAGGAATCGAATCTGGTCAGATGGAGAAGGCTATTACCTCTATTTGCCCGCGGTCTTTATTTATGGCTTCGATGCGGATAAACTGCCCGTCAAATCGCCAGATAGATATAAGCCTCATGAGGAAAGCAATAAGCGCTTTACCCGATATTCGTCCGGAGTAGCCATTATGATTGCTCCCTTCTTTCTCCTTACACACGCCCTCACAAGTATAGGATTGTTTGAAGGACCTGCAGATGGTTATTCGGTAGTTTATAGCAATGGAATCGCTATCGCGGCAATTTTCTATTGTATGCTGGGCTTTTGGTTTTTGCGGAAAGTGCTGGATGAACATTTCTCTAAATGGACAACGGCTCTGACCATATTCGGGCTTTACTTTGGAACCAATATGGTCTACTACTCCTTTATGGAGCCCGCCATGTCGCATATATATTCCTTCTGTCTATTTGCGATATTACTCTATGTGACACCAAAAATCTTTCAGAATCCCAGCTTTCGAAATCTTTTCCTCCTGGGCATTCTTATTGGCTTTATTACCCAAATACGTCTAACCAATTTCTGTATCGCCCTCTTTGTCCTCTTTTTCTCCATCCAGAAGAAGGAGGACTTTGTCGATCGTTGGGACTTTATTCTCAAACATTATAAGGCGCTACTCTTATTGATTCCCGCTTTTTTCATCCCCTGGATTCCTCAGATGATGTATTGGTACCATGTGACAGGTTCGCCATTGATCTTTTCTTATGGCTATACTCCGGAAAGTTTTTTCCCCTACAGGAGCCATCCCAAAATCTGGCGAGTATTGATCGATGTACAAAACGGCCTTTTCATTTATGCACCTATCCTCTTTCTCAGTTTGCTGGGAATGATACAAACCTCCTATAAGAATATCCTGAATGGACCTCTGATCACGCTGATCTTCATACTCTTTACCTATATTTTTGGCGCATACTCAGCCTGGTGGTTTGGGGGAGCTTATGGCCATAGGGCTTATATTGAGTTCTTCCCCTTTATGGCCATTCCAATGGCCTATGTGATTGATCATTTTAAAAATATTCAGATCGTTTTCAGAAGCGCTATTTATGTGGTATTGCTATGGTGGGTAGTATATAGTGTCCGATTGACCTATCTGTATCAGGGCCCCTGGGATGGGGCAAACTGGAACTGGAATACTTTCGAACAAGTATTGGACAAGGCCTGGATTTTCTGATTTTCAGACATTTAACAAAAATTTAATCCGCTTACTTTCCCTGAAATTCGTATCTTATCCTTGATGAGTTCGATTGAACACATCAAAACGGATTAAAACACTACTAATATGTTTTCACTACTTATTTGGGGACTCATCGGATTAGCCGCTGGTACCATAGCCAAAATGATTACCCCTCAGGATGAAAAAGGAGGATGGGTTTCCACGATTATCATAGGAATTGTTGGTTCTATTGTGGGAGGTTTTGTTGCGGGATTCTTTGGCCTTAATGCAAAATTGGGAAGCACCTATCTGGGAGACCTTATTATCGCTACAGGAGGCGCTGTTCTGGTACTGTTTATCTACCACAAATACCTTAAGGATAAGCTGAACCTTCCTATTTAGTCAACAACATCTATTTTTGACATTTCTCCAGCTTCAAAATCGAGGCTGGTTTTGGGATTAAAGAAGCTTTGTGTAAAAGCTTCTGCTAAGCCTGTATTCTCCTTTTTCGCCTGTATCCACAGGTCGAAACGGATAACTTCATGGCTGATGGCTTTCCAACTATCAGAAAGCCTCATCCATTGTTCCAATTCATGCATTTCATCATCTCGAGTCTGAAAATCAAAGGCGTGTTTTTCCAGCAAATAGAGATATCTAAAAATTTTTGCATGTCGATCTTCTCCCCTGTATTTCGCAAGATGCTTCCGCAAAGACTCAATACGGGAAGCAGCCAGGTCAAACATGTCCATATCCAGCAAAAGCATAATTTCATAAATGCGCATACTGCTATTCCAGCCTTTTTTATCGGCTAAAATTTCCTGTAAAAGTCCCAGGCTTTGAAAGGCTGCTTTGCAATCTCCTTGCAGATGTTTCAGACAGGCCTCCAGATAATAGGTGAGTTCTATGCTCTGGGTTCTGCGTTTTTGGTTTCGAAACCACTGGAGCTCCAATAGCATTTGCTCTGCTGCTTTCCATTCCCCTAGATAAAGCTGAATAAAAAGAGCATAGAGAGAGGCAGAAAAGTAATTGTATTTTTTAGGATGATAGAGTTCCCGGGCATTAAGGGAAGCTTCCAGAGCTGCCGGGAAATTATATACCAGGCATTCTACGGCTGCTAATTTGAGATAGGGCGTGCCTAATCGATTTTTCGATCGGAGTCCTTTATTGCTGGAGACCAGATCAATCAATTCCTCCAAAGCTCCTTTCGCCTGCTCATAGTCTTGTATCCCTTCATACATAGAGACCAGAAGATTGAGGTAGAAATAATGGGTGCGGAGGGTATAGGCTACTTCCAGCCTTTTCTCAAGCTGCTTTGTTTTTTCCCTAAGCCACTCAATAACTTCTTCCGAAAAATGACTGTGATTACGCGTCTTTAGGTTAAACTCATCAAAAATGCCTATCCCCAGGACATCGGTTTCATACTGCTCGAGTGTTTTGGCAATTTCTCCCGAATATTCCCATGTCCCTTTTTGCCGGGAAGCCGCGATATTTTGGAGGTAGATAAGGGGGGGTAAACGAAATTCCGGAAGACCGGCTTCCTCTGCCTGATGCTCACACTTTTCGAAAAGCTCTCTGGCGATGTCTTCCAGGCCTCTTTTCCTCAGCATCAAAGCAGAACTTATTTGTTTGATTATCCTGACTACTTCATAGGCAGCCGGATCTTCTTTCAGTACATTATTGTTTTGGAGATTTACGCCCAAAATCAGGGTTTCCTGCATTTTTTCGAGTAGGCGGGCCTTTAGCATAATAAAGGCTTTTGATTTGGGATTGCCGTACAACTTTTCGGAAGCATCAGCCTGTGTCAGATCGGGCTGTTTTTCGAGGAGTTCAAGCAGTGCGAGTGCCTTATTACTCCCTTTTCCATGAAATGCGTTTAAAAAACTCTTGAGGTATCTCAACTCCTGCCGGGAGAGAGAATTAAAAATTGCCTGTATTCTTTCCAATTTGAAAAATTAAAATGGGTAAATACACGACGTCCTTATCAACAAGATACAATTTTTGAACAGATTACGCCAGAATCTTGCATAGAAAAATAACATGCCTCGGCTTAGGACATTTTTTGTAGCTTTGTCCCAAATTTCCTGAACATGCAAGAATTCTTACAGATAAAAGATAATAAACTCGCACGCACATTTTTACCGACAGACTTTGAGATCACAGACTGGGAAAGTATAAAGATCTATTATGACCAGCTTATGGAAGCGGAGCCGGATAGTGTAGAAAAGCTGGAAAAGTACCTGAAAAAGCGCAATGAACTGGATGGGATTGTTTCTGAGGAGTATGCATGGCGCTATATTCGCATGACCTGCAATACGCAGGATGAGAAAATAAAAGAAGCTTTTCAGTTTTTCGTAAAGGAGATTATACCCCATGTCTCTGTATGTGAGGATAAACTCAATCGAAAATTGGCCGCCAATCCCTACTTCAATGAGTTGGATAATAATCTTTATTTGACCTATACCCGTCAGGTCAAACGCGCAATAGAAATGTTTCGCGAAGCAAATATTCCGCTTAGTACAGAAGTCCAAAGCCTTTCGCAGGAATATGGAAGTACGATGGGAGCCATGACGATTGAGCATGAAGGAAAAGAACTGACCTTGCAGCAAGCAGGTAAGTATATGGAAAATCGGGATCAGTCAGTCCGGGAAGAAGTTTGGAAAAAGCTGGCAAAAAGAAGAAGTCAGGATTCCGAAAAGTTGCAAGAGCTTTTTGACAAATTGCTGCAAAGAAGGAATCAGATGGCTAAGAATACAGGCTATGATTCTTATACTCGATATAAGTTCGATAAGATGGGGCGCTTTGACTACCAGCCCGCGGATACCAAGGATTTTCATAATGCTGTAGAAAAGGTAGTCAAACCTATCTATCAGGAGCTTTTACAGGAAAGAAGAAGATTGCTGGGACTTTCAGAATTAAGACCCTGGGATCTCAGTGTAGATATATTCGGAGAGGTTCCTCTCAAGCCATTCGAAGGCGCCGATCAATTGTTGGAAAGATCTGTAGAAGCCTTGACCCATGTGCAAGAAGAACTGGGCGAAATGATCCGCATTATGGATAAAAAGGGCTTTCTAGATCTGGATAGTCGGGTCGGGAAAGCACCGGGGGGATATAATTATCCCCTCATGGAAACAGGTATTCCCTTCATTTTTATGAATGCTGCAGGAACCCAGACGGATGTAATCACCATGCTTCACGAAAGTGGGCATGCAGTACATTCCTTTGTTACCCGAAACATCAGCCTGAATGCACTAAAACAACCTCCTTCTGAAGTGGCCGAGCTGGCTTCTATGAGTATGGAGCTTTTGTGCCTGGATTATTATGATGCTTTCTATAAAGATCCGACCTCTTTGATTCGTGCTAAAAAGGGACAATTGGTACGTTGCATTACCATTTTTCCATGGGTAGCTACCATAGATGCCTTTCAGCAATGGCTCTACGATAATCCTGAGCATACGCATGAAGAAAGAAATGCTGCTTTTGATGAGCTGTATATCCGCTTTCATGGGGAAACCGTGAACTGGGAAGGATTTGAAGATATTCGCAGAAATCTTTGGCTCAAGCAGATGCATATTTTCGAAGTACCTTTTTACTACATCGAATATGCGATCGCCCAATTAGGTGCATTGGCTGTATGGAGGAACTTTAAGCAAGATCCCAAAGGGGGATTGGAACAATACCTCAGCGCTCTCAAACTGGGCTATACGAGGACTATTCCGGAGATTTATAAAGAAGCAGGTATACGTTTCGATTTTTCTGAAGACTATATGCGAGAAGCCGTAGAATTCTGTTTGAAAGAATACCAGGATTTATCAGTCGTCAACTAGATCCTTCGATCTCGACAAAAACCGAACTGGTTTTGTTATTGTAGAACATAAAGATCTCTATATACTTCCGCTTTTTATTATTAAAAGCTTTTGCACGGACTCCTTTCTCGCTGAACTCCCGGGCTACCGTCTGGGCCAGTTCAGGATTTTCTTCCATATGGGGTTTATTTGCCGAGTTTGTGATGGATTCCTTAAAGAAGGCGAAAAGGATTCTTCTTTTGTCAACACTCCAGCCTATATGCTGCTTGCGGATGTGGTAGATCTTTCCTTTTTTGGTTGTAATGATAATTCTTAAGGTATAGGTCGAGTCTATTTCCTGACGAAAAAAAGTAACCGGACCTTCTCTGTTCTCAAATTTCATCCCGCTTTCGATGCGACCGGGCATAGCTCGTTTGATAAGTTCTTTCTCTGACATCCCAACCCTTAGCTCTAAAACTTGCGTATAGAGTAAAGGTGTACATAGGAGGAAAAAGGCAAAGATGATACTTGTCCTCATGAGATTGGATTGATGTTTAAAGTAGCTTGTCTGGATTTCCTTGAATACTGGTATCCCCACACTCAAAACTTAATAAAAGAATATTGTAGGAATATTGCATGTTGCATTCCTGAAAAAATCTCATTAGAAAGGGAAAAAGGGCGTAAATTTGTGTAAACCCAAAGAAAAAAACGTACCTTATATCTTTGCTGAAGATCGTATACATGAAAGTTATCTCAACAAAACGATTCTGGTTTCTTCTGCTCCTCAGTGCCACATTCCTACTAGGATTTCGTGCAGGTGATCTCTTCGAAATTGCCAAAAGCATGGATATTTTTGGCAAGGTCTATACAGAAATTAATACAGTTTTTGTCGATGAGACCAATCCCACCGAACTCATGCGGACAGGGATAGATTCTATGCTTAAGAATCTCGATCCATATACCAATTACTTCAGCGAAAGTCAGATTGAAACCTCCAAAATCTTTAGTACCGGTGAGTATAGTAGCATAGGGGCAGAAGTCGGCTTGAGGGGAGAAAGAATACTCCTGCTAGAGCTTTTTGAAAAAAGCCCTGCTTTTGAAGCGGGACTTTTGGTCGGAGATCAGATCATGCGTATCGATCAGGAAGAAGTGTTTGAGTCGGGCATGAGCCTGGATGATGTAAATAGTTTATTGTTAGGCGAAAGAGGCTCTAAGTTGACCCTTACAATAAAAAGGCCGGGAGAATCAGAACTGAAAAGCATAGAAGTAAGTAGGGGAGGAACGGAGACCCAGGCTGAGAATGTACCTTATTTTGCCATGGCTACGCCCGAGGTTGGATATATCCTCCAAACCGGATTTATGAGCAATGCGGGACGGGAAGTTGCAACAGCCCTCAAAAAACTCCAGGATGAGAATGCTGAAATGAAAGCTGTAATCCTTGACCTGAGAGGCAATCCGGGGGGACAATTAAATGAAGCCGTCAATGTTTCTAATGTCTTTGTTCCGCAAAATGAGCTAATTACTGAAATGAAAGGCCGGAGCAAAACCTCCAAAGCCAAATTTTATACCCGTATGCCAGCCATAGATGAAGAGATTCCTGTGGCAGTTTTGGTAAATGGGAACTCTGCCAGTGCATCCGAGATCGTTTCCGGTTCTATACAGGATTTGGATAGGGGAGTGGTAGTAGGCCAAAGAAGCTTTGGTAAAGGCCTGGTCCAGAATTTTCGTCCCTTGAGCTACAATACACAGATGAAGGTGACGATCGCGCGCTATTATACGCCGAGTGGCCGCTGTATCCAGGCAATAGATTATTCCAATCGGAGCGAAGATGGCAGCGTGAGCAAAGTAGCAGATGAACAAATATCCGAATTTAAGACCCGAAATGGTCGTCCTGTTTTCGATGGAGGAGGAGTAATGCCTGATCTTCCGATCGATAAGAAAGAAAGACCGCCCGTCCTCAAGGCACTGACGGAACAAGGATTTATCTTCGATTTCGTAACAGTCTTTGCCCAGGCAAATGAGACGATAGAAGGCCCTCGCGATTTTAGGCTTACCGATGAGATTTACGAGGACTTCAGCAAATTTGTAAAGGAAAAAGGACTTCAATTTTCTACACTTTCAGAAAGTCAAATAGAAAGCCTTCAGAAATCTTTGGTCAGGAATGGCTATGATGGAGACATGGAAGCTCTTTTGGCAGGCGTAGAAGAAAAGCTGGAAGCAGAAAAAAAGCAGGACCTCTTGCGTCATAAGGAAGCCATCAAGCGTGAACTAAAGCGCGAGATCATCAACCGATATTATTTCAAGCAAGGAGTTCTTGAATCCGCATTTGTTGACGATCCGGTGATCCTAAAAGCCGTTGAGACTGTCCTCGATGAAGAGGCGTACAAAAAAATCCTCAGTGGGCAGAACTAGTTGTTTTGTCTGAATTCCTGATCAGTGTCAATTCTCCCCAGCTAGTCAAATACGCAAACTTTTAGGTTAGCATACAAGACCTAATTAGGCTCTTTGCTCTTTTGTTAAAGCAAAGAGAGCTAGATAAAGGAATGTTGTAATGCTTTGATAATCAAATGCTGAGGTTATTTTTTGAGATAAAACAGGATTTCCTTTATTACTGGACAGTCCGATTATAAATTCTCGAAATATTCGAAATCCCAAATATATTAGGTCAAAGCTTTTATTCATGGCCTTTTTCTTGCTAACAAAGTGGTAGGAAAAGCATTGCAGCGCTCAGGAAATGAAAGGAAATATTCAGGGAAATTTTAAAAGAATCAACCATTGCGTCCAGAGATTTAGTAAATTGTACTTCTGTGTTCCGATATGGAACACCATTTACCTTCATAAGCAAGAATACCTTCCCATAATTTTTGAAAAGAGAGCCCCGAATTCTTCAGAAAATCCTGATATGATTTTCTCTGGATACAATTCTTGGGCTTGTGGCCTTGGTTTTATACCTTAGGTCAGGGTAACTAATTTAGGTTAAATAGGTCATTTTTTAGATGCCGAAAACAAAAGAAAAAATCCTTGATGTGGCCCTTGTCCTCTTCAATCAAGATGGACTGGCAAACGTCACCTTACGGAAGATTGCCGGATTTATGGGGATTAGTCAGGGGAATCTCAATTACCACTATAAGAAGCGCGCAGATATCATCGAAGCTCTGTATTTTCGATTTGCGGCTGCGGTTGATAGTAAGATCGCCGAAATCATCCAAAGAGATGACCTCAATTGGGGTTATTTAAAGGTCTATATGGCCGAGATGATCGGTGTCTTTTTTGATTATCGCTTTATTTTCCTGGATTTCAGCCATTTGATGCGGGATTATCCCAGAATTAGAGAGCATTATATCGAGGTTCTTGTCAAGCGTGATCGAGAATTTCCCGGTATGTTCAAAATTCTGGCGGGAATGGGAGTATTCAGGAAAGAGGCTTTCCCGGGCCAGTTCCGTCGACTCTATCAGCGTATTCAATTACTCAATGATTTCCTTCTTTCTCATTCAGAAATCAAAGGCCAATTGGAGAGAAAAATGGTAGCAGAGAAATATGTGAATATGATTTCTTCTGAGATCTATCCCTATTTGGTTGAGGGCATTCAGGAAGATATCAGGAAGGATTTGAGTCCGGCTTAGCTTTCCACAAGCTTAGTAAGCCATGAAAGGACACGCCTGCAAGCATAAGATATAGCCCCATACGGCTAAATGGCCTTTCTATTTCACTACTAGGCATTTCATGAAAAAAGCTGTAGAGAAAAGAAGCTGTGGCGAGAAACATGAGAAAGGAAGAAAACAATTGGATGTACTCCTGGGGAATCCGTTTATATGGGCGAAGATAAGTTCCCATTGAAAGGTGGATCAGGCTCGTGAGCAAGAGATAAATATGCTCCGCTCTAAAGACCATCCGTTCAAATAATTCCAAATCCTGAAGGCCATTGAAAGCATGCTGCATATACTGCCCACTCAGGATAAATATGATCAGGAACAGGATCCCGCCAAAGAAGTGTAGTTTCTTAAGAAGCATGCCTTATCTTAGCTTATTTATTCTATAAAAGACAGTAGCTTTTCCGTCTTCCATTTTTCGTTCAAGAAAGTGCATCCCGATTCTTTGAGCCAGTTTTTGAGAAATTTTATGAGGCTCGTCCATCGCTGCCAGAAGATAGCTGAAATTCAGGTCTTCAAATGCATACTGGACAATTCTTTGAGCCGCTTCAGTTGCAAAACCCTGACCCGCATATTTTTCAAGAATAGCATAAAGCAATTGAGGTTGAGGCTCCTCAAAAAAATTCCAAAGTCCCACAAAGCCCATTATTTCCTGCCCTCTTTTTGGCTGGATCTTCCAAAGGCCCCATTTATCCTGCTGAAAATGCTGAAGATTGATACTGAGAACTTCCTGGCTTTGTTCAAGGGGAAGAAGCTCGTCATCCCAAAGGTATTTACGGATATAAGGATCAGTGAATAGCTGATGCAGCTTGTTCAATTCATCTTGTTGAAAAGGGCTAAGTTCCAGTCTTTGTGTTTTCAGGAGAGACATCTTAGTACATTTTTTTCTTTAGACACATTTCATGCACCCACTGGGCGTGTTCCTGAGGACTTTTGCTGTCGTATTCTTCAAAGGTACTAAAGGTTCCCGGAGCAAAATCATAGGGATTGCTGCTGGCTACATAAGGACCGGCTACCCCTGCTTCCCATAGCCCTTCGGCAGCAAGTTCTTTGAACTTAAATACGTAGAAATAGAGTTTTTCTTCCTTCTCCTTTATTTCATGAACAATCTCGACTTTCTTCATGAACTTGATTTTTTCTGGTCTGCCCCCCAATTCATTAGGATGAAGTAGCCAATAGACCAATGCGGCTTCTGCGCTGGAAATAAAATTGTCGTATTTCTCCGGAAAGAGATGGAGTTTGTCATGTCCGTCCAGTACAACATACAGGAAGGTTCTGCTGGCAGCATCATCCGCCAATTCACGGATCAATTGTGGATCAGGATCTTTGCCATTTTCGACCGCTTCAATCAAGGGCTTGGCTTTTTCAAAGATTTCCAGATCTCGTTTCTGCGTATTTTTTTTCAGCTTCCATTTCCGGTAAGCGACATAAAAGAAAAGGGCGCTTACGATTCCTCCCATTATGGATGCTAGCGTGCTCATACCTTAGCTAAATTTTCAGCAAAGATAAGCAGCTTTGGGGAATGCATTTCCCTAAAATAAAAATGATCTAATCGCAGGGAGTTAAACTTCTTTTCTCAGACGGGCTACGGGCACTCCCAATTGCTCGCGGTATTTGGCAACAGTACGACGAGCGATATTATAGCCTCTTCCTTTGAGTTGAAGGGCGATCTTGTCGTCGGATAGGGGTTTGCGTTTGCTTTCGCCAGAAATAATTTCCTCGAGGGCCTTTTTAACCTCACGATTGGAAACCATACCATCTTCCGTTTCAATACCCTCTGTGAAAAAGAATTTCAGGGCATAAATCCCAAAGTCTGTTTGCACATATTTACTATTGGCTACCCGGGAAACGGTAGAGATGTCCATCTGGATCTTTTCTGCAATGTCCTTCAGGATCATAGGCTTGAGTTTTTTCTCATCTCCGCCAGAAATGAAAAACTCTTCCTGTTTTGCCGCAATTGTCTCCATTGTATTGAGGAGCGTAAATTGGCGCTGTCGAATGGCATCTATGAACCATTGGGCGGCTTCGATACGAGACTTTACAAAGTCCAGGGTCTCTTTTACCGTTCCATTCTTTTTGGATTTGTCCATGCCTTTGTATTCGCTGTACATATTGATGTAGCTGCGACTTACTTTTAGGTCGGGAGCATTGCGGCTATTGAGACGTATGTTGATTTTGTTGTTTTCGGTAGTAAGGATAAAGTCCGGGATGATGTATTCATGCTTGATCGAACTTTGAGATTCGCCCGGCTTTGGATTGAGTTTGGTGATCAGGTTATAGATGTCCCTGAATTCATCTTCTGTAACTCCAAGTCTTGAACGGAGTTTAGGGAAATGCTTTTTCGTCAGCTCATCGAAATATTTGTCAACCAGTTTGATGGCTATCTGGATAATAGGTGTCTGAGGCTTGCGCTTCAATTGAAGCAAGAGGCATTCCTGCAAACTTCTCGCACCTACACCTGGAGGATCAAATCTTTGAATTTTTTCCAGTACCCCTTCTACTTCTTCTATGGTAGTAGAGATATTCTGACGAAAGGCCATGTAGTTGACAATGGCTTTGATGGGATCTACAGATCCGCGGCCCCGCAAATATCCATCTTCATCTATATTTCCGATAATATGTTCACCGACGACCAGTTCTTTTTCTGTAAGGTTGAGGAGGGAAAGCTGTTCATCCAGGAGGTCATAGAGGGATTTCATCTGAACGATAGGCGCTTCATATTCATCTTCATCATCTCCTCCCTGGGGTAAGCGGGTACGATAATCATAACCATCATTGGCTAGATAATCGTCCATATTCAGGTCCTGGCTAAGCTTGTCATCCTTTTCTGGTGGGCTTGGCTCATCATCTTTGCGATCCAGATCCTCGTATTCATTCTTAGGCTTCTCATCTCCAAATCCCATCTGAAGGTCTTCCAGGGCAGGATTTTTTTCCAACTCCTCCTTGATTCTTTGTTCCAGGGATGCCGTAGGCACCTGCAGCAATTTAATAAATTGAATTTGCTGAGGCGAGATTTTTTGTAGCAGTTTAAGTTGTTGATTCTGCTTTAGCATACCTGAGATAACCTAGATTATATTTTTGTTCTACCTAATAATTGTTTCCCCTTTACGAGATACGAATTGATAACTATCTATTTCAAATCCTTTCACTGATCGGAAAAAAATCCTTCCCCAGTGGGGAAATTTCCGGAAATTTAAAGGTAAGCAACAATTTTACAATTGATGCAAGGTGAATGTGAATTTAACCGTAGTGTTAGAAATATCCGGATTTTGATCGAAAAGTAAAGCGACTACTTTACTAGACAGTTGCTCAAACGTAATTGAATCCTTTTGAGGACACTAAAATTAGAGAATTCTTTCTTTAAAACCAATTTATGTCAAGGATAATAAAGTTTTAGCGCGCTAAAATGTGCAGAAAGTGGTGTTTTTTCTATATTAAGCACTCAGACTATGAATATGCCGCACATATTTAACTATTAACCTAAAAGCAATGATTAAAGAATTCAAGGATTTTATCATGAAAGGCAATGTCCTGGATCTGGCAGTAGCTGTGATCATCGGGGCAGCATTTGGAACAATTGTAACTTCTTTCACCAATGATATCCTGATGCCTCCCATTGGTCTCCTACTTGGCGGAGTAGATTTTAGTGATCTCGCGATTACCTTACAAGACGGTGTACCTGCAACTGCTACAGCTGAGGCTATTCCGGCCGTACAGATCAAGTATGGACAATTTATCAATGTGGTGATCAACTTCCTGATTACAGCATTTGCGATCTTCCTGGTAGTTAAGGCTTACAATGCTACTCAAAAGCCTGCTGAGGAAGCTGCTCCTGCTGGACCCTCAAATGAAGAAGTGCTATTGGGAGAAATCCGCGACCTATTGAAAAAATAAGTAAGACTTTTCAAAAAAAAGGGGGACAGTTATCAAATTGTCCCCCTTTTTTTATATAATGAATATGCGGCGACAATCTTTCCCGCTTGATCTCCGTACGTAGCATAAGAAGTCTTTAAATTGGCTTTTTGTCATGCTTTCAAGGAAATATAGATCGCTCTTGCGAAGGCATGGATATTGCTGCCCATCATATAAATTCACTCGTATAATGTTGCACTTGTCTCGCGTTTTACTCCTTCTCCTTACTCTTTCATTTGGTATGAGTTCCCTCACTTCTGCGCAAGGTATTGACTTTGTAGAAGGTAGTTGGGAAGAAGTCCTTAGCATTGCTCGTAAAGAGCGCAAACTGGTTTTTCTGGATGCCTATACTACCTGGTGCGGACCTTGTAAAGCCATGGATAGAAATACCTATCCCAAATCTGAGGTAGGAGATTTCTTTGGAGAAAATTTCGTCAGCTACAAACTGGATATGGAAAAAGGGGAAGGTCCGAGAGTTGGGAGTGAATATAGTGTGATTGCATACCCAACCTTACTCTTTATCAATTTCAAGGGAGAGGTCGTACATAAGGTGATGGGTTACAGAGGCCCTAAAGAATTGATCACGGAGGGGATGACAGCTTTAAGTCCGGCAAAGAATAAAGCCAATATCGAGCTGGAATACGAATCGGGAAATCGCGAAGCTGATATCATTTTGCAATATGCCCTTCATCGAAAAAAATCCGGGGCTGATTATCGTGACTATGCAGATGAATATTTCGCAACTCAGGAAGAAAAGGATTTATTACAAAAGAAAAACTGGCAAGCGATTCAGGAATTATCCCATAGTATATCAGGCGTTGAATATCAATTCCTCACCAAGAAGTACAAGAAGTTTGCAAAGGTGTATGGCGAAAGGAAAGTCTTGGATAAAATCTTTGAAGTTGCTCGCGCTGCTACCCTGGAGTCCGGTCTTACTGGCAATCCATCCAAATACAAAGCGGCATTAACCTTAATCGAAAGACGGATCAATGATGAAGGGCAAATGGCCAATCGCCTAAAAATGACCTTTACTGAGGCTCGGAAAAATTGGGAAGTATATGCTGAAAGGGCCATCTATCATTATGATACCTATAAATCCGCTCAAGCAGAGGACCTTGATCATTCTGCCAGCATCTTTGACAGGCATATTGAAGATCCCGGCAAGCTGGAAATGGCTCTTCGTTGGACCCGCCAGTCCATCGCTATGCAAAATGAGGCATATAATAATGAGACCCAGGCGAGAATCTTATTCAAACTGGGGCGATATGCAGAAGCTCTGCGCTCGGCCAATAAAGCCCTGCAAATCGCACAGATCAAGGAGCAGGATACCCGCGTGATCGAGTCTCTGATCGAAAAAATCAGCGAACGCTAGGGAATTCCTATTTCCCAAGACAAGCCTGGTATTTTTTGATCGTTTCTTTAAATCCCATATACAAAGCATCTCCTACCAATGCATGACCGATAGATACTTCGGCCAGATGAGGAACTTTTTCTGAGAAATAGGCCAAATTCTGAAGACTTAGATCATGTCCTGCATTTATCCCTAGTCCTATTTCATGGGCGAAGGCTGCCGCTTTGGCAAATGGACTAACTGCCTTTTCCTTATCAATCGGATAGCCCTGGGCATAGGGTTCCGTATAAAGCTCAATTCGATTCGTCCCTATTTCGCGAGCTAGCTCAATCATATCGAGATCCGTTTCTATAAAGATCGAGCTTCTGACACCTGCTGCCTCCAGCCTGAGAACGATATCCAAAAGATAGTGCTTGTTCATTTTTGTATCCCAACCAGCATTTGAAGTCAGGACGCCCGGAGGATCAGGGACAAGTGTACACTGTTCCGGTTTGACTTCTTCTATCATTTGGAGGAATGATTCAGAAGGATAACCTTCTACATTTAGCTCCACATCCAGCACAGGTTTCAGATCATAAATATCCTGTCTTCTTGCATGTCGTTCATCGGGACGGGGATGGAGGGTGATGCCATCTGCACCATATGCGACGCAATCTTTGGCTACCTGAACCAGATTGGGCTCATTTCTCCCTCTGGAATTTCTTATCAGCGCTACTTTGTTCAGGTTTACACTTAAATGGGTCATAGGTTAGGATTTATAAGCCTGCAAAAATAAAAAAGCGGATCAAACTGATCCGCTTTTTATCATTTATTTTTTATGTCTTACCAACTAAAGCTGAAGGAAGCCATTGCTCCTTTGCTGTAGAGGCCGCGGAAAGTGACATAATCTCCTGATTTATCAAAAGCCTCTTTGAGATCTTTGAGGCTGTAAACTTTCTTGCCATCAACTTCGGTGATCACAAAACCATCCTGAATACCCCCCGTTTCCATTTCTTCTCCGGCTTCCATCACCATAATTCCATTTTCTACATCAAACTCCTCGTATTCACTCAATCCCAATAAACGGAACTTGCTTTCATTATACTCCAGGAATCCGAGGCGATTTACTCGCTCCCATTCCCCTTCTATAGACTTCAGTAATACGGAGAAAAGTCTTTTTTGATTTCCTCTGTATGCAAGAATTTTTACTTTATCTCCCGGACGGTATCTGCTGACCTGTTCCTGAAGTTCAGAACTATTACTTACTTCGATCTCATTTACAGAAACAATCACATCTCCAACCCGAATACCGGCATCATGCGCTCCGAGTTCCTGCCGCACATCTGTGACATAGGCACCTTTTAGCATACTCAGGCCATGTTGTTTAGCGAGTGTAGCATTTACCTGCTGTATAGAAACTCCCAGAAAGCCTCTCTTTACTTCTTTAAAGGTCAGGAGGTCTTCCATTACTTTCTTGGCGATAGTAGCTGGTATAGCAAAAGAATAGCCTGCATAGTATCCGGTACGGGAAGCAATGGCGGTATTTATTCCAATGAGTTTTCCTTCTTTATCTACCAAAGCTCCTCCGCTATTTCCTTTGTTTACGGCAGCATCTGTCTGTATAAAGGATTCGATGGCATATTTGGAGTCATTTTGAAGCAGGTTGATATTTCTTCCTTTGGCGCTCACAATCCCCGCAGTAACCGTTGAGGTCAGGTCCATAGGATTTCCTACTGCCAGTACCCATTGGCCTACCTGCACCTGATCAGAATCACCGAAAGACAGGAAGGGCAATTCTTCGCCTTTAATTTTCAATAAGGCGAGGTCGGTTGCCAAATCCGTTCCGATTACCTCTGCTTTAAAGCTGCGGTTATCAAAAAGGGTAACTTCTACTTCATCTGCATCTTCAATCACATGATTATTGGTGGCGATATAGCCATTAGGGGAAATGAGTACTCCCGATCCGGAAGCCATTCCCTGTGGACTTTCTCTTCTTCCATCCTCATCCAGATAGTTTCTGAAAGGATTGCTGAAAAAGTCTGCATTTCTGTTAGAAGAGTGAGCCTCATAGCGCGAACGGATGTGTACGACAGCCGGGCGTGCCAGACTTGAGGCTTGAACAAAATCGGGTAAGGAAGTACCTACAGGGGCATCCTGATCTACAATTCTCTCTTTTGTCTCTGTATTCTCAGGTATATAGTGAGAAAAACTGGTGGGAAGGCTCTCTTGAGGGAAATAGTAATAGGTGGGTGTTTCGAAATAGTTCTTATAAATAAGTGCTCCAAGGGTAGAGCTGAACAACATCAAGAGAAGCGCACCTCCAGCATAGAGGGCAAATTTCTTTAAGGTCATAATTGACTCGTTAAGGTTAACTTCTATAATCTAACGGAAGTGCAGGTACAAGTGTTCATCCTAATATAGCTACTGAGCGCCCAAACTACAAGGATTTATTCATGGATGGTTGATGTTTGATCTTGCATGGATGTATAGAGAGGCTGATCTTTGCATGATTTGATTGGAGAGCATTTCGTACTTTTAGCATAAATATCCTCTACAGGCGTTATTGGGGAGGATTTTCTTGAAAAAAGAGCCTGATTTTGTATCGATTCTTCCTTTTGTTTACATGTTTGATTATTTCCGCTCTTGTAGCAGTACAGGGGCAGGATAGTTCATGGACAAATTCGGAAATTCTTGGGATTAGCGAAGCCAAAGATGCAAAGAAATTATTCGGGCGATTAAAGCGATCCTCAGACTCTTTGGCAGTTCATAGGGTATTGGATGAGTGGATAGGCGAAAAGCAGCAGAAAGGTCTGCTTGAGTATACCTATTCGATTTTATCGCAGGATCCTTATCGCATCCAAATTTTTGAAGGTCCATATTATTACTACAAAGCCATCCAGTTAGTAGGTATAAATGAATTGTATCCCCAGAGAGCAGGTATAGACAGGCTTTATCGAAAGCAGGAAGTTGTGAATTGGACAGATTTAGAAGAAAAAATGGAAAGCTGTCTGGAT
This sequence comes from Bacteroidia bacterium, assembly GCA_033391075.1. Classification (NCBI taxonomy): domain Bacteria; kingdom Pseudomonadati; phylum Bacteroidota; class Bacteroidia; species Bacteroidia bacterium. Next base: position 7,583,176 of record JAWPMV010000001.1, read on the forward strand.
CAATATCAAAATGAAGGGTATCCCTTTGCCTCTTTTCAGCAGACACAGTTTAAGTATATCGCACATAAGGGCGATAGCGTCGGAGTGGAAATTTCCTATGTCTTTGATTCAGGCCCTCTGGTTCGGATTGATTCTGTAATTGTAAAGGGGAAGATTCGGGAGAACGCCAATTTCGTTTACAACCTCAGCGGTCTCAATCCCGGAGATATTTATAGACATAAACTGGTACGGGATGCTCCACGGATACTGAACAATAGTATCTACTATGAAGAGGTGAAAGATCCCCGGGTAAAATTTCGATCTGACAATAAAGCAGATATACAACTGGAGCTGGAACAGAAACAAACCAGCCGACTGGATATCCTTTTGGGGATCCTTCCTCCTGTCGACAATACCCAAAGACTTCAGTTTACCGGTTCTATAGATGTGGCCCTGTTAAGTCCGATTCGCAGAGGCGAATTGCTGGAATTTAAGTTTGAAAAACTGACCCAGAGTTCGCAACAAACGCGACTGGCATTGATGATGCCCTATTTGCTTCGAACCCCTCTGAGATTGAGTGGGGCTTTTGAACTCCTGAAGCAAAATGAAGATTTTCAAAATCAAAGCCTGGATTTGGCTGCTCAATATGATTTTTCCCCTTTCCTTTCGGCCAGCTTTTACCTCAATACAAAAAATACCCGCTTGCTGGGAGAAAGTCTGGTAGATACCTCTCTGCTCGATTTTCCTCAATTGGATTCAAGAAGGAGGATGCTGGGACTGGGACTCAATTTTGAAAACCTTGACTATCGACTCAATCCATCCCGCGGCTTGCATACTTCCCTCAAGATTGGACTGGGAACCCGCAGTATTCAGGAAAATGTGCAGATCAGTCGTACGCGGCCGGAAGTATATGAAAATATAGATCGCGAACAGCCCAGTCGAGAGATCGACTTTCGTTTCAAGTGGTACCAGCAACTCATTCCCCGACATGTCCTGCATATCGCCAATCATACCTATTGGCTGGACATAGAAGACATCCTTCGAAATGACCAATTGCAGGTGGGAGGAGCCCGGAGCATACGAGGCTTTAATGAAAATCAATTCTTTACCGACTTTTACAGCTTCTTCAGCCTGGAGTATCGCCTGCAACTGGAACGAAATTCTTATGTCTTTGTCTTTGGAGACTATGCCTATCTCGAAAACAATGAAGCAAGTAGCATAAGTCGCCCTATCAGCACCGGAATCGGTATGAACTATGGCACCAAAGCCGGAATCATTTCTATCAGTTATGCCATCGGGAAAGCCGAAAACATTCCCTTTCAGGCCGCAAGAGGTCGGGTGCATATTGGACTGATAAACCAGTTTTGAAGAGAACGTGTTAGCGTATTTGGGTGTTAGCGTGTTCATGAAAAGAAATCTAGTGTTTTAGTGTTGTCGTGCGGTAGTTCGAATACAGCTGCTCATACTACAACACCAAAACACTACAACACTCCCACCAGAACCCAAGAACACCTGAACACAAGAACACTTCCCCAACACGCTCATATGCAGCGAATTATATAAATACTGGATTTTTTGTAGTTTTGCGATATGAAGATGAAAAAGTTTGTACATGTTTGCCTGACACCTGCACTCATCGATGAATTTGATGTGTCAGAGGCGATTGTAGTGGTCATTGATATCCTCCGCGCGACAACTACTATGTGTGTGGCTTTTGATCATGGAGCAGAATTGATGGTGCCAGTTGAGCACATTGAAGAAGCCAGAGCGTATAAGGATAAGGAATATCTGATCGCTGGAGAAAGAAGTGGAGAACAAATTTCTGGATTTGATTTTGGAAACTCGCCTTTCTCATTTACTCGTGAAGCAGTCGAAGGAAAGAAGATTGCCATCACAACGACCAATGGTACCCGTGCGATGAAAGCCGCTCAAATCAGAGGAGCAAAAGAAATCGTAGTAGGGTCTTTCTGTAACATCTCAGCACTTGCTCGCTGGCTGGTAAAACAAGACCAACATGTTTGCCTGCTTTGTTCCGGATGGAGAAATCATGTAACCATGGAAGATGCTATTTATGCAGGAGCGCTTTCCCGCAAATTGCGTCATCATTTCCAGCGTTTCCAGGATACAGCTATTGTGGCTGAAACCCTTTTCCAATCCGCCAACATCCGTAAGAGATACTTCTTTAGAAATAGCTCTCACTTCAATCGCTTGATTCACCTCAACCTACAGGAAGAAGTGAAATATGCGATGCGAAGAGATACACATCCGGTAATTCCGCTCCTGATCGGAGATGAATTGCACGACATTAGCAATCAAACAGATTATAAGGCTTTTAAACAATCTATCCTGGATAGACAGGAGATTGAAAAAGCGCATATCAAAGAATAATTCAATTACTTATTCTTGAAATACAAAAGGCTATCCAATTTGGATAGCCTTATTTTTTCATTGGCAGTATATGGTGGTCTGCCTTGTATGTTAACGAAAACCTTTGTTTTCCTGTTTGTCGCCCTTTACATAGAGGAAAATCAATGTTTATTTGGTCGAAATACCACCGCTATTGCCATGACCTTGACTCCGCCTGAATGAATACTCCAGGTAATCCCACTCATCGGTATCACGGTATTTCATTTTCGCCAGTACCAGTATCCTGTTTCTGTCTATAATCCGAACTCTAATTCGGTACTGAACGAAATCTTGATTGTAGCTAGCCAGATAATCATTGCCTCGCTTCCTCAGGGTTTCTCGCCCCCATCCACAAGGTCCATCATAACAATTTTGATATACGACGATATTCTGTCTGCGATCATCAATAAACAGTTGGGTAATCATGGAGGAATTAGGCCGGGTATTTTCCCAATAGGAAACGCCTAATCGATTATTTTGAGCTTGGAGAGAAGTATTAGAACAAATAAGTAAAAGTATAAAGCATAAGGAAAGAGCGAGATAGATTCTGCAATTCTTCATAGTGTGTAAAACATTAGGGCGGAAAACATCGGTTTCCGATTCTGTTCATACATATTGCATCTACCTACAATTCAAAGGTGCATATCAGTTTCCTTTAATGAAAAAAGAAATCTGGAGGTGCCTTACATTACGCGGTTTGGGAGCGCGTTCGGTAAACTGTCAGTAATTATGCATGAACGGTCAAATCTGTACTGCCAAATCCATACCAATTTATTTAGATGTCATTTTTAGCCATTTTCTGTGAAAAAAATTTCATTCGACATTGAGAAATATTTTAAATTTCATATTGCATGCCTTGGTTTTTTTGTGGCTCTTTCCTTGTATTTTGGCTGATTTTGCAAGAAGTCTCCACTAATTCCAAAGAATGTAGTAATATTGATCCGTCGTGGAATTAATCTTGAGCGCTTTCAAAATGCGAATTGGATATACCTTTCTTTTGTGTTGCCTTTTTCTCTCCGGGCAGGCACAACTTTTTCCGGATTTAAAATTTCAGCGCTTTTATGACAATGTTGGGATCGATAAAGCCCGTACATTGATCAAGTCCACAGATGCCAATCTGATTATGGGGGGAGAAACCATCATGCATGACTCCATCGCCAGTGGATGCGGCAATATCTGGATATTGAAAGTAGATACCCTGGGCGAAATCTTGTGGGAGCGTGAGATCAAAATGACTGGCTGTGAAGAACTCCGGGATATGGTTAATACCGATGACGGGGGAATCTTGTTTACAGGAGTCAGTAACTCTCTCATTCCCCATGAGGAAAAAGGAGATGATAATTTCTGGGGAGATGCTTTTCTGGGAAAACTGGATTCGCTTGGGCAGGTCGAATGGCTCCAGAGTTATGGAGGCAGTCAACTGGATATGGGCAATGCAATAGCCAAAGGGAGATATCGCGATTTTATGGTAGCGGGAATTTCTCACTCCCCCAATGGAGTAGCTAAAAAGAATATCGGTATGGCCGACATCCTGATTCTGAAAGTTGATAATCGGGGCAATGTCCGCTTTAGCCAGGTGATCGGCGGCCAGCAAAATGACTGGGCCAATGGGATCAGTACAGCTGAGGAAGGGGGATATATCCTGGCTGGGATGAGCAATTCTCCGGAAATGGGAAATGAAGCGCTTGGCCTATATGGCAATGGACTCCTAGCACGCTTATCTGTTACTGGTAGATTGATCTGGAAAGAAACCTATGCTTGTCCCTTTGGGGGATATCTGAGTGAGGTGTACCAACGGCCGGATACCCGTATCATCGCAGCAGGAAATTATCATACACAAGTTAAGGCTCAGGAAATCTGGTGGATGATGTTGACGGCCGAAGGGAAAGTGATTCGAGAACAGTTTATCGGAGGACCGGACAATGATTATTTGTCGAAAATGATTCATGCTTCTCTGGGAGGATATCTATTGGGAGGATATGCCCTCTCTGGTTCCGGCTCCGGGAGCTATGCTATGGGAGGGGATGACTTTTTCCTCTATCGACTTGATGAAGAGGGGAGAGTGATCTGGAGAGAAAGTTTTGGTGGACCTGACAATGAGCGCTGTATGGATGTGATTGAATACAGTCCAGGGGTTTATTATGCAATAGGGGAAAAGAAAAACTATTTCACTCATAAGAAAAGCGGAGATAATGATTACTGGCTATTGCGGGTAGAGGAAAGGGAGAGTAAAGAAATAAATGCCTCCATTTATGTTCGAGCCACAGACTTTAGAATAAATAGAGATACCCCCACTCGATTTAGGGCCCGCTGTGAGTATGGGGAGAAATTCTTCTGGGATTTTGGAGATGGGACGACTTCAGAGGAAAAGGATCCTCTCAAGACTTATACCCTTCCCGGGGTATATGAAGTGAAACTTACAGTATATGTAAATGAAAGCAGTTCCCAGACAGTCATGCTGGAGCAGGAACTTCAGGTTTGGTAGGGAGAATTGTAAGTGTTCTAGTGTTCTCGTGTTCTTGTTTTGCTTGGGGCTACTCGGAAAATTCAACGCCAACAATCCAACACACCACAAACAAGCTTGTCATTGCGAGTCCTAACCTAGGGCGAAGCAATTCCCTTGAAAGCGAATCAGTTTTTTGGTCAAGATGATTGCTTTGCTTCCCTCACAATGATGACACCCTTAGTGTTTCCTATCCTTTCTTCTTCATCCAAACCGGATGCGTATTCGATTGATGATCCTGGCCAATTATATCCCGATATAGTTCGGGCCTTCTTGCTTTTCGGTAGCGATGTCCTCCTGCTAGCTGGAGTTTCGAAGGATCAATTTCCGCTATACAAATTTCATCCTCAAAACTATGCGTCTCCGCAAGGATCTCACCATAAGGATCCAGGATCATAGCATTCCCATTCTTTAAATGTTCTCCATCGTAACCGATCGGATTACTAAAGACATAGTATACGCCATTGTCATAGGCTCGAGCCGGTAACCATCGCAGCAGCCAGCCCCTTCCTTTAGGACCTCTGAATTCCTGTCGGAGAGAAACCGGATCAATATGGCGGTTTTGCCAGAATTTATCTTCTACATAGCCGCGGCCCGGCATAGCAGAAGGAGTACATCCAGTCACATGAGGCGCAAAAATGATATCAGCGCCAAGGAGTGCGCTAGCCCGTACATTTTCAATGATATTATTATCATAGCAAATGAGGATGCCACATGTCCAGCCCAATAGATCAAAAACTACATACTCGTTTCCGGGCTTGAGATATGGATTGATGAAGGGATGGAGCTTACGAAATTTTGCCTTAAGGCCACTTTCGTCCACACAGATATAGGTATTGTAAAGATTGCCATCTTCTTTTTCCACCAGACCTGCAAGCATAGGCATCTGGTACTTTCTTGACATCTCTATGAGCGCGAGCGTACTGGGACCATTAGGAACTTCCTCTGCCAACTCCAGCATTTCGGCTTCTGAGAGCTCTTTGGTAAAGGTATAAGCCGTGATACACATTTCATGGAAGCTTAGCACCTCCGCGCCTTTTTGCTTCGCTTCTGCGCAGAGCTTATCCATTACAGATAAATTATAGGCTTTGTCTCCATCTTTGGGCTCAAACTGGGCTGTGGCAATTCTCAGTGTTTTCATGTGAAATCTTAATCTATGGGTTCTTTTCTTATGGTTTCGAAGCTCTGTTCTATTTCCCGCATGGTTTCTACGGTAAAGATGTTTTTGAAGTAGAAGTCAAATGTCAGGCTATCCGTGCCAAAGCCGTAGATGCTGTAATCGTATTTTTCATCGTATTCAAAGCTTTCTCCCCAACCCCTTATGAGAAAAGATTCTGTATAGACGGAAGTAGGCTCAAAGGAAAATCTCGCTAAATCCTGTCCCAATCTCCAGTCAATGCTGTAAAGGGTATCTACCAAAAGTTTACGAACAGCAATCGTATCCGGATCTTTGATGAAAGTAGTATCCACTGTTATGTAGAAGGTGTCTACCGTTTCCATTCTATCAAAATCGAAATAAGAAGTCACATAGCTCTTTTCCGTTCGTTCCGTTTTACCGACGTAGTAAGCTTCCAGTACAAGAGGCTCAGGTGGACTTGGGGGCTCTGTTGTGCTTTCTTCGCAAGCAAAGCATAGCGCCAGTATACCCAGAAGGAGAAGCGACTTAATTGAAGTTTGCATGCTTATAAATTACTTTTTGCTAAACATGTCGATGGTGTAATCCAGCAAATCAATCCCACCTGATTTTCCATGACCCGGAATCACCCATACTGCATCGCCAAACTTTTTCTTTACTTTCCCTATTGTAAGAGGCCAGGCTTCCACATTGGCATCATCCAGATTTCCTTTTCCTGATTTCAGGGACTTTACCATACAGCCTCCAAACAATACTTTTTCCTCCGGCAACCAGGCAACCATATTATCGATCGTATGTGCCTCTCCGGGAAAGAAGAGTTTTACCTTACTATTCCCGACACTTAGATTTTTTTTCTTCTTAAACGTGTTTTGCGGGGCTTCCAGCTTTTCCTCTATCGCCAATTCGCGGGTAAGGCTCGTTGACCAGGATGGAACTCCCATATCATGAAAATGATTGAGTCCTCCCAAGCAATCATCATGGTGATGGTTCACAACTATCCCGACGATCTCTACCTTCAATTCTGCCTTTAGCCAATCCAATAATTCCTCCGTCATTTCAGACTCCATTGGCGTATCAAAGATCATCGCTTTGCCTTCCGATACATAGACCATCCCATTGGAATAAAATCGGCCATAGGGCTCGACGGTTGCGTAGGAGCGATGAACATAGACCTTGTCGGTGAGCTGCTGAATTTCCAAATCATCTGAAAGTCGGATCAACTCCTGATTTTGGGCTAAACTCAAAATGGGGAAAAGAATAAGGATCGTTAGCAGCAGTTTTTCCATAAAGGAATTAGATATTAAAAGTGATGCAGTCTGTTTTCTGATGGGGGTAGTCCATGCTTTTTCTGATTCGCTCTTTCGCCTCATGATCTACCAACATTTCACAGATATACAGTCCCAGATCCAGAGAAGAAGCTACTGCTCCTGCTGTTAGGGTGTATCCATCTCGCACGATCCGATTTTTATGCACTTCCCCCACATAGGGTTTCAGACTTTCGTATTCGTTGAAATGGGTAGTGGCATGTTTCTCTTTGAGAAAGCCCGCAGCTCCCAAAAGCAGACTGCCTGTACATATAGACGACTTGTAGGGAACCTTAGTTGCAGATTTGATCCAATTCATAAAATCACTGTCATCTTGGAGTTTTCGTGTACCGAAACCTCCGGGTACAATGATCATATCATAGTCGGAAAGATCGGGCCTTACTTTCGTAGCCTGCATCTCTGTCCCAAAACTGTCTTTGGCTGTAGGATTGTAAGCGCAAAGATCCCATTCGAGATCAGGGATGTAATCATAGGCCTTCAGGCGTGTTACAGGGTCGTATATGCCGATCAGATCCAGCCAGGTGATTCCATCAAATATGATAAAGGCTATTTTCATGTGTTGAGTGATTGAATTTGGGGTATAAAAAATGAAGTTCAAGTTCAAGTGTCAAACTCAAGTCCAATGTGTGAGGATTATAATTGATTGAACTTGTACTTGATACTTGAGCTTGAACTTTTATGCGAATATATCCAGCAGATATTTTCGTTAAGCTAGTCCTGCGCTATTATTAGTCTGTCCAGTAATCGACAACTAACACATCATCCAGGTGTGGTCCCAGTACATCTCCAAAAGCTTTGTGATCGGGATGCGGGAGGTAGATGGCCCGGTCTTCTTCGCTATCAAAACTCAGGAAGAAACAATGAGTGAATCCTTTGTCCAGTCCTTCCGGGCTGTTGTTGGTCCCCCACTCATATCCTTTGATCTGAGGGATTTTGGAAGGAAGAGCTGAAAAGGCTTCTTCGACTTTGGCAATATCGGCTTCCGTACTGCTCTCTTTAAATTTGAATAGCACTACATGTCGAAGCTGCTTGCTCTTGGTTTCTTCTGTTTGAGGAGCTAGCTCAGGGGTAGATGCCATTTCTTTATTTTCTGTAGATTTTGGGGAAGTGCAGGCGAAAAGTGAAGTCGCCAGAATTAGGATCGTTAGTAGTTTTTGCATAAAGATTCTTATATGATTTAGGGTAAAGAGATCAAGTCCGCTTTCTGATATGGGAAAACAAAGCTTTCCTCTTTTCCTTTAATCCTAAGGTACAAAGTTTCCGCCTTTTCGCGACTTTTTGCTAAAAATTCCCTCAGGGCACAAAAATCTGAGAAAGAGTCGACGGATTGCTCATTGATAGACAGGATTTCGTCCATGATCTCTATATTCTGCTCCCCAATCTGACCCGGTTTGAGTTGAATGATGCGGTAGCTATCCTCGACTTCATAGATGGCAACTCCATAGGCGCGATAATCTTCCTTATCAAATTCCTCTTCATAAGCTTTCAGCAGGTATTCTTTTTCTGAAGAATTAACTACCAATTCATAATTTCTGAAAAAACTGCTTCCGATACGAGCTTTATATTTAAGGTTTCTGGTAAGGTTGATTTCAGGAGGGTAGGGCAGGCGAATGTTATCAATCTGCATGTCAATCCCTTCATAGAGATCATAAGTCGTATCATTTTTCCCCAAACCGCTAATGGATAAAGAAGAGATGCCCACACTCTTATCAGCTTTCATGCCGCTAAACTTATGTCTGTACTCTCTTTCTCTCAGTTTCAGTTCTCCCTGATAGCCAAAGTCGATCTTCGCACGTACCGGAAATTCATTGAGCTCAAAAGTCATGAAGCTGCTGTTATTTGAGCTGAAAGTAATAGGGAAAGAGATTCCGCCATTATCAAAGGCAGAACTGGAGATCTGAATTTTTTCTCCTTTGAAGTCAATCAGCCAATTGATCTTATTGATCACCGAAGCGCCTAGAATCCCATCAACATCTTCTTTACAGGGAAAGAAGTTTTTTGTGTCAATCAGGTAAACCCCTGTATTCTTAAAATGAATCTTATCTATAGAAATGTCTTTGGCGGTAGATTCTTTTACGACCGTTTTTCGATTGTTCCCATCACTGATATTAGAGCCCTGGCGAAATTTGATCCCAGCCTTATCCGCAAAGTCCTGGTTTATACAACTGTAACTGGCTCCATTATCAAAGAGAAAATTTCCTTCGACGCCGTTGAAGTTTGCTTTTACTAAAACCAGGCCCCGATAGGTTTCAAAAGGAATTTCTACTGTATCCTGAATGCGATTCTCCAGAAAACCTCTGTCAAAATTGTTGATGTTGATACAGGAATAGGAACAAAATAGCAGGAAGATGAGGAAAAACTTATTCATAGAAATACTGATAATTCAGCATAAAGATGCAGAATTTTACCCAAGGTTTAAGGAGAAAAAGCTTTAGCTGATATTCAGAATCTTTTCCGTAGCATCCCAAAGTTTTTTCGCCACTTCTTCATTTTCTGTTATGGGTTTGGGAGAAGTGATCTTCTTTTTCACCAAATACTTTCCACTACTTTCTGCTAAGTCCGGAGAACTTGCAGCATAGATAGTCGTAGCGGCTCCTTGCTCAGGGCTAAGGAAAAACAAAGGGCCTATCATTTTGATGAGAAAACGCATGAAGGCAGGTCCGGTAAAGCTTTTGATCATATTGGTGTATACTACTCCCGGATGCAGGCTATTGGCCGTTACCTTGCTTCCTTCGAGCCTACGTGCCAATTCATTGGTGTGAGAAGTGAGCATACTTTTGGAATGCCCATAACTCCCCATCTGGCTGAATTTATTTTCAGAATTCAGGTTGTTGAGGTCGATTGTGTTGAGCATGGCATTGGAGGAAACATTGACGATGCGTCCCTGATCAGATTTCTTTAAAAGGTCCAGCAGTTCATGGGTCAGAAGAAATGGGGCGAGGTAGTTGATGCCAAACATTTTTTCATGGCCATCTTTGGTGAGTGTTCTTTCGGAAGCCAGGTATCCGGCATTATTGATCAGGATATCCAGTTTGTCATGCTTGGCTTTAAAATCAGCGGCCATTTTCCTGACGGAGGAAAGATCTTCCAGATCACTGATCATCAATTCGATTCGATCATTGCCAGTCGAACTTTTGAGTTCTTCCAGCACCTGAGCACCTTTTTGGGGATTACGTCCGCTGATGATTAGCTGAGCTCCTTCTTTTGCCAGGGCTCTTGCAGTTTCTTTTCCTATGCCAGCTGTGGCACCTGTGATGAAAACGACTTTATCTTTCATAGTAGTTCTTTGGGCATTTAAGGAATCTAAGCTAAGCAGCAGCATTCAATTAAAAAACCCAGATTTTACGATTCGTCGAATAAAAAAGGCTGGATGAGCCTATTTAGAGGGAAGTGTATTTCCTATATAAAGCTGAATTGCAGATTTGTTAATCCTGGAAACACTTATAAAGAATACTCCTACACTTACTTTCCCCACATTTCCATCTATCAAATATGCCCGCACAGTAGCAGAATATGACCTAATATTGGTCTAGCATTTGAGATTAAATAATCAATTAAGATAGGGTATAAAGCTATGTAGCCTGGTAATAGGGACCCATTTTCGGAAGGAATTGATTACAGTGCATTACCCGTAATCTATTACGGTTCCCTAAACCAAAAAAAGTTGTAATGCAGGTTACCTGTCGGAGAGTAATTTCTGGCAGGTTTTTTTATTTCCCTTATGCCAGATTTCTTGTCTGACATAAGGGAAACTTCTTAAAACATGGTGTAGCGTTTCATCTCACTGATCAGTACATCTTTCTTTCGAGCTGAAACAGAAACAGATTTATTGTTTTTCAGTTCCAGCAAATTATCTGATTTATTGAGCTTTACGACATGAGACAGATTGACTATATAGGAATTGTGGGTTCTTACGAAACCGGCATCCAGCAAAATTTCTTCATAGTTCTTTAGATTTTTAGAGGTAAAGATGACTTTATCCTTGAGGCAAATTTCGGTATAAGCACCTCTGGCCTGTAGGTAATAAACATCTTCCAGATCTATAAAGAAGAGATTACTTTTATCATTGACCACGATCTTCTTCCTGCGGCCATTAGGAGGATTGAGGTTTTGGATTAAAGCATTGAGTTGCTGGGTTTCCATTTCTTTTTGCTGCAGCTCTTTTACTTTGGCGATCGCACTTTCGAGTGCATCCGGATCAACAGGTTTGAGCAGGTAATCAATAGCGCTAAACCTGAAGGCATGGATCGCATATTTATCATAGGCTGTAACAAAAATTACGTGGAAGGACCTTTTTTTTAGTTGGGAAAGGAGGTCCAATCCGGTTCCATCATCCATTTCGATATCCAGAAACAGGAGGTCAAATTCATGTTGTGGGATGGCTTCCAGTGCTGATGTTACACTATCTGCTTCTCCTACTACTTCTACTTCCGGGCAATGAATCTGCAAGAGTTTCTTCAGAACTTCCCGAAGGTTCTTTTCATTTTCGACGAGGAATGCTTTCATGACTACTGGATGATTTTAGGTAAAACTAATAAAGTTTCTGTTCCGCCATGTGCTAATTCTCTGGCTTGATAACGAATGTTTCCGCCGTATTTGGCTCGAAGCATATTGATCCTTTCTTCGATAATAGTAGTCGAGACAGAATGATGTTCTCTTTTTATCTCACTCTTTTTGCTTTTGCTCAGACCTATTCCATTGTCGAGGACCTTTACATTGATAAATCCTTCTTCAACCTCTTCCATTTCCACCCTCACGATACCATCGTCCTTTCTGTGGATCTTGCCATGTTCGATTGAATTTTCAAGTAGAGGTTGGATCAAAACGGGCGGAATCTTGGTTTTTTCTTTACAGATTTCATCCGCTACCTCAATCTGGAACTCAAATTTGCTATCATAACGCAGCTTCTGAATGGTCAGGTAGTTTTCCAGCGTATCGAGTTCTTCTTCTACAGAAATAAGCGGGGCAATACTCTGATCCAAAATCTGCCGCATCAGTTTGGCAAATTTCGCGAGAAAGTAAGCCGCTTTATTGGGTTGGTCGCTGACCAGAAGATAATTTTGAATAGCTCCCAGGGCATTGAAGGTAAAATGCGGATTCATTTGGGAACGTAAGAGCCTATGTTTGAGTTCGCTCGATTTCTGCTTGGCCTCGAGGATTTTGTTTCGGTTTCTCTGGAAGATGGCAACAGAAATAAAGAGAATGATCATGATTACCAGAACGGCAAAGCCCAGAATCCGCTGAAAGACCAATTGCTGGCTTACTTTTTCCTCATTCAGTTTTGCGATTTCGACATCTTTTTGGGAAGTCTCATATTTCCCCCTCAAATCCTCCAGGGTTTCCGCTAATTGCTGGCCCGCCAGGCTATCTTTTAAAGCTATCTGTTTTTTATAATACTGAAGTGCTTTGTCCGGCTGATTATTTGCCAGAGCTACCTTGTGTTTCAATTCAAAATGCTCAGCTTTGACCTCCATACTTGAATTCTCAAGCATGATCTCAGATCCCATATCCATGTATTTGAGTGCTTTTTTGGGCTGACGTTTTGCTAAATAATATTCAGCGAAAGCTTCATAAAGCTGTAGGTTTTTAACTGGACTTTTTACGTATTGAGCAATGGAATCTGCCTGCTGAATGTATTGAAAGGAGACGTCAGCCTGGTTTTCTTCGAGGTAGATACCTGCGAGGGAAAGATATCCCATAAGGCGGATTTCATGCCTCTTCTCAACTTTCGTTATTTCAATGGATTCTTCAAAGCATCTTTTGGCCATCTCCAAATCTTTCTCCTCCTCATAATAATACCCAAAGTATAAGGATGGAATCCCCTTTCGGCCAAAGCTGCTGGGTAAACTGTCGGAAAGATGAGAGGCTTTCTGAAGATTTTCCAGAAGTAGATCTTTGTAAGGCCTTAATTCCTCAGGACTCAACAACATTTTTTTCTGATTGATGATATCTGCATATACATCATAGTATTGAAGATAAACTTCCAGTAAGCCGCTATAGCTATCATTTTCTCTTAGAAATTTTTCCTGTTCGAAAAGGGTTTTTATACTCTTTTCGTATTCCGACATTTCTCGATAGGCTTCAATTAGTTCAACGTACAGCCGATCTTTAATTCGAGTTCTATTATTTATCCAAAGATCATTGTCTTTTGGATTGAATTGATCAATGTAAGATATCCCTCGCTTCGAACAGGCAATCGCGAGTTCATTTTGGTTGTACTCATTGTACTGCATAGCAGCATTATAGGTCGTCATGGCAGCCTTGAGGTACCTTACCTTACTCCTTGAGCGGAGGTTGAGGTCTTCTGCCTCCCGCATTTTAGAAAAATAAATGCTGGTGTCCTCATAAAAATAAGTGGCTCCAAAATAGGTGGTGAAATAGGCTTGCATCCCCAATGAGTCAACACTGGCAGAGAGCCTTATTCCTTCATTGGCATAAATACGAAGGGAATCATCATTATTGGTCTTTGCGCGATTGTAGTAACTACAAATGCGAAAAGTTGCCTTCAGTTTCTCCGGAATATCATGCTGAGTCCGAAAAACTAGCTTGAGGCTGTCGAGATCGTATTTTTTAGCGTGGGAAAGATTTAGAGAAAGAGCAAGAAAAAGTAGTGAGCATACTAGTGGCCGCATAGCTAAAATAAATCAATGTTTCATTCCCCCCATTATGGCGGTAATGGAAATTAGATCGAAATATTGAGTTGTAATTTAGCAACCCGAGTGTTTCTTGACCTGGAGTTCTCGGACGCCATGCAGGTTTTTTAATCAGCCCTGATTAGCATATAGCTAGAGGGCAAAGCATTTCTTCATTACTTACAGTCCTAATCTAAACTGCATTAATAACAGTTTATTGCTGTATCAGCACTTAATATACGTCTTTTGTATTATTTATTCCTTAAAATTGTCATATTTCTTATTCCCATGCCCTAATTCTCCAGTTTTGTTTTTGCAGCATCTAAAGACCAGCAGGTATATAAAGGGTAGTATTTTGACCAGTCTTTTTGGGGACAATTTTTATCTATATAGCTCAATACTTCCTTAGGCAATTCCTCCCAGTTTTTGCTCAATTCTTCGATCATGCGGGCAGCCAGGAGTCGGACTTGTTCATTTTCGGAAGCAAAGCCCTTTAGAAGAACCGGCATAGCCTCTTTGCATATTCCTTTTGCACAAAGACTTTGGGCGGCTGTCATTCTTACCACTTCGATTTCATCGGATAAAAGATGGATTAAAGCCCTTTTACTATCTTCTTCCTTCCATTCGTGCATTTGGTAGTTGAAAGCGGCCCAATACCTGAGCACCGGATTTGGGTCTCTTGCATGTTTTTGCAAGGCTTTTTCATTCCATTTTCCCGGGATTTGAACCTGGCTCAAATGCAGGATATCTGCCAGGGGATATTCCTGCTCATTTTTTAAGACTTCATAAATACTTTCTCCTTTTTCCCTGGCCAATTGGTGCATATAGGCCTCCGGGATTAGGCCCGAGTCAAAAGTTCTCATAGACCAATCCTCTTGCGCTTTCCGCATGCTTGTTAAGATGTCGATATACGCGGGATTTCCTGCGAGATTGTTGGTTTCATAGGGATCATTTTCTGTATCATAAAGTTCTTCCGCTTTTCTTCTGGATAGCCACATACTCTGCTGGGCAGGAGTGAATTTTCCCTCTGCTTTAATTCTTCTCAACTCTTTCATGATCTCTGACTGATCGGTATAAAAGTTGTCCTGGATTAAAGGAAGATGAGGAAGATAATTTCGGATATATCGATACTTTTTTCCTCTTACGGTTCGGGCAATTTCATAGGCTTCGTCAACCCGATCAGCATGACCAAAGGCATATTCCTGGGTCTTTTTCTCTTTTCCGAGAAAGGGAATTCCTTCCATATAGTCTGGAATGTCTATGCCCGCTAAATGAAGGACTGTGGGCGCAAAGTCTGCGAAATTTACCAATTCAGAATTGCTACTTCCAGCTACGAGACCCAATTCTTTTTGCCATTTTTTAGGGGCTCGTATTATCAAGGGAACCCGCAAACCGGAATCGTATAAAGCTCGCTTGGAACGAGGCATGCCTGTACCATGATCACTATAGTAAAAAACAAGGGTATTTTCTGCTAAACCATCTGCTTCGAGTTCCGCGAGAATTCTGCCTACTTCCCGATCCATCAAAGCAACACATTCATAGTATCGGGCCCAAAGCTTCCTGACTGTAGGGCTATCGAAATGGTAGGGTGGGATATTCATCTTATCCGGATCCTGTTTCTCCGCATTTGTCAATTTAGAGCCGTAGCGTTTGTGGAAGGCTTCGTCAGTCCCGAATATCTGAGATTGATGGGTAGTCATAATATTGAAAACAGAGAAAAAGGGCTTGCCTTCGGGACGATTTCTCCAGTGGGCTTTGGGGCTTTCGTCATCCCAGATATCTCTGTCAACAAAATTGTAGTCCATCTTACCTCTATTGCTACAATAGTATCCAGCTTGTTGCAGATATTTAGGAAAGGGGCGAATCTTTTTGGGAATTTCGATTACGGATCGTAGGTGCTGAGTGCCCAGGCTGGTGGCATAAACACCGGTAATCAAGCAGGATCTGGAAGGAGAGCAGACAGGAGCAGTTGCAAAGGCATGGGTATACTTTACTCCTGCACTGGCCAGCTTGTCGAGATTGGGAGTGTGGGCGAGCGCATCACCATAAGCTCCGATAAAGGCATTCATATCCTCGCTGGTAATCCAAAGGATATTTGGTTTTTCAAGTTGAGGCCGAAAATTGGAAGCAGTATTTATTCCTAAAATAGCAATGAATAAGAAGCAGCGAAGTAGATGAGTCAACATAAGATGATTGATTTAGGCCAAATCAATCTAGGAGCTTTCTTATTCAAATACAAAGACTTCCAGGCTATCAGAACTCATAGCTTCTATTGTCTCTTTCTTTCCTTTCAGAAATTTGTCAAAGAATTTAGCACTATAAGTATAAGTGATTTCTATCGGCCGTGAAGCTATTTTCTTTTCTTCCTCATTATCTGCAAAGCGAATATTACTGCTATAAAACCCACTGTGATTGGTGTTTCCGATTAACACCCGATAGGCTTCGGATTTGACCTTTTTGCACAGACCTTCTCTTCTGTCAAATAGAATTTTATAGCCAGCATGATTTTTATAGTCCGTCAGATCTTCTACAAAAAGTAAAGGCTGCTCCATACCTTCTTCCAAAGACTCGGGCGGAGGAGTTCCGTCCAGATTGATGCAGGCTTTTATGCGTTGGTCTGCCCTCGCAGCATAGACAGCCGCAAATCCTCCAATAGAATGTCCCATAACGCCAATATTGTCAAAGTCGATGATAGCTTCCAGCTCTTCTTCTTTGGCTAATTGATTGAGGGCAAAAATCAGATCCTGTGAAACAAATCTTAGCCTGTCAGCCTTTGCCTCCCGGTATCCTTCTGCCGTGATTTCTTCCGGGATTTTTAAGGTCTTCAGGCTATCGTGAAACTGAAGATTGCTTACGCTTACTTTTTTGTTCTCTCCGAGTACATACTCACTCTCGTATTTAACATTTACCCCCATAACGATATAGCCCTCTTGTGCAAATCTCTCCGCATAAGTGGTATAATAGCTACTATGAGCTCCTAGTGCAGGAGCAAAAAGGATCAGGGGATATTTTTTCTCTGCTTTTAAGATGGGAGCGCCCAGCAGTCCTTTTGTTTTTATTTCATTCACCAATTGAAAATCTTCTTCAGACCAGGAAGTTAAATGAGGTTTTGCCTCTTCCAAAAAAGGCATATAGGGAGCTTCCTTAAATTCTTTTGTCAGCTTGTCATGTGTCGGGTACCACAATTGCACCAGCACTTCTCTGTATGCTCCTGCTTCATAAATCTCATCTGCACGATTCCAATCGGTCCAGCTATAATAGCGACTCCCAACTTTTTCCGGATGAGAATCATAAGGACTCTCTTGTAAATGTTTGTCTACGCAGGAGGGTAGTAGCAAGACCAGGACGAAAGCCAGGGTGAAAGTCTGAAGTAGGGAGTTCATGCCTTATAATATAGGTGTATGCAGAAAGAGGTAGGGAACTGAGGGAAAGTTGGAATTGGGAGAAAGAAAAGGAGGCTGTATTTTTAGGTAAATGATTGCTTATGTCGGAATCTCTTCGTGTACCTCTGATAGATGTTTCTCCTTTGCTTGAAAAAGGAGGGGATAAAAAGCTTGTTGCTCAGGAACTTTCTACTGCCTGCCGGAAATTTGGATTTTTCTATGTGGTGGGACATGGAATTTTAGAATCGCTACAGGAAAGGATAGAAGTTTTGAGTGCCCAATTTTTTGCCCTGTCCCATGAGGAGAAGATGAAGATCAGGATGGAATTGGGAGGGAGAGCCTGGCGGGGCTTTTTTCCAGTTGGAGATGAATTGACTTCTGGTAAGCCAGATATGAAAGAAGGCCTGTATTTTGGCTCAGAACTGGGGGAGGAGGACACTCGGGTGAAAGCAGGTCTCCCTATGCATGGAAGAAATCTATTTCCCGCAGCAATCCCCGAACTGAAAGAAGTTGTGCTGGAATATATGGATGCCGTGAAGCAATTAGGCCATCGACTCATGGAAGGGCTTTCCCTGAGTTTGGGTCTGGAGGAGAGTTATTTCGAAAGACATTTTACCTATGATCCCCTGACCCTATTCAGAATTTTCCACTATCCGGCTTCTACTCCCAAAAGCCTGGAAGAAGAACTTTGGGGGGTAGGCGAGCATACAGATTATGGAGTACTCACGATTCTCAAGCAGGATAGGGTAGGAGGACTACAGGTAAAAACTCAAAATCAATGGATCGAGGCTCCCTATATCGAAGGATCGTTCATTTGCAACATCGGCGATATGCTGGATCGCATGACAGGAGGATACTATCGTTCGACTCCGCATCGCGTGCTCAACCGCAGTGGAAAAAGTCGCTATTCCTATCCCTTCTTTTTCGATCCTAATTTCCATGCAGAAGTTAAGCCGATTGATCTGGCACATGTTGAGCAAAAGGTTGATGATAAATCGGAGCGTTGGGATGGTGCCAGTGTACATGAATTTGAAGGCACTTATGGGAAGTATGTTTTGGGGAAAGTTGCGAAGGTTTTTCCGCAGTTAATAGGAGGGATGTAATCTTTCTTTTTTCTGAGATGAAAGTGGTTTCTTCTTCTTTTCCTTAGATGAAAAGAAGCAAAAATCAAGCTGCTGCAAACCAGCCACACAGTCCAGCCCCCGCACCCGATGCAGCAGCGGGGCCCCGTCGCGCCAGGGGAAGTGTTGACGTGTTAAAGTTGATTATAAATCTGAATCTTTCCCACCCACTACCCAAGCGCGATGGCTCGGCAGCGCCAATGGGGAAATGGGGCGGCGAGTGCGGCTGGTTCTTGGCGCTGCGATTTTTGACTCCATCTTTTTCTAAAAAAGATGGAAGAACGATCAAAAAAAGTCAGAACAAGGAACAAGGAACAAGGAACAAGGAACAAGGAACAAGGAACAAGGAATGGAGAAATGAGAAGTAGAGTCCAAACACCACTCTAATACGCAAATACCCAAACACCTCTCCCCCAGGCGCGATGGCTCGGCAGCGCCAATCGGGAAATGGGGCGGAGAGTGTGGCTGGTTCTTGGCGCTGCGATTTTTGACTCCATCTTTTTCTAAAAAAGATGGAAGAACAATCAAAAAAAGTCAGAACAAGGAACAAGGAATGGAGAAATAAGAAATAGAAGAAAACTACAACACTAAAACACCACAACACTATCCTTTCCTCTCCATTAAACTCTCCACATAAAAGCCAATTTTCTCAAAACCAATACGCTCATAAACCTTGATCGCAGCTCCATTATCCGCTTTAACATTGAGACCGATATAACGGACAGTCTTTTGCAATTCATAGCAAAGTTGCTGAGTCAACTTTCCAGCAATCCCCTTGCCTCTGTGATCGGGATGCGTGGTGATATTGCCTAAAGCAGCTGCCTGATATTCTGCGGAGTAGACATGGATACCTGCGATTCCTGTAAGCTTTCCCTCTTGCCAATAGCCCAGGTATTTTCCAGTTTCCAGCATACGGGGATCAAACCAATTGCCGGGATAGGATGCTTGGTAAAGGGAGTAGATGGAGGGAAGATTTTCCTCTGACAAAAAGCGAATATTTTCATCATCAATTGGCCCCACTTTTTTGGCTAAGGCCATCTTTGTATGTAAGGCAGGATGATGTATGCTAAAATCCTTCTCGAAGAAAGGCTGGATAGATTCACTAAGATGGCTGTAGAAACTATTGGGTAAGAATGATTGTATTTCCTCGAGTAAAGTCAAAGCCATTGCAGGATCTCCCTCATGAAAGAGCAGGAGGGTAGGCGTTTTCATGCCTACATAAAGGAGGGCAAGTGCCTCTATTTTATCCTTGGACTTTAAGGCATACCAAATGGTCTTGGGCCAGAAGAAATCGTCCAGGTCGCCGTAGAGATAAATGTATAATTCAGGATTTTGGGACAGAAAAGGAAGGAGCTCTTTTTTGTCATGAACCATGTAGAGCATAGAACTAGAAATTGAAATCCAGACAGGCTTGCCATTGACCGGACTCTTGCTTTTCCCAAACGATCACATAATGGCCCGTGCCCGTACTTTCGTACCTGCCAATTTCAAAGAGAATATCGTCCTGTACTTTCAATTGCTTGACGGGAATGAGTTGGATTTCCCAATTAGGATTGGACATATAGGCATATCGATCAATGATCTCTTTTCTTCCGACATCCACTCTGCCGCCATTTACATAAACTGCCTCGGGACTGTATACTACTTCTATCAGCTGGGCATGATCGTGCGCATTGGAATATTTCATCCAGGCTTCCGCATAGCTATTTATCATTTCTGTTAAGGGAGTCTCTGAGTCTGTTTCAAGCTGGTAAAGGATCTGAATCTCTCTCAACCATTTACCACTGATCCTCTTCCAGCCCACAATGGATGCATATTTCCCATTTTGGCTTTTGTAAATCCCCATTTCGAAATAGTTGTTTTGCCGATGAGGAATGAGAGCGAGCTGCTCATAAGACTGGATATTTTTGATTTGAGAGCGATATATCAAGAGTTTGCCATAGGACTCATCTTTCCCCTGAAATACTTTGCCTTCCAGAAAAAGGCTGGCTTTCTCCCAAAACTGCTGAGAATATTTACCATCATTAAAGTCCTTGATCCAAACTTTGTGAAGACTTTGAAAATCTTGCTGGGCGTGGAGCATATGAAAGCTGGCTCCAAAGAATAAAGCGGTAAGTAGTAGGTAGCGTATCATAATCCTATCAATGAGAGTTAAAGGTCGGCAATTCTTCTGCTTTGATCACACAGGTCGTATATCCATTGGTAACCAGGGCATGTCCCAGGCCTACGCGTTTATGCAGGTTTTTGAAATAATGGGCATCAGCCATACTGGGACCCATGGCTCCCAGGTAATTTTCTTCGGGTTCTCTGTAGTGATTGTGTAGGTGATAAATGAGCTCCCAATCTTTTTGTGTGAGACTATCTACCTGATCCGTTACTGCATAGGGCTTGGGAGGAAAGGGAGCATCACTGGCTGAGATATACACCCGAATCAAATCAGCCTCTTCATTATTCAGGATAAATCCATGAAACTCTGTCGGATGACTGAGGAGAGGAAAACGACTGATTTGATAATTGAGAATCTGGGCTTCCAGATAATTGATGTCGCGTATCCTTCCCGCATATCCCTGATGGACGATCTGCCAATTGTCCAGGCTATCGAGGGGGAGATCACTCTTTGCTGTGACACTGCGCTCCCGCTTCAACATAAATTCCAGGCTATCCGGACCGATAGCTCCTAATAAAGAATCACGAAAGATCTGTATGGCCTCCGGAATTTGAAAATCCGTTTCCCAAAGTCCTGCTTCATCTGAAAACTCCCAGTATTGATGAATTTCAGGCCCTTCTTGCTGAAGGACGAAGGGCTTAAGAACTTGAAAATCGGGGAGTGGGCGCTTGCTTTCTTCTTTCGTCCCCTCACAAGAAATAAACAGGATACAAATCGAAAGGAGAAAGAGGCTTTTGACGGTGTAGTGTGAAAGCATGACTAGGTATCAACTTGAGAGATAATCTTATCTACCTGTTTACGGTGTCGATCGAAATGAAGATTCAAAAAACTCATTTGCTGAATAATCTTGATCCGGCCGACATTGGGATTGTTGAAAAATTCGGCATGAATGAGTTCTTCGCTCATGGGCTCAAGAATCTCCTCTAGCTTTTGACGAGTAGCCGTCCAACTTTCCTTTATTTCCTCATAATTTCGAGGCTCATCTCCTCCCATCAGGCGCTTGGGTGCCCGGTATTTTGCAAAGGGAATGCGGAGAGCATTGTGCAGAGCGAAAGATTTAAACGAAGTCATGAATCCACTTTTTTTTAAAGGAGCATTATGACTTAATTTTTTCTCGAGATAATTGATCGTAGCCAACTCGATTTTCTCCAAATGATCCAGTACCTGCAAAACACACCAGGTGCTTTCATCCGGTCTTTGGGATAAGGTCGGATTTGAATAACTATCCAGTTTTCTGAGGAGTTCTACTTTCTTTTGCTCGAAGGAATGGAATTCTTTTTGAAGGGAAGGGTTCATATGAGCTCATTAAGGCTAAACAAGTATTGATCGTGCCTATTCCTGCTTCTTTTCTCCACTCAAGGCAGTAATCTCAGTTAAAAACACCTTCCTAAACTCGACCTCTGCTCCTTCTGCCTGCAAAGCGATCTGCCCGGAGCTGGCTGTACTTTCGTAGCCATAGTTCACCAAATCTCCATTTACCCAAACCTTGATCTCATTTCCCAGGCATTCGATCTTCATGGCGTTCCACTCGCCCAAAGGTTTTTCGGAGCCATCTGTCAGATTCAGGATACGCCTTTTCTTTCCTTCACGGATGCCCCATTCCTCTTTCGGGCCACGGCGGGCTTCCATATCCGGAACTTTGATGTCTTCCACAATGCACCAGAAGTCGCCGGCATTTTCGTGATACATTTGAACTTCTATAGATTTTGGAAACATCTCATACAATGACCGGGGAGTTGAGGCATGAACGAGCACCCCACAATTGCCGGGATCATTGGCAAAGCGATACTCTACCTCCAGCCGATAATTGCTGTAAGAAGAATCACTAATCAAATGCCCATTAGGAAGGCCGAGGCTTATGAGTTTTCCATCTCTTACCAGGAAGGGTTTTTGTAAACTACTATCACTTTCGAGATCCGGTACATCCATGTACCAGCCACTCAAATCAGTGCCATTGAAGAGGCTTTTGCTTATAATTTCAGGCTCTGATTCACAAGCCACAAAGAGCAGGAAAAGAGGTATGATATATGGGGATAATCTCATGATTGGGGAAATGACCCGTATATAGTCAAAAAAAGCACAAACTTCCAGTTTTGAGCCTGAAAAGCCCGATTTTTTACAAATTTAGAGGTTAATCCAATAGGTCAATTTGAATACAAGTGCCCGATTCTTGCTA
Organism: Bacteroidia bacterium; assembly: GCA_033391075.1. NCBI lineage: Bacteria > Pseudomonadati > Bacteroidota > Bacteroidia > Bacteroidia bacterium. Next base: position 7,606,003 of record JAWPMV010000001.1, read on the forward strand.
CCAAAATCCTGTGGGAAATAGTTCTCTGTATAAACAATGAAGAAATCCGATGCAGGTTGATAGCGCCATTGAAAGCGTGCATTGAGATTTATGTTATCAATCAGGCTATTGTATTGAAAATAAGTAGTGAGGAAAATCGCATCCGTTAGGGTCAGGTCTATCCTCGGCCCAATGAGAAAGAAATCCTCTTGCCCGTAATTGTCCGGAAGGTCAAGTTTATTGTAATCAAAAACCAATGAGATATTTCCATAGGGTTGATATCTGGCATTCAATCTGCCACTCAAATTGAGCCGGGTTCCATTATAAAGGCCTCCGTATCTTCCTTCTAATGCCAGATTGACGGTCTTGCGGGTATCACTTTGAAAAGAAAAACCAACATTGTTCCAGGAATATTCTTCTCCAGCGAGGTACTTATCATAGGCTGGATTAAAGGTTGGATTAAAATCAAAGGTCAATTGCTGATATGTCCGGCTATACCCTACGGCCAATTGAGTTGTATTCTTAAAGCTAAACTCATAGGTGAGCAGATAAGATTGATCAGTCAAAGTTCCTCCAGGTATATAATTTTGATTGGCTTCATAGGCCGGCCCCAGAAATACCAGCGGTCCCTTTTTGGGATAATGTTTATATGATCCCTGGCTAAAGAAACCGATCTGTCCGGGATAAACGGATTGTCCGGGAACAAAACCTACCTCTGCATTGAAGTTGTCCTGTACAACGAAATTACCAACAAAAACATCCCATCTCTGACTGGCATATCTCCAGAAAGTGGACATAGAAAAGCTTTTATCATCATAGATGGGATCAAAGGACTTTCCGAAATAAGAACTATGGTACCACTTATTATCCTTACTTCTAATCTCTACATCCGCAGCCAGGACTCGATTGAAGTTATTTCGGATTCTTCTAAAACCATTGCCTGTTACGGGAACTTCTGGAAAGATGGTTGGGTGGAAGAATTCGCTCGTATCATTTTCTCCTACGCCCAGGCTTTGTTTATTCACCCAACTCAGAGAAACACTGGATTGCTGCCAGAGATTGCGTTGAAGAGTAGCGACCGTATAATTCTGTGCAGGCAAACCGATCGACTCTTCTGCCTTGGTTTGCATATTCAGAACACTCATTCGCCAATTTTCATCCAAAGATCCACTCAAACGCGCACCATATAAAATGGGGAGCCTTCTGAATAGCCCCGAACTGTCCTGAGCAATACCGATCCTACGGGAGAAAAAGGGACGAACCATAGGAAATCCCATATCAGCAAAGAGGTCGCTGTTTTCAAGAAAGAACTGCCTCCGCTCCGGAAATTGGACTTCAAAACGAGTCAAATTGAGTACCTGTTGGTCTACTTCAACCTGTGAGAAATCCGGATTAAAGGTCAGGTCCAGATTCATCGAAGGTGTCACACTCACTTTTGCATCAAATCCCGCCTGGAAATCCGATGCCGGCTCTGCTTCGGGATCGAGTTTATTTATAGATCTGTTTCCCGCTATATAGGGGATTACCGAAATATTGGTTTTAGCAGGAGGAATGGGGTCATCCCATACCAACTGTCCTGCAAAGGCCATAGAAGCAGTATTGAACTGAATGGGAGTTTGTATCCATGAAGATTTCTCATTGCGTTTCAGGTCTTGTCTGTCGAAAGCAATGTTCCATTCTTTGAGATCACTCTTATAGCGAAAACTCTTAAAAGGAATGGCCATTTCTACCGTCCATTTATTGGGCTCCCGAACTACTTTAGAATACCACTTATTGTCCCAGAAGGTATTGAAAGAGCCATCGCTGGATCCCCCGCCTGACATCACCCCTTCCATTTGTACGCCTGCAGGAGTGAGGGTAAAGAAGAAACCATTTAGGTAGTCATTGAATGGGCCAATGACAAAACCAACATTGTCATTGAGTGGATAATCAAAGTCTCTTCGCAAAGAGGTGATGATATCCGGCGTTTCATCATCTTCACATTCAAATGAAGCGTAGAGAAAATCATCATCGAAGGTTACTCTGGCAATGGTTTTGACAGAAGGCTTGATTGTATCTACCGGAAAATTGAGGTACCAGTTATCAGCGACTTGTGCTGTCTGCCAGTCTGCTTCATCGAGTACACCATCAATGGTGATTTTTCCTTTTGCCTTTTTGATATGAATTTTTGTGCCGGGCTTGTTTTGGGCCAGCAAAAACACGGGTATGAAAAACAGTAGGATGAATAAAGATCTCATCATTCCTTATAGCTTATCGTCAGATGTAAGTTCTGAAACAACGACCGGTCCGCTGGCATTGTTCCCTGGAAATTTTGCGAAGCTAAAACTAATTCAAGGAAAATTCTACTGAAATTTTTTCATAGGCATAAAGGATGATGGCCTTCGTCGAAAAAGCCTTATTGTTGTCTGTTTCTGATAAATTCGAGCGTGCCTTCCAGTACATCATCTACCCCATTATTGCGAACTTCTTTTATAGGAAAGTCTGGGCGAACACCTATGAGGTTTCGGCTACCATTTGGCCTGATTATGAGGGCCTTGGGAAAGGTGATGTTAATCCGGGAGTGGGGGAGAGGAAATTGGTGAACGGCTCCAAAACTTGTCGGCGTGTCAGCTGTGATTTCTCCCAAAATAGTCCCGAAACCATAATCTTTGATAATGGCGGCTGTTGATACGGTATTCGAATAGCTGTAGCGATTGATGAGGACGTAAACTTGTCCATGATAGCGTTGCTGAACGGGAAGGGGTTCATAGGTGCCAAAGGGAATCTGAAATTGCGCGCCATTTTTATTTTCAAGAATCTGGCTACGCATTCCCTTCAGATTTTCCTGCTCCACTCCTTCCCAAAACTTTTTAGTAATCTCCGAAGTCCGCACATGAAATTCAGAACAGAACCAGAAAGCTTCATGTGCAAAATAGGATAACATATAATCACTGAAAGAATTATCTCCGCCTGGATTTCCTCTTAGGTCGATGATGAGATGTTCGCTATTTGACGATAGAATTTGCGCAAAACTTGAATCAATAAATTGGACGAATTCGCTTTTGTCAAAGGTATTGTGCTCAGAAGTATTTCCATCAGCAGATTGATTTAGGAATAAGCCCGGTTTGAGGTAGGCAATGTCTTCGATGAATTTAAATTCCCGACTTAAGTCGAAGAGATATTCTTTTTTTTCAAAATGTTCTTCCACTTCTGCTGCTGCTTTTGCTTCAAGCTGTATCGAGTATTGCTTCTTATCTGCTTTTCTTATCAGCTGCAGTTCAAAGCGCTTTACTTCGTCATACACCAACCAATATACTCGCGCAAATTCCAATTGATTGATTAGGCTATTTTTCAGGTACTGACTTTCGCCCGAAAGATGCGCATACATATCTGCCATGACAGATGCTATGGGTTTTCCATTGATCGAAACAAGTTCGTCTCCTTGCTCAATTTCTTCTCTTTCAGAATAGTTCTCGTTGATGAGTACTCTTTTGCCTTCCATATCCATGGAAAATGGGAAAAGGCTTCCTCCTTTTTGAATATAAGGGCCATAGTTTGTTTGGAAGGGAAACTCACTGGAACAATGGGCCAATTCTGAGAGAGCTACAAAAGGCTGAACCCGGCGGTGGAAATCCAGCATATCAACGGAATCCGTCAATCCTGCTTTCAATTCTTCTAAACGCTTATCAAAGACCACTTTCTCCGTATTAACATAGAGATCATAGTGGGTTTGTTGTAGGGTAGTGTATAAATAGTCCAGATCTTCCTTGGCCTGTTTAGCAGATATTTTATTGGGTTTGGCTTGAGCAAAGAGGGAAAGGCTCAAAGCCGAAAGTATAATACTTAGTAGGAATCGTCTCATGTATTTATTTTTTCAGAAGACGATTGGGGAGGGAGTTTGTTAACAAGCTTAAGATAAACTAAAACTGGTCCAGCTAAATAAATCTGTCATCCCGGCCTTACTCCAAGAGCCAGGACCTCTAGCTGCAACAATTAAAGCTAGAGATCCCGGACATCTACATAGATTCCGGGATGACAAGCTGTTTTATTCTCAATGTACATTGTCATCCCGACCGTAGTGGAGGGACCTCAATTACCTTTTAGCCATTATTAATGCTACAGGAGAATAGATATGTTTGTGAAAAGAGCTTTAGACCCTTCCACTTCGGTCAGGGTGACACGAGTTGTTTGGAAAGTGAGGATAAGTCATTCCCCTTACTCCAACTGACTAATAAAATTGGGTAAAGAAACCTCGTCCAGAAAAATCAGTCCATCGAAATGCAAAGAAAGGTTCATATACTTATCTCCACTCAAATTGATAAAGGTATCCTCCACTTCGATTTTATGGAAGAGCCATTCATTTCCTTTACCCGGCTTTTTGGGAATCTTTAAATAGGTAGCAAAGGCATCTATCTCCGCCATGGCATGTTTGAGGTTGAGTTTGCTGTCCTCTGGCGCTTCTATTTTCTTTTCTTCGCGATAATTACCTGCATACCTCCCGCTTCTCGCAAAAACTCCAATCGAAGACATGGTATCTCCATAGGTCTCTTTTAAGAGTTCGCCCATCACCAGTTCTTTCTCATTGTATTTAGCGATGTGATAATTATGTCCGATGATGATGATCTTTTTCTTTGGGTAAATTTCTTCTGCTAACCAGGCTACATTACTGGCCATGATAGAGTCTCGGGCTGCCCATCTTTTGTTCCAATCCTTGTCTTTGACAAAGTCCAGATAATAGCTGAGGTAGCCGATACGGTTTTGAAGAACCCTTTGGGTGAGTTTATATTTTTTGGTCTTTTTATAGGGAGACTTGCGCTTCAGTTCAGCAGCCAGTTTGTGATAATCTCTGATTAGAGATTCCGTCTCATCTTTCAATTCTTCATAAGGTTTTCGCTGGCTAAGAGATTTTGAAAGGGAACTAAAGCGATTTTCAATATTTGTATATCTCGCGGAAGGAATCAGGGCCTGACCAGCACATTCCTGGAGTAAATATTGAAAGGATCCCCCTGACCTTTGCACATCAAAACCGGCAATCTCAATTTCCTCCTCTTTCACAAAGGCCATCAATTCTTCGAAAGCCGAGGTTTGCCAAATGCCAAAAAGACCTCTCGTCAATTCAGCAGCTGTTTTGGTTGCCTTCTGGCAATTGGGTAAAATGAGTTCACCGATGCCCGACTCAAATAAGATAACATCAAAGTCCAGTTTTTTGTGAAGACTCCTGATCAGGCTGTTTCTGACTTCAAACATTTCACGTGAGCCGTGATTTGCTTCTCCGATCAAAACCAATCGGGATTTTCTTACATCCTTGAGTACGTTCTTCCAGTCTGTTAATTGGAAGTTCTTGTCACGAGAGAGAACCGAAGTGTGTTTTTTGATAAAGAGACTAGCTTCTTTACTGAGGTTTTGTCCAAAAACCGGCGTGCAGAAAGCTAGCAAAAGGACGAATTGCAGGGCTTTCATAAGATTTAGGTATTAGGCTTGTTCATTTATTGACAAGGAAAGCAGATCGAGGTTGCGGCTTTGGTCCAATTGACCATCAGGAAAAATAAAATAAAGTAAAATTCAGGCTGAAACGTCAGCAAGTATATATGAGCGAAGAGAGTGCGCGGAGCAAACAGTCAATCACGCAGATCATAGAGGAATATCAGGCTCCCCTGAAATCCTTTATTAGATCCCGTTTGGCTTCGGAGGAGGACACAGAGGATATACTTCAGGAAGTTTGGTACCAGCTCAGCAAAAATCTTCCGAATGGAAAGATAGAGAATACACGAGCCTGGTTATATCGGGTAGCTCGCAATAAGGTCATAGATTCTTATCGTAAGAAATCGGCTGATTGGCTGGAGGATTATGTGTATGAAGAGGAAGAAGGAGATGCCTATCTGATTGATTCTTTATTGGAGTCGGATGAAAGTCCGGAAATGGATTTTCTCCGGGAGCAATTCTGGGAAGATATGTACGAAGCCCTGGATGCCTTACCCGAAAAACAAAGAGAAGTCTTTATCCTCAATGAATGGGAAGGAGTAACCCTAAGAGAGATTGCCGAAAGGAGAGGAGAGAATCTCAAGACCATTATTTCCCGAAAAGGCTATGCAGTTCGACATTTACGGGAGCGATTGCAGCTGATTTTTGAGGAGTTTTTTGGAGTAGATTAAAAAAAGTGAAAATAATTTAAAGTAAAAGAAAGAGTAGTACGACTGTATTAGTGAACGTGTTAATGTACGAGGGTGTTAGTGTGTTAGAGTAGTTTTAAAAAGCGCTAACACCCTAATACACAAACACACTAAAACTCACTAAAAATTTAATTTTAAAAAATATGTTTAATCACTGGAAACATGGATGGCAATGGCCCGAAGATGATGAGCAAATGCGTGAAAGAGGACGCAAAGCAAGAGCCAGAGCAAAAAGAAAATTCAAGCATTTTATGAATGAAGGAGGAAGCTGGAGAAGGCCCAAATACAATATCCCTGTGAATGTCATTGAGAGGGAAACCGAATATGAATTAATGGTTCATGCGGTAACTTATCCTAAAGAGCACATCAAGGTATCTGTGGTAGATGATATGCTGTATATCAGCGGGACGCGCGAGCCGAAAGAGGACAGGCCCAACTTTGTGCTACAGGAGTATCCCATCAAGTCTTTTGAGCGTTCTTTCGAACTGAGTCACAAAGTCGATAAGGACAATATTTCAGCGAAGTTTGTAGACGGTATCCTGGTCGTTACCGTACCCAAAACAGAGGCCGCTCAAAAGCCTGAAGTCAACATTGACATTCAATAGGGTTTGAATAGATTGATGCTTATTATGATGCGAAAGGGACAGACATGGATCTGTCCCTTTCGCTTTTTATTTCCATCACTGTATACCCAAATAGAAAAAATTGTCATCCCGGCCTTAACACAAGAGCTGGGATCTCTAGCAAATCTCGAAGTTTGAAAGTGTGAGGGCTTGCAGGGCTGAGAGATCGTGTATTACAGAGATCCATTTGGTACAGGATTTCTCGGCACACAATCCTCGGCGCATCCTATCCTCGAAATGACCAAAGGCCCCGTCATCTCGAAGTTTGAAAGTGTGAGGGCTTGCAGGGCTGAGAGATCGTGTATTACTGCAATCCATTTGGTACAGGATTTCTCGGCACACAATCCTCGGCGCATCCCATCCTCGAAATGACCAAAGGCCCCGTCATCTCGAAGTTTGAAAGTGTGAGGGCTTGCAGGGCTGAAAGATCATGTATTACTGGCATCCATTTGGTACAAGATTTCTCGGCACACAATCCTCCGCACAGCCCATCCTCGAAATGACCAAAGGCCCCTGAGAAGACAGACAATTGAGCTGTCCGGGGGAAAATAAACTTGTGATGCTTATCCAGCCGGAAAGAAGGAGCTTTGCCAGATACATGCACCTTTAGTGCAATGATCATAGCACAGAAACCCTTTCCCCGGATTTTTTCGGCCTTATTTTACTTTATTACCAGCACTTTTCTATTTACCGGATAGAGCCATTCTATTCCTCGGGTAGTTACGACAGCATCATCTTCTAAAGGGATTCTCAATTTCTTCCCGCCCCATTCCGGGATTTTGGTGTAGGCGAAAAGTTCTATGGATAATAGATTGCCGACTTTCAACTCATATCCTAATCTGACAGGATTGAAGAAAGCAATAGAAGGTCCGATCCCATGTCCCCAGTTTCCTACGGAATGGCAACCGATGATTATATCTGTTTTGTCTGAAGTTCCCGGTTTATTAAACTCTTTCATTTGCGCAAAACCTCCTGCTACCAGAGCCTCATAAATATCTTTCTCAGCCTGTGCTGCAGTAATGCCTGCTTTAATACTATTCGTAATATGCTGACGGGCCTTAAGTCCTTGTTCATAAGCATATTTGATGCTTTCAGGTACTTCGGTCTCTCCTTCCTTCAATACATAGGCAACTCGCTTCATATCCGTATAGAAATTCATCAATCCTACTCCCCAATCCAGCATAAGAATATCCCCTCTTTGGATAATGCGATCTGTGGAGGTGGCTTCTATGCCATTGGGGCCGGTTATATAGACGGAGGGCATACCAAAGGAAGATCCCAGATTATTTGCATGAAGTTGGTCCAGCATCCACCAGGCTACATCTTCCAAAGTAGTAACTCCAGGAGTGATAACCTCATTTGAAAAAGCCTTTTCAGCGATCTGGTAGGAAAGTTCTCCGGCTTCGCCATAAGCTGCAATTTCACTGGCTACTCTTCTTGATCGGAAGTCAGAAGTGAGCTTTTCGGCTGAAGTAAAACGATCGACATATTTCTTTCCCAATATTTCTGTCAATTCCAGGTATTCTGAATGAGAAAGTCCATCTGCGCCTCCGAAGTTTTTCGAAATGTTCAGGCCAATCTTTTGAGGATCTCTTTCCTTTACAAAATCCGCCAATTCTCCAGCCCCGCCGAAATAGTCATACAATCCTCCTTCTTCCAGGAGGTATCCACTGATTCCTAAAGCAGCCCTTTCGATCCTGTCTCCTCCTTTATCTGTAAAAATATAATAGCCATTCCCAGAAGTATAACCAGCTCCCATATCCTGATACAAGGGGTCATAATTTCCTTCGCGATTGGTGATGATCCACATATCGATCCCATTCTCCCGCATGACTTCCGGTAAAATGAGGTCAAATTTATCAGAACGGATCTGGTTCATCTTTCTCCAGCGACGATGAGCCTCCTGTCCTGCCAGATCATTAACACAAAAAAGGATAATTCCCAGGATGATAGTAGATAGACGTAGCATGTAATAGTATTTTTCGGTTTCAAAATGTGTCAGAACTAAGTTAAGGGGAATAAACCCATTCCCAAACTTCTCCATCGTCCGGATCTATGACGGAGCCGACGAATTGAAAGCCATTTTTTCTCAGGATTTTTGTGGAGGCATTTTCCTCCATCAGGGTTCGTGCAGTGATTCGCAAGCCGGGATCGCTTTGCAGGGCCAACTCTAAGAGTTTTCGGCACATTTCACTTGCTACTCCTTTCTGTCTATGGGATTCAAAGGTTCCATAGGCGATTTCAATTTGATTGTCTTTGGGCTTTCCTTTAAATGCTGCTGTACCAACAAGGATTCCGTCCAGTTTCGCAAAGTATCCATGCCAGGGGGGCGTAAATCCAATTTGCTGATAATAGGATTGAGTAAAGTTGAAAATAGCCCTGGCTTCCGGATTTTTCTCGAAATCTTTGAGCTGTTCCGGCCGATTGCTAATAGGGATAAATTCCATGTTTTTGTTTTCCATGACTAAGCAAAAATAAGGAATTCAAAATAGGGATAAATCGACGAGCTTCTTTTCATAAAGTGTCATTGTAGAGGCTTTATATAAATTTCATTTACTGGCATCGACATTTTGTTTAATTTAGGCGAGAAGCAAATGCTCTACAATACAGCTATTATGACTACTAATTCTACCATCGGGACAAAAGTGTCCCGTCTTTCCTCAATTTTTATTATTTCTGTCTTACTCCTCTTTTTCACTCAAAGTTGTGAAGAAGAAGGGCCCTCCCTAAGTTTGAAAAAAGGAGATCACATCATTCTTGTTGGAAATAATTTGGGTTCACGCATGATGAACTATGGTTATTTCGAAACAGAGATGCAGCTACGATATCCGGATAGTGCATTATATATCCGAAATATGTGTGATGGGGGAAATACTCCCGGATTCAGGCCTCATTCGGGAAGAGAATCTCCCTGGGCTTTTCCCGGAGCAGACAGTTTCCAGACCGAGCTTGCCAATCCTTCTGGAAGTGTTGGGCATTTCGAACGGCCTGACGAATGGATCACCAGGCATGAGGCCGATATTATTTTAGCCTTCTTTGGCTACAATGAATCCTTTCAGGGAGAAGCCGGACTCGAAAATTTCCGCGGAGAACTGGATGCTTTTGTTAAACACAGCCTTTCACAAAAATACAATGGAGAATCAGCCCCACAATTGGCACTCATTTCTCCCATTTCTTTCGAAGACCTTTCTTATAAGGTCGATCTTCCCAGTGGAAGAGAAGAAAATAAAAATCTGAAGCTCTATACCCAGGTGATCAAGGAGGTAGCTGCAGCCAATCAGGTATTATTCCTGGATGCATTCGGACCTTCCCGGACCTGGTTTAGTACTGCTCAGGACATGACGATAGATGGTGCTCAAATGAATGATGATGGGTATAAAGTCTTTTCCGAATTTCTGGCCGATGGAGTTTTTGGGAGTAAAGAATCTCCAGCAGAAGCACACAGGCAAGCGGTTCATGAGGCTGTACAGGAGAAAAACTGGCTTTGGCACAATGACTATAAAATCCCTAATGGGGTTCACGTATTTGGAAGAAGGTACAATCCCTTTGGACCTGACAATTATCCCGATGAATTGAAAAAGATCCGTGAGATGACAGACATCCGGGATCAGGCTATATGGGCCGCTGCAAAAGGTGAGAGTATGGATGTTGCAGCTGCTGATGCAAATACCCATACTCTGGGTGTGGTAGAGACCAATTACAAAACTGGAGATTACGGAAGAGGAAGTGCAGGCTATTTGTATGGGGAGGAAGCCGAAAGTAAACTGACAGTTCCGGAAGGCTATAAGATTGAACTCTTCGCTTCGGAAAAAGAATTCAATGACCTGGCCAATCCCATGCAGCTTTCTTTTGATAATAAAGGCCGCTTATGGGTGGCTGTGATGCCTACCTATCCTCATTGGCGTCCCGGCGATCCCAAGCCAAATGACAAATTGATCATACTAGAAGATACAGATGGAGATGGCAAAGCAGATAAGCAAACTACTTTTGCAGAGAATCTCCACATACCGGTAGGATTTGAATTTGCGCCCGAAGGAGTCTATGTATCACAGGGAACCAATCTGGTCCTCCTTACAGATACAGACGGAGATGATAAAGCGGATAAGAAAGAAATTATTCTAAGTGGATTTGATGACCATGATACGCATCATGTGATCAGCGCATTTACTGCAGATCCATCTGGAGCTATATACATGGGAGAGGGAGTCTTTCTCCACACCAATGTTGAAACGGCTTATGGTCCGGTTCGCGGAACGAATGGAGGATTCTTTCGCTATAATCCGCAACGGCATCATTTGGAAAGAACAGCTCAGCTGTCAATTCCGAATCCCTGGGGAATCGCTTTTGATGAATGGGGGCAGAATATTTTTGCTGAAACTTCCGGGCCGGCGGTTCGCTGGATGATGCCAGGGACGATCAAACCCTTATATGGAGTAGCTACTCATAAGTCTTTTGACCTCATCAAGAATGAACATAAAGTAAGGCCTACCTCAGGCCTGGAGTTTATCCATAGCCGTCATTTTCCGGATGAAGTTCAGGGAGATATGCTGATCAATAATGATATTGGTTTTCTGGGAATGAAACAGCATTCTTTCAAAGATGAAGGAACCGGATATGATGTAAACTTTCGCCAGAATCTGGTGGAAAGTAGCGACGGGAATTTCCGTCCGGTGGATATGGAATTTGCGCCTGATGGTTCTTTGTATTTGATCGATTGGCACAATGTATTGATCGGCCATATGCAGCACAATGCGCGTGATCCGCTGAGAGATCATGTTCATGGTCGTATCTATCGGATTACCTATCCATCTCGTCCATTGGTGACACCTGCTAAAGTGGCAGATGCCAGTATCGATGAATTGCTGGACAATCTGAAACTGCCGGAATACCGCACTCGATACAGGACAAAAAGAGAATTGAGAGCCAGAAGTCCCAAGCAGGTACTAAGCAAGTTGGCAGCCTGGGCAGATGGTTTGGATAAATCAGATGCTCGTTATGAGCACCATATGCTGGAAGGACTTTGGGTAAGCTGGGGGATGAATCAGGTCAATCAGAACCTCCTGAGACAAGCTCTTTCTGCTAAAGACTTCAGGGTTCGTGCTGCTGCCGTAAAGGTCTTGCGGTATGTAGGACATCAGGTAGAAGATCAGGGGGATTTACTCTTTGCTGCAGCCCAGGATGATCATGGGCGGGTACGTCTGGAGGCTTTAGTGGCTGCTTCCTGGTTGGATAAAGAGGCAGGAATGGAGATAGTCAATGAAGCTGCGAAGAAGCCATTGGATGAATGGATCGTCAATGCACATGTGACAGCTTTGGCTCACCTCAATGGGGAAGCTGTGAAAGCAAGAGCTCCTAAAGAGATTAAAACGCACTTAGAAGGCGCTGATAAAGATTTGTATGTAAAAGGGAAAGAAGTATACCAAAGAGATGGGCTCTGTTCTACCTGCCATCAGGGAGATGGTAAAGGACTGTCAGCAGCCGGATTCCCTCCTTTGGCCGGTTCCCCATGGGTTACTAAATCGGAAGAATTGCTTATCAAGCTCAGCCTGAAAGGCTTGATGGGACCGATGGAGTTGATGGGGAAAAAGTACAATGGTCTTGTGCCTATGACTCCGCATGAAGGGCTTCTCAATGATGAGGAACTTTCGGCAGTATTGACCTATGTGAGAAACTCCTTTGGGAATAAGGCTCCTGTTATCAGTGCTTCAAAAGTGAAAGCCGTAAGAGAGCAGGTGAAAGATAAGAAAGGCTACTATACGCCTGCGGAGTTGTTGCAGCAGCATTCGATTAATTAGCAAATATTGTTGGAGTAGGGGCAGCTCATGAGCTGCCCCTACTCTTTATCCCAAAATCGTTTCCCTTTCAAAACCTTGTCCATCATTTTTGCGATACGCTCCACTTTGGTCTCCTCTTTCTTGGCATCATAAATCCAGTCCAGATAAAGCTTTCGATCTCCTTCGGTTAACTTCATGAAATTCTCATAAGTTTTTTTGGGTTCCAGTTCGAAACAATCCATAATTTCCTGAGGAATTTCCAAATGAGATAAATCCGGATATAAAAGCACTTTAACCATATCTCCGGCTTCCTTGCCTATTTTCTTTCGAATCTCTTTACGCACAGAAAGGAATAGCTGCCCATTACCCATAGGCATTAATTTGAATCTCTTTAATTCATAGTCGTCAATCCACCCTCTGACAGTCACCCAACCAAAAGGAGCTTTCCTGTCTTGCGGAATCTCCGGGATTTCTGCATAGGTCCAGCCTCCTTTGCCGGGCCATTTCTTTAAGAGGCATTCTCTATCGACTGCGGCTTTCTCGTCTTTCATCTTTTTTCTTGTTCTGCTTGCCAATCAGGGGCTTTCCAAATATGTTGAAGTCCTTGCTTCCAGTTTTTCGCCTGTTTTATATCCCTCCATAGAGCTACCCATTCCATAAAGGTGATCTTCCAGGGATTGAAGGTATTCACGTTTTTTGTCAGTCCATAGACTACGGCTTCTTTTTCCTCTGCAAAAGTCCCAAACATACGATCCCAAATGATGAATAAGTTTCCATAATTCTTATCAATATAATCGGGATTGCTGCCATGATGAACCCGATGGTGGGAGGGGGTGTTAAATATCCATTCTAAAGGCCCCAGTTTGGGAACGGTACGTGTATGCCCCAAAACACCCACCAAAGTGGCTATGGCTCCAGAAACAATTGTAATTGTTGGGTCGAGAAAGAGCAAGGGGAGAAACAGGAAGAAGGGTACCTTTGCCAGGGGCCCAAACCAGGCCTGACGAAAAGCTACCAGAAAATTCATTTCCTCGCTGGAATGATGATTCATATGAATGGCCCACAGAAAGCGTGAACGATGCGAAGCTCTGTGAAACCAGTAAAAAGTAAAGTCAATCAAAAAGAAGGAAAAAAGCCAAACGGCCCAGGTAGGGAGGTAGAGCTTTAGATCGAATAGGCAGAATTGATAAAGGAAGAGGTAGAAGGCGAAGATAAGCGCCCGGGTGAAGAGAATCATAAGGGTATTTCCCAAAAATAATCCCCAAGTTCCCCAGGAATCCCCCCAATTGTAATAGCCGCGTTTTTTCCATGCCGAGTAAATCGCCTCCAGAAGAATGAGGAAAAAAGCAATGGGCAGACCAACTGCATATACGGTATTCGCACTTATATTTTCCATGCCAGATCAACAAAATAACAGCTCTCGCTGGATTTTCGAAAAAGAGAGGTATTTCCTTTTCGGATAAATTGAAGGATAATTTTTAAACAATTGCCGGATTGATCATTTCTTTATGTAAAGCTGTATACCCGGGCTCCACTTTTGCTGGGTTTGCAGAGGCAAAAATGAATTTTTTTGATTTTTGTTCAATAAAAGGCGTAAATGCCGCTGCGTTTAAGTTCAAAATATAATTACCCGTGAAAAAATTCTTTGATTTTTCCTTTTTCAGAAATGATCTGCTCGGTGGGATAACAGCAGGTATCGTTGCTTTACCCCTGGCTTTGGCCTTTGGGGAACAATCCGGCCTCGGAGCAGCTGCCGGACTTTATGGGGCTGCTTTCCTGGCATTCTTTGCGGCTATGTTAGGTGGGACCTCAACCCAAATCAGTGGACCTACCGCGCCTATGACGGCTTTGAGTATGCTGGTCATAGCAGGAATTTTACAGACCTTTGAGGGGGATTTAGACGCTGCCCTGCCCGTTATTTTGATGGTTTTTATGTTAGCCGGACTTATTCAGATAGGGATGGGTGCACTGAAATTGGGGACCTACATCAAGTTTATTCCCTATACAGTTGTATCGGGATTTATGACGGGTATAGGCGTCATCATCATTATTACACAGCTTTTGCCTGCCTTAGGTTATAATTCAGGCAATGATGCACAAGTGATAAATAGCTTCAAGCCCCAGGCGGAAGAGTTGATTTTGAATCGAATCCTGGCTGAGGAAGCGGAAGGAGGGAAATTGGTGATGGAGAATTTTGAGGGTACGATCAGTCGATCTGAAGAAGTCTCAGATGCAGCCATTTTAAGAGAAGCTGAAGTATTGGCCAGCAATTCTTCCAAAGGTGTGATTGGCTCACTCAAATATTTGCCCAAGGCCCTGGGCAATATCAATTGGACAGAATTATTGCTGGCTCTGATTACCATATTCATTATCTACGGCTTTAAACGGATTACTACAGCTATTCCGAGTACACTTATAGCCCTGGTGGCGGTTACGGGAGGAGCTATTGCGCTGGGAATAGATTACCTCACCATTAGAGAAATTCCTTCCCAAATCCCGATGCCTGAGTGGCGAATATTTACGGAATTTAATGCATCCGCTCTAGCTCCCTATATCGTTACGGCTTTTATGCTGGCCTTATTGGGGGCTATTGATTCCCTGTTAACCTCAGTAGTAGCTGATAACCTGACCAAGACCCGACACAAACCCAATCGAGAACTGATTGGGCAGGGGATAGGCAATAGTATTTCCGCACTTTTTGCCGGCTTGCCAGGAGCAGGTGCCACGATTCGTACGGTTGTCAATATTCAGGCAGGCGGGAAAACCAAAATTTCAGGCATGGTGGCCGGATTATTCCTCCTGATTATTCTTATTTCTCTGGCACCTATTGCTTCTATGATTCCTGCGGGAGTTTTGGCGGGTATTCTGCTGACGGTTGGAATCGGCGTAATGGATTATAAAGGATTGAAAGCCCTTCCTAAGATGGAAGGTTCCGAAAAAATCATTTTGATCACGGTATTACTGCTTACGGTCTTCTGGCAATTGGTCTATGCAGTAGGAGTAGGTCTGGTAATGGCTGCTCTCGTCTTCCTGAAGAGAATGAGTGATATTTCCGCAGATACCTTAAGAATCGTTGACCTGGAAGAAAGTCATGAGGCAGAACCGCTTTGGGAGGATGAAGTACAGATTGCTGATGAAATCAGAAGTAAAGTCCTGTTCAAACACCTTGATGGGCCTATGTTTTTCGGTATCGTCAATAACTTTCGCAACGTAATTGCGAACTTGAAAGACTCTCATTTATTGGTAATTCGAATGGAAAAGGTACCATTTATAGATCAGTCTGGCATGTATGCCCTTGAATCGGTCATCGGAGAATTGCATGCTAGAGAGGTGCTCGTGGTGCTTTGTGGGGTAAATGAGCAGGTCGCGGGCTTTTTGAGGGACATGCTCATAATCCCCGAGGTGGTAGAAGAAAAGCATGTGTTTGACACCTTCACGGATTGCACTGTCTGGTTAAAGGATATACTCAGCCAGGAAGGGGCTCTGGATGAAGAATTGAAGTTGCTGGCAAAGAAACTGGAAGGATAAAAAAAGAAGCGTGGCTCAAAAGGCTGCGCTTCTTTTTTGACCTTAGGTCTAGGTCCGGCTAAAAGTGCGGATGCACATTGGCGACTTCTTCCAAAGGAGTTATGGGTTGAACGACACTCCAATGCTCCAGAATTTTGCTGGTTTCGTCCATCCTGAACCAGTCGAAAACTACTCGTTCCTCCTCCCCAAAGAAATGGGAATGCGCCATAACGAGATCGCCCGAAGCCAAGAGGGCTTTATTGTCATGCAACATCCGGCCTCCGTGTTTTTTAACAATATGTTCCTCCAAATCAGCATGGCCTTTCAATTCTCCTTCCGTTTCATGATGGTAGATATACTCGGAACTTACAAATTCTTTGAGTTGATCGATTCTACCTCGATTCAGGACATGATCCAAAAAGCGCTTTACGCCTTGCTTATTGGCGGCAACCTTTTCGGCTGAAACCGCTTTCTCACCATCTCCTCCTCCGGCTATCGCTTTCTCCAACTGATCCTGAGGCATAGGCGCCAAAGCATCCCAATGTTCCTTTATTTTCCCATCTTCTACTCTCCACATATCCACGCAAAGCAGAGGAAGATCACCCAAGGGATTGGGGGCGGTGTAATAGCCGTGATACACCATGATGTCCTCGTCTGAAATCCACCTCACGGCCTTGTAGCCAAAATCAAATTGCAGCATCTCCTTGATGTGTTCGATGCCGTCTTTGGCCCAGGGATTATGTTGGATGAAATCCTTTGCGAAGGATTTCTCTACTACTTCTTCATCCTTGGTTTCCAGGATAGCTCCCATGCCGTCCCACACCAATTGGATGTTTTGTTTTTCTGCTTGACTTAACATTTGTAAAAGAATATTTACTTAGATGATAAAGGCCTTCAACTGAAGCCCAAACATCAGCAAATAGCATGTTTTAGTATGAAAAAAACAAGTAGTTATATTTTTATTTCCTAGTATGTAAAATATGACTAAAGTTGATTATCAATACTTTAGGAATGTATTTTTTTTGAATAAAATCTGGAATGATTTCATTTAAAATACGCTTCCCTAAAAGCGCTGGGGTTTTCTCCGGCTACTTTTTTGAAGGTTCGATTGAAATAAGACAGGCTTTCAAAGCCGCTTTCGTAACAGGCTTCGCCTACTCTTTTACCAGAAAGTAATAAGCGTTTTGCCTGGCTGATTCGGTATTGATTGAGGAATTCTATGAAGGTGCTTCCATGCGCCTTTTTGAAGTAGCGACAAAAGGCTGCTTTGCTGAGCGTAGCAAGTTCCGCAACCATGTCGATCGATATTTTCTCAGCATAATGGATGTCTACAAAGGCATATATCTTTCGGAGTCTTTCCTGTTCCTTTTTGCTATAGGAATTTACATAATCCTCTTCATGCAGCAGCTCAAATTCTTCACTTTCAGATAAAAGCTGGAAAATATGTAAGAGCTCGAGAAATTGATCAAAAGCTGAAAGTAAATGAAAGCTTTTTAAGCGTCTTCCAATTTCTTCTTTGGTTTGGCCAGAAAATGCTATCCCCTTTTGGGAGCGCTCAAACAAAGTATAGATCTGCTGTAGTTCCGGAAATTTTTGAAAAAATTCCTGTTTAAAATAGGGATGAAATTGCAAAACGACTTTTTCATAATCTCCCTTTACCCCATAGTCAAAATTCAGGTGGGGAATATTAGAGCCAATCAGGACCAGGTCATTGAAAGTATAGGGAGAAATATGGTCTCCGACATGCCGGTTTCCATTGGTTCCTTCTATATAAACCAATTCATATTCCGGATGAAAGTGCCAAAGGAAAACTTCACTCAGCTGGGGATTGCGCAAAAGTCGGAAGGAACTTCCTTCATCAGGTCGAATACTTTCAAACTGGGTTTTCATGAAAATATTTGTTCTAAGTATGCAAAGTTCGGGTATAAAACATTGAAAATATCAATATAGTTCAAATTTTGGCAAAAATTGGAGTGGAGATGACTCTATGCTGAGCCTAGCTTTGTATTAAATCATTAAAACAATCTCAAAATGAAAAATACAAAGCAAACCCCTGCCATGATTCCCGATAATGCACATACGGACATTCCCGGGAATCCCTCTACAGCTACTTCAAGTAAGATCAAACTCAGTGATCGTTCCAATGGAAAGCCTTTACGCGTACTCAGCGAAGAAGACTGGGCTTTCTGGAAACACATGGGATATATCGTCATCAAAGGAGCTGTTCCAAAAGAACAAGCTCGGGCGACCGCAAATTTTCTCTGGGAATTTGAAGAAAAGAGCCCCGATAATCCTGCCTCCTGGTACACGGCCCCTCGTGCAGAAATGAAAATGAAAGAACTCACAGGTACCGGTATGGTTGAGGTTTACAATAACCAACACCTTTGGAACAACCGCATGAGCCAGAGAGTATATGATGCTTTTGTTGATATCTGGGGAACGGAAAAACTTTGGGTAACCATAGACCGTGCAAATTTGAATTTCCCCATGCGTCCCGGACATGAATACAAAGGTTTTATTCACTGGGATTACGACCCGGAAACTCTTCCTCAAAATGTACAGGGAGTTCTGGCTTTGGAGGATCAGACAGACGAAAATATGGGAGGTTTCCAGTGTATCCCCTGGCTGTACAGAAACTACCATGAGTGGAAATTGACCCAGCCGGATGACCGCAATCATTTCCAACCGGATACCACTGGTCTGGAAGATGAAATTGTGAAGGTAAAACTGGAAGCCGGCGATCTTCTGATCTTCAACTCTACCCAGCCCCATGGTATTCGCCCCAATCTTTCTACAGATAAAGTTCGAATTGCTCAGTATATCTCCATGATGCCAGCTCAGGAAGAAAATGACTCACTTAGAGACTGGAGGGTAAATAGTTGGGAAAAGCGCATTGCGCCGGAGGGATATGCATTTCCCGGCGATCCTCGCAACTGGGAGCAAACTAAGTATGAGACAGCAGATCTAACAGAATTAGGAGAGAAACTGCTCGGTTTGAAAAAATGGTAAATTAATCACAACAGAAGGGATGGAAGCTTCCATCCCTTCTGTATATTTAGATTTAGAAAAAATACTACTCTATGCTCGACGCACTTAGCTTATGGGATATAGTCATTATCCTCATCTACTTCGGAATCATTCTGTATATCGCCAAATGGGCCTCTGGCAGCGAAGCTGAATCAGGGGCTTCGGTCGATTATTTTCTGGCGGGGAAAAGCCAAACCTGGTTGGTGGTTGGGGCTTCCTTATTCGCTTCAAATATCGGTTCGGAAATTATCCTGGGAGTCTCAGGCGCCGGTGCAAGGGGAGATATGCCTATGGCCAATTTTGAGATTCTGGCCGCTTTGGTTCTGATCCTTTTGGGCTGGGTTTTTGTGCCCTTTTACTTACGAACCGGAGTATATACCATGCCGGAGTTTTTGGAAAAACGCTATTCAAAAGCCTGCCGAAATTACCTTTCCGTGGTATCCATTCTCGCCTATATCATCACCAAGATTTCCCTCATTATTTTTGCAGGTGCACTGGTTTTTGAGGTAATCGGAATTCCCTTTTGGACAGGAGCTATAATTACTGTTTTATTGACAGGTTTCTATACTGTTTTGGGAGGATTACGAGCGGTAATTTATACCGATATGGTACAGGCCTTTATTCTTTTGGCCGGAACCATGGCTGTTACCTTTTTCGGTCTGTATCAATTGGGAGGCTGGGGTGAAATGATGGCCATTCTGGATAGGGCTGCAGAAGGAGGGAATAGTCCGGCATCCAGTGAATTCTTCAATTTATGGAGGCCGATGAGCGATACTGAATATCCCTGGACCGGTATGCTCTTTGGTGCACCCATACTTGGAGTCTGGTACTGGTGTACGGATCAATATATCGTACAGCGCGCCCTTTCAGCCAAAGACATCCCCAATGCTCGGAAAGGAGCCCTATTTGCCGGCTATCTAAAATTATTACCAGTTTTTATCTTCTTTATCCCGGGAGTAATTGCTTTCGCCCTCATGCAAGAAGGGATGCTGGAATTCTCTATGGAAAAAGCAGACCAGGCTCTGCCTGCTATGATCACCAACTTTCTGCCTTCTGGTTTAAAAGGACTGGCCATTGCAGGTCTTCTGGCGGCACTCATGAGTTCCCTTTCCTCTGCCTTCAATTCCAGTTCAACTCTGCTGACTATAGATTTTTACCAACAAAAAAATCCCAATGCGACAGAGAAAGAATTGGTGAGATTTGGACAGATTGCAACCGTCGTTTTAGTGATTGTGAGTTTGGGTTGGATTCCATTTATGGAAACCCTCATGGGAGGAGGGATCTTCCTTTATCTCCAAAGTGTTCAAGCTTATATTTCGCCTCCAATCGCAGCCGTTTTTCTCTTCGGTTTATTCTATCCCTGGATCAATGCCCGCGGTGCAATCGTGGCTTTATGGTCAGGTTTTGCAATCGGTGTGTTTCGTCTGGTAGTAGAATTTATGAGCAAAGAAGGAGCAATTACGATTAGCGAAGGCTCTCTCCTGAGCATGTTTTTAGGAATCAACTTCCTTCATTTTGCTTTCTTCCTTTTCATTTTCTGTGCAGCAGTATTGATGCTGGTGAGTCGTACTAGTGAGGCTCAGAATCCCGAAGATTTGGCAATGCTTACATTCCAGAGAAATGGAGATCGAGCTGGATTTAAAATGAATACAGATGTGCGACTGACCTTATTATTAATTGGTCTGGTTTTGATCCTTTGGTGGGCATTTAGTCCGCTGGGATTGGCAGCTTAAGTCTTCTTGATATGGATCTGAAATTAACAAATAAAACCGCCTTGATTACGGGTTCTACTTCCGGAATTGGCTATGCAACTGCTAAAATGCTGTCTCAGGAAGGGGTAGAAGTTATTTTGAATGGAAGGAATCAAGCCAGTCTGGAAAAAGCCGTTAAGAAATTGAAGGCTGAGGTAGAAGGAGCGAAAGTCAGTGGGATTGCTGCTGATTTTGGGGTGGCTGAAGAAGTAGATGGGCTAATAAAAATGCTCCCGGATATCGACATCCTCATCAACAATGTCGGTATCTATAGCAGTACTTCATTTTATGATACTACAGATGAGGATTGGTTCAGGCATTTCGAAGTAAATGTGATGAGTGGTGTCCGACTTTCCCGAGCCATTCTTCCCAAAATGCTCGATCGAAATTGGGGAAGAATTATTTTTATTTCCAGCGAATGTGCGACCCTGATTCCTGAGGATCTGATTGCCTATAGCATGACCAAAGCGGCATTGCTCTCTGTTTCACGTGGACTCGCTCAACTATGCAAAGGAACTGAAGTTACTGTCAATAGTGTCTTGCCGGGATCTACCCTTACAGAAGGGGCCGAAAGCTTTCTGGAAAAGCTGGCTAAGAAAGAGGGAAGTACAGTTGAACAAGCAGAAGCTGATTTCTTTACCAATATCCGAACCTCTTCTCTATTGGCTCGTTTTGCCAAAGTCGAAGAAGTAGCCAGTACCATTGCATACCTGAGTAGCCCGTTGGCAGTCGCGACCAATGGAGCCTCTGTCAAGGTAGATGGAGGAAGTACGGGAGGGATTTTGTAAAATTATACTCATAGGGACAGATTATAATCTGTCCCTATGAAGAATTCTTTAAGCTGGCTCTTTCACTGCCACCAATTCCAATATGGTTTTTGAACTGTCAATATTGGTATAATCAAGCTTTACGAAGCCATATTCCTGATTGAAAAGAGATACCAGCTGAGTAAGCCCTAAATCGCTTGTAGCACTAGCATGTATTTCAATACACTCGATTTCTCCCAATGCTGTTTGATATAGCTTCTTTTCTTTGATCTCATACTGATAGGTGTTTTCGATCACCCCTTCCCATTCCTTCCATCGTTCATCTCCCCAGGCAGCTCCAATGTTCAAAGACCAGTCCCAGCTATTTCCCACTTCATAAGGAGCCTGAACAAAAGGAAAAGGATTGAGTTCAAGGATGCGAAAATATTTATCCCGGGGAGGATGTATCCAGGTGTTTTTTTCATTTTCAATGACTCCGGACATGGAATTGAAAGTCGAATTCCCGGAAACATCCGGATAGTCATAGGAAACAATGGTCTGATTGTAGTCGGGTATGCTTTCGACAAAAGGACTGAGACCACTTCTTGACTTAATGATTACCTGTTTAACTGCGGCTTCAGCATCCGGCTCAACAAAGTGCCAGGAAGTAGCCCATTTCTCCGGATCTCTGCCGTCTTTGAATGATTGTTTTTTGCCTTCTTTGGTTTGGTGAAAGAAATCATAGGCAAATGCCCGGCCGGGTAGATAAATACGATTGTTGTCTGTAAAGCGATTTTGATCTGTATAGGTAGAATCAAACACTTCTACATAAATGCCATCTTCTTCTATCAATTGGTAGGCAGTAGTTTCCGTTTTTTCGGTTGTAGACGGTTTTTCGCAGGCAATAAAAGCGAGTAAAACCAGCGTGATGTATTTCTTCATGTACGTTTCAGGAAATTAGGTTTAAGAATATATCGATATAGATTTAGCAGGAATAAAATCAAAATAAAAGCGGGAATCGCTACTAAAAAGAGCCAGAAATTAAATTCCATATAGCTCATGCCCAGGAGATTGGCCATGTTGATACAGAAATCTGTGAAATAAAAGTAGGTCGATTTAAGGATTTCAGCCATGTCTTTTTCGAATAAGGCCCCAGAAAAGAAGGAGCATAAAAAGGGGAGCAAGAATTACGTAAATCAAGAGATTTATGGCCTGATAACTCATGCCCAAAGGATTGTTTTTGAGCCATTGAATATTGGCGACATAGTAGGAAGAAAGTTGAGGATGATTCTCCCGAAAACTACCTGCATGTGGGCAGCCTTTGTCGTGGCAATAACGGCTGCAGTCAACGTTGTCATAAGCATGAGTAGGAGAGGGACTACATTCATTTATCCCCACCATAAATAGGAAGGGGAGAAGTATAAAGCCGATAATTTTTAAGCGAATTGACATCTGCTTATGCTTAAAAATGAAGAAGCTTATACTTTTTGGCGAATGCATAAACCGCTTCAGGTGGACCAAAAATGAACTGAGCCGTTTGATCACCAGTAAATATATCGACGAAACGTTCTTTATAGCCTTTTTCCATGAGGATAAAATGCAGGAGTTCCATGATTGGGCTTAATTCATACCAATCTCCGCTATCCTCAAGTTCTATGATATAAGCTTTCTCATTTTCAAATGCAGTGAGCTTGTAGCTGTATTCATATTCGGAGACTTCTTCGACTTCTAGCCAGACTTCCAAATCCTCCAGGCTTCCCTGACTGTTTTTTGCAAACTCCAGCATTAGGCTGTCATAATCTAAAGGAACTATACTGGCTTCTACATCAAACCATAGAGAGATTTTTGCGGCTTCAAAAAGTGTATTGATTTTGCCTTGACTTGTCTGTTCTTGAAAGGCCTTTGCCCGTTCGAAAACATCCTGAGAAAATGTTTGGCTAATCACTCCCATGCGTAGCGCATCAGCTGCCAGTTCTTCAAAACTCATAACTTGGAAGGCATAGGATTGCTGAAACGCTTTAATTAAGTCCTGATTCTTTAGGAGTTGATCCAGCTTGTCAATCAGGTCTTTTTGATTTCTGGCAATTAGCTTTGATACAAAAGAATCCAGTTCATAATCTTCAAATGAGTTCTGCTCAAATTGGAGAATAATTTCATGGAGAATTTCCTCTTCATCAGTAGCATCAAATACATGAATCATAATATTTGTATAAGCCAGGGGACTTTTTTGAAAATCCAGGCCTTCTAATAGTTGCTGCTTATACTTTTTTGCATCTATTCGCATTAATGCCAGCTGAACCCATCCCTTAAATTCCTCTTTTTCTGAAAGCTGTTCTGCTATGGGAAGTATTTTTTCTCCCTCGTACTGAAGCATAAGGGAAAGAATATTTTGTGCTGGATCAACATTTTCAAGCACTTTCCCATCCAGAAAGTCTTTCAATCCATATTGATTTTTATCCAACATATCCCAAAAGAGCTGAAGTACTTTCTTTTTGGCTTCTTCATTGCCATTTTCTATATATTTCTCAAGGCCAAAAAGGATATTGTTATTTTGCCATCCCCCTAATTCAAAGTTTCCAGCCAGCATATTTTCGCAGATAAAGTCGAGGGCCTTCATACTCCTTCCATCTGTACCTAGCCAAAAAATTAATCGGGGCACTTTAAATGCTTTGCCTTTAATCAATAAATTTTCAAAAACTTCCACATAGCCCGGGAGTTTTGAATAGCCAGCTAACTGGACAATGCTAGAGAAATCTTCTTCTTTATTCAGGTTGGCAAAAATGGCTTCTACTAGAACCGCCTCCCTAACCTGATAGGATTCGGGATCGTCATAGTCTCGATCTATGTGATTATAAAGCAGCCTTCTTTGCTCAGCATCTTCTCCTTTAAGAATCTCTATTAATTCTGGGATCACAGATTTATCTCCCCCTTTATATTTCTCAGGAGCTGATTTGTTTGCCTCGATTTTTCTTAGCTCTCTTTCGAGTTTTTCTCTTTTTACTTGTATGCTTTGACGTAGTTTACGTAACTCATTTTTTTTAGAGATGACCAAAATATCAGGCTTGTAATCTGCTTCTTGCATTGCTTTCGTTCTGTCCAGCTGAGCCCTCACCATCTCCTCCAGAAATTTGTCCAAATCCAGGGTGTCAGATTGCGAGTAAAGAAAGAAGGGGAAAATTAAAATGAGAAATGAAAGGATTGGTTTCATAATGTATTTCAAGGCTGCATGATTCTACCGTAAATTATAAATAATTATAGACGAAAGCCCAATTTGCGGTCTTGATTTTGCATATGCTACCCAGGACGAATTATACTGTTTCTCGTGTAGTTTGAATTAGTAGATTTTTCTACACAGTTCAGGAGGCAAAATGTACCGCTTAGTGAGAAAAGTTTCCTTTCCCGTGAGAAAGTTGAAAATATACTCATAGAGGCATGTACTTTTATGTAACACTCAGATCAAAAATACGGACCCAAAAAAACCCTGAAAAGAGCTTTAACTAAAATAGCGCTTGAGATATTGATGTCCGGAATATGTCCAAATTTTGGCAAAAGCATCTCAGCCAATTTTACTGATTAAGTCAATAAGAAAGGGAATGGGAAAAAAGAGTTCTCCTAAAGTAAGCCTTGTTACTGTAGCATATAATCGTGCGCATCTGATTGAGCGCTCAATCGAGAGTGTCCTGAAGCAAACCTTCAAGGACTGGGAGCTTATTATTGTTGACAATGGCTCCACAGATAATACACGTGAAGTCCTGAAAAAGTATAAGGCTTCGAAATACAAGAAGAAGATTCGGATTTTTCATCTGGAAGAAAATCGTCGCTATGCAGGAGGAGTAAATTTTGGGATGGACCAAATCAGAGGGGAATGGTTTAGCTGGCATGATGATGATGATGAGATCATTCCAGAGGCGCTGGAAACTTTATTAAGAATTCCGGAAGAAATTGATCCGACCATAAATGCAGTTACTTGTAATTGTATCGACACGACTACCCAGAAATTTTCCGGTCATGGACTGAGTGAAGATGGCTTTCTCAGCTATGAGGATATCATGACCAAGGTAAGTGGAGAATTTTGGGGAATCACCAAAACCGAACTACTTGGAGATAAGCGGCTCAATGAAGATTTGGTGGGCTTTGAAGCCACCCTTTGGAACCAAATTGATCGGATTGCTAATCGCTACTATATCCATAAGCCTTTGAGAATTTGGTACACCGATCATGCAGGAACCATCTCCAAGGCACTCCGCAAGAAAAATGTTACTACCAAAGCAAAAATATACAGAGCCCTGATCAATGAAGGCATGTACTGGGAAGATATGCGCAAGTATCAGCCGAGTAAGTATCTTTCTAAATTGGCGAAAGGAATGGTATATCTGTATGGAGATGGCGATGCTCCCAACGCTAGATTATACGAGCAGCAATTGAAAGGGGAGTCCCGCAGCATAAGGCATGCTTTACTTTCAAGGGTAGCAAAATCTTTACCGGCCGGCCTGCTGAAAGGTCTCATACAGGCAGTACCTACCAACGATTAAATGCATTTTATCAATATACTGGGTCTTGCGAAGTATCGTGAGACCCTGTTTTTTTGTCTTCTCTGAGGTAAAGGAAAAAAGGAAGGCCAAAAGCAATTCCAAAAGCAAAGGTCATCAACCAGACCAGGGGCCACTTCTTTATGCCCAGTTTCTGGCTTTCCCTATAGGACCAGATCAAAAAAAGGATTAGCACAAAAAAGAGGTCCATCATAAAGGCGGAGGAAACATGATTGGCAAACATAAGTTGCATCGTTTCCAGGGGGCGTGCATACAAAAGATAATTCCCAGTCTCGATAGATTCCAGTAACACAAAGATATTGGGTAGGACAAAGCCGAGGATGCTGAGGAGAAGATAGCTTCTTTTCATAGAAAATTGTTTCCTCAAATCTAGCTGTCTCTCTTTAGGTATCTCCTTGACTTTTGTTAAGAAAATCTTTTTCCATCCTTCTTTTTTTGATCCGACTCAAAGATTCCGGAGTAATGCCCAGATAGGTGGCCAAATGGTATTGTGGAATTCTTTGAAGCAGGCCTGGATTTTCTTCCGACAGTTTGAGGTAGCGTTCTTCAGGCTTGAGGGTAATAAAGGAAGAAATGATGTCCTGGTAAATGATAAGTTCCTCTTCCATCATGATACGGGCAAGGGCTTCAAACTTTGGGGAGAACGCCAGCAGTTTCGCAGCCGCTTCCATTCCGATTTCTACCAATTGACTATCCTCTATACATTGCAGACTGTGGCGGGACGGAAGTTGGCGGGTAAAGCTTTCGTAAGAACTTATAAATTGATTCTCTGTATAGAAAAAAGCGGTTTTTTCTTCTCCTTCTATTTCATAGTACAGCCTCACACAGCCCTTGAGATTAAAGTAAAAGCTCTGAGAAATTTCCTTCGTTTTGAGGATGATGCTTCCTTTTGAAAATTCCCGTAAGCCAACTGCCTGCATGAGAAACTCTTTTTCTTGCTCATTCAGGGCTAAAAATTGGTTGAGGTGATCCAAAAAGGGCTGCAAACTCATAGGAGCAAGATAAAAAAGTGCTTCCAATATTTCATGAATGAAATATGGCCTGAAAAGCATAGGGACAGATAATTATCTGTCCCTACAGTTTTTTTTATCTTCTTATCTGAGAGGTGATGGTCGAATCTTTGATTTTATCATCTTCTGCCAGGAGGAAAGCCTTGGACAAAATGATCGATAATCCCTGATCTCCTTCGAAAGGAATGAATACTTTTTCTGAGACAGATTTTTTCTGACTTCGATCCGGCACGATGCAGAGATATTGATCATTGGGCTCCATGAGGATATTGGTGCTACCCATGTGGATTTTGTAGGTTCTGATTTTGCCTTTTACGGTCAGGAATTTTTCCCCTACTTCTGCTACCTCTTTGATTTTGAGACGCGGGACGAGATTCTTGAGTATCGACTTACGGTTCTTGGCTATCTCCGATAAGTCCCCAAAGGAATAGCTTTGCCAATAGGTCTGCATCTGTGGTCGCCCTCCATTGTCATGCCAGGTCGGATCATTTCCTACACTGGCTACTCCTACAAATAAATCTACATCTCGCAGAACTTCCGAAAACAATACCCGTGGCACATCTACCAACTCCACAACATCTCCTGTATCGATTTTGATAAAGCGAATCTGATCCGTACTCATGTATTTCCAGATCCCCGAATCATTAAATTCGTCATGTCCATCGACGGCCTGCACCCAGAATTGTGCTCGTAGGTTGTGTTCAGGTATGGGCAATTCACAATAGTCATCATAGCCCCCGTCCCAGGCTCCCTGTAAAGCCGCTTTCCACATGCGTCCTTTGGCCAGATTTACATATTGATGTTGTTTTAGAATGTGGGTAGCCATGCGATTGCTATAGGTTCGGGTATTGATCTCAGCATCTGTGAGGAGGTAAACTTCTCGAAAGGCTTGCTTCATAGGCTGCTGAATTTCTTTTTCGATCAGGAAATTTCGCCAGGCCTCTATCCCATCTACCGAATCCAAAGCCGGATGCCACAATGAAACCTCTGCTTTTTCAGTAATCTTGACTTCTCCTTTTTCCGGATGTATCCATTTCCCTTCCAAATAAATGGCAGGAGTCATCTTTCCTTCATGCTCGAAATTCCATATCAGCTTTTTAGCGATACTGGACATCAACCCATGATCCAGAAAATGCTTGCGGAAAGTCTCCATGTCCCACTTTCTATCGACTTTGAACATGCGATCTATACGCTCCTTTTGAGCAGAAGTACTCTGCTCAATCTGCTTTTTGCTTTGCTTGAGTTTTTTCAGCTTGTCTGGATATTTCTCCTTGACCAAAGCAGGGACAGATTTTTGTCGCTTCCCATCTTCTTTTAACCAGTAAAAATCAGTTCTGCCGGGCTTGGTGATCTCAATTACTGCTGTAAAAGGATCGAAGTTTACTTCCTTTCGCCCATCTACCAATCCAAAATTATCTACTGCCAGGTCTTCAATCTCATGGACGGAAATGCCTTTCTCTTTGGCAGCTTGATTCAGGTATTTATTGATGATTTTATTGGCAGAAGGCTGTTTGATCTTCATTTTAAGGCGAGAAAGCCTGCCGATTCCATCCAACCCTCTCGATTTGAATAGACTATAAAAACAAGCATTGCCCAAAGCGGGCGCAATGGGACCAACTCCAGGGACTTTCTTATAACATCTTTCCCCTAATGCACTGAGGTTGCTGAGTGTTCGAGCATCGGAGAAATGAGAACTCATCCAGATTAAGCCTTTCAGGTTTACGGCATTAGGAGGACTCAGGAAGCCGTAGAAGTGATTGGGCCTATATGAATATCCAGTAAGCTGTACCTGGTCCCTCAAGCTTTCCTTGAGGCCCAGAACGAATTCCATCCATTCATTGATCGTATTTCGGAAGCTATCCTTTCCCAATTGCTCGATGAGGGCTTTGCTGTCTTTGAGGTAGCGGGCACTAGGTTTCGAAGAGCTGGCAGATTGGGTTTTTCTAAGCAGGAGGAACCATACGGACTGTTCGAGATCATTCGGCCAGTTTTCTATAGACAAATTGACCTTGTCTTTGAGCGGGTCATTTCCCTTGAGGTAATATGGAACAATGGTGGGTTTTCCATCCGACTTATTCCCAAGTACCTGATCTATACGATCCAGGACTTTCACTCTTTCCTTCTCATATTGGTACTCCTGATAAGCGTCTATCTTTTTTCGAAAATGTATCAGATATTCTCCTAGCTCTTTCGAAATGCTCGTTTTTTTATACTGTTTGAGGAGTTGATTCAAAAAGGAAAGGATGGGCCAGCTAAAGAGATTTCCCCAATTTCGATATTGCCTGCTCATGAAGATGCTGAGTAAACGTTTTACTTCCTCATCTTCCCAGCTGATTTTAATTCTGAAGAGTTGTTTGAAATAAGCTTCAAGAATGTAAATCCTTCTATAAGGATTATCATTATAGTTTCTCTTTTTGAGTTTATAGTAAGCATAAATCTCATCACATAAATAGAATAGAAAAGCTACTTTTTCCTTATCTGATAAAGGCTTTATAATTTCTTCCCAGGCTGTTAATTCTGTTGCCTTTAAGGAAAAGAGGTATTGACGATCTTCTACTTCTTTGAAACTTTGTTTTATGATAACTGCGTAGGGGCTTTCCTGGCTTTCTTCCAGACCGAAGAAATTCAAAACATTTTTTAGTATTTCCATGATTGTGTTGATTATCCTCCGACCAGAGGGGTAAGTTTGATGAAGCTGATTTCTGTGTTTTCGTTAAGCATAACCGCCTGATCCAGGCTTTCAGATTGTATGGTATCAACCAGGACAAAGAAGCCGTTTTTCTGAAAGGCATCCAGGGCGATATATACCTGCTTTTCTGCATCTATGGGCTTGGGGCGTTTGAGCTTGTAGCCATTGATGCTTTGCTCGGCTTCACTGGGTTTAACCAGGCCTTTGAAATACTCCGGCAATCTTTCATTATAAAGTCTAACCTCTTCCCGTACGCGCGCACTAATGATTTCTCTTACGGTGCTCTTTTCGCTTTGCATGTCCAGGCTCAGTTCGTGAATGACTTGACCCGTAAAGCTTTCGTCTTTGATGGTAATGATCATATCTGTGTTGATTATGCTTGTTACTTGATTGAATTCAGTTTCATATTTATTTGGATAAATCAATTCGTCTTGCCCAAGCTTGATGCCAGATTTAGACATGCCAAATCCAGGCTCAATCCTGAGTTGCCGATAAGTATGATACATTTGAATGGCTCTACCCTTAGCCTCCTATCCAGAAATGGGATAGAATTGTTTCATGCGTTGGGTTAAAGAAAATGAGATGGGAATATTGTGTTCTCCTCTGTACTTTTCTTGTGTTAAAGATCGGGAAAATCCGAGAGATTTCAAAAGGATTTTTGAGTCTTGATGGACCCTTCGCCTCAGGCCTACACTCCCTAGGCCTGCGGAACAATGGAGTGCGCGCAGGCCATTAAAAACAAATCTTGTCATTCCGAGGCTAGGTTAGGAAAGGCTCCTGCGTGCCGAGGAATCTTATCTTCTGATCGTCTCAAATAATACATGATCTCTCAGCCCGCATGCCCTTTCACAATCAAACTTCGAGATGACCTGCGGCCTGGATTGAGGCTTGTTTCTCTCCCGAGAGAAACGGGGCCTGCAGCGGAAGAGTCAATCGCTTTTCCTCTTACCAAAGATCTTACAAAGACTGAATCCTGCCAGAAAGGCGATCAGTAGCCAGACAAACATTCCCAATTGCGGCATTAGGATTTCTATGGTCTTAAAGTTGATTTGTTTTTAAAAATTGCGGGAAGGCATCAATATGCTGAATTTCAAAATCTGGTTGTACCTCGGATTGATTTGATCTACCATGGCTCACCCAGCAGGTTTTTATCCCGAAATCATTTCCTCCCTGTATATCGGAATGAATGCTATCTCCCACTATGAGCATTTCTTCTTTGGGAGGGTTTTGGGGAATGGAATCGTAAACGGCTTCAAAATATGCTCCATGAGGTTTGGCTACTCCGATTTCATCCGAAACAATGATGCTGTCGAAGTAGTGGCTCATATTCAGGCGATTTAAGCGTGCCCGTTGAACTTCCTTCAGTCCGTTGGTTACGATGCTGAGGTGGTAGTCTTTTTTTAGACCCGTTAATAAATCCGCGACTCCCTCATAGGCTTCACTTTTCAGGATGAGATTGTCGAGAAAAGCCTTGCTAAACGTCTGGGCAGGCAATTCGCTTCTGCCGATTTCCTGAAAGAGGACTTCAAAGCGTTTGTATCGGAGGGTAACGGCATCGATTTTCCCTTGTTCGAAGGCCATCCAATGGTGGTGGTTGACTTCCTGGTAGATCGCATGAATTTCGTCTGTGCATTCCACTTCATGCGCTTCAAAACTTGCCCATAAAGCGGCTTTGGCAGCACCGCTAAAGTCTAATAAAGTATTGTCGACATCAAAAAGAAGCCAGGATAGCTTTTGCATCTTGTGTTTTTAGATCGATAGATTTCCAACAGGGCTTAGAGTACTTCCCTGATCTTATTGCTAATTATACTAAAAAGTCCCCATTGTTCTTTGCGAACAGCTTTCTCAAGCAAACTGAACGGAAAGACGGTAAGGCTATTTTTTTCGTGATATAAACCGGTTTCCCGACCATATTGATCTGTGATGATCTTCCACTGCATGCCAAAGCTATCTTCGAGATACTTCCCCCAGGCAGCAGCGAGTGCATTATTGATGAAATTGGTTTCAATGCCATATTTCTCCTGCAGATTTTGTTCCTGTCCGATTTTTAAAAGGGCTTCGACATTGGCGGGAGCAAAGGGATGCTCAGGATCGGATTCAGGAAGTCCTTGCAGTAATTCTCCTGCTAGCCCCTGAAGGTTTTCCAAATACTCTACCTCTTCAGGCTTCAGATCCTCCAGATCAAGTTTCTTTTTTCCCTCTTCTGTAGTTTCCTGCTCGCTGTATTCCTGTCCGTCCGGACCGATGATATTTTTAGACATAGTGTAAAGGTAGAGATAAATCTAGCGCTAATATCGCTCTCCTTTCCATTTCTCCTTTTTGCGTTTTTTCAAGACCTTGCCAAACTCATTTCCTTGAGGAATTATTCGTAGGATACGCTTGGCAGGAATCGAATGAGAAAGGACGATTTGATAATCCGAAAGGGAAGTCCACATATAGTCATGAGAATTCATGCTTTCAATGAGGGATTTTGGATCATTGTTTTGGGCCAGCTTTGCTTGCTCCATGCAAATTTTGTACATCTCCTGCCCATCAATGATGCCTTTGAGGAGTTTTTTCTGACTGGCAATTCGATAGCCCAACTCAAAACTGAGGTTGTCCCGAAATTTCTTTCCTAATTCCTTGGTTGTACTGATCTCCTTTTCAAATTCTGTCCAATTGGTCGCCCCAAACCATTGCCCGAAATAAGCTGGCATATCATCATCTGTAATGCGGAAGAGTATGCCATTGTATTTCATCCGGCTTCTTACCTGATATCTATTGAAAAAGTGGACCCACCAACGATCGAGTGCATGGTGACCGGTCAGGGGAAAGCAGAAGAGTCCTTTTTTATTCTTCCGTATCCCGTTTTTAAGTATGTTTTTCGTTTTACTTACCGGTGTCCAGTGTACTGCTAGCATGTATGTGAAGTGAATACAAATTTACGAATCCATCCGGGAATTGTTTGGCCTTGAGCATATAGAGGATTACCTTAAGAGGAATCGACACATTCTATACCCAAGCTAGCGCTATTCTTATGAAGAAATATCTGCTAATCTTTCTGCTACTACTGGCTGCTTGTTCTCCGAAACTCAAGCGGCATAAATTCCCCACCAAAGTAGACACGACAACAAAGCCGGTTTCCTATCAGGAAAAGAAAACATTTTCTGTAGGAGGAGTAATGGCTAGCAATGACTTTCCTGCGGCTCGCCTCAATGATTTTACACAGATCAATGATTCAACTTTCGAAGCTACCATACTTCCGGAAAATGAACCCATAAATCCAAGTCCCTGGTATGCTTTTAGGATTTGGTCAGAAGAAAAAGAAAAAGTGTATGTCAAATTGAATTATCCGGGGCATAAGCATCGCTATAATCCCAAACTAAGCAAAGAAGGAGATTACTGGCAGCCCCTGGATAGTATGGATATTGAGCTGGCAGAGGATAAGTCTCATGCGATCCTCAAACTGAAGATCGGAAAACAGCCTTTATGGGTAGCTGCTCAGGAAATAGAAGACCATAAAAGGGTAGGGGAATGGGTCAATGAAATGGCGGAACATCGGGCGGTTACAGCAGGCGCAGCAGGGAGTAGTGTACAGGGGCGTTCGCTCTATTTTATGGATATGGGTTATCGGGAGAAAAAGAAAAAGCCAACCGTCATCATCATCAGCCGACAACATCCACCAGAAGTGACAGGATTTTTAGCGATGAAAGCTTTTGTCGAAACCATTTTGAAGGAAGGTACTGATAATGGTTTCCTAAGCAAATATCGGGTGCTCGTTTATCCGCTTATGAATCCTGATGGAGTTGATCAGGGGCATTTTCGACACAATACGGGAGGGATAGATATGAATCGAGACTGGGCCTTTTATCACCAGCCTGAAGTTCGGCAGGTGGCAGAGCATATGGTGAGCCAAACCGGCGAGCATAAAAATAGAGTAGTGCTGGGCCTGGATTTCCACAGTACCTATAAGGATGTATACTATACCAATAATGAAAGTCTGAGAAGTTGGATTCCAGGCTTTACTGCAGATTGGTTATCCCGGATTTCAACCGAGTTGGGACTGGAGGATATCAATGAAAGACCTAGTGGATTGGGAGCACCCGTATCCAAGGGTTGGTTTTTTCAGCAATTTCGGGCAGAGGGAATTACCTATGAAATAGGAGATGATACGCCCCGCGATTTCATCCGCCAGAAAGGAGAGATTTCCGCTCGCGCCATGATGGAAGTATTGATGAGCCGGGCAGAAGAGTGGAGACTATAAGAAATTGAAGAACTAGTAAGAAGAAGCTAAGAAATAAGTGAGGTACAAAAGAGGCCACGGATTCTTGGCTAAATCTTTGATGCTTCTAATTCTGGTTTTGCCATTCATCTACCTGCCTAGTCCCGAAGAAATCGATTGCGAAATTCTCCCCAACTAAGGACCTGATTATTTCGAATGAATTTTCCGTTTTGGTTCTTCAGGTATTCTTTTTCCCCTTCGATAACTCCTTTTACCCGCCCCCGGTCAACTTGTAGCCAATACTCTCCGCAAATAGAGATACTGTAATCACTATTTCTTTCTTCATCATGTCCTCGGCTACTGCTTCCCCGAGCAAAAGCAATGACCCAGACACTACCTTTGGGATAATTGCTGATAAAGGGACGACAGAGGTCTCCATTGTCTCCCCAGATGATGAGAGATTGTCGATCTTCTCTTCCCTGAAGGACTTCCATGACTTCCACTTCCATGGACATGGGTTTTCTGTTATCATAAATATTTTTGAAACTCGTGTGGCGTTTAACCCTGACCAGGGCCACCAGCGGAGCATCCCGGGACACATCTAAAAATGAGCCACCCCAGGTACAGGAACATTTCATAGACTCCGTGGGAGCTTGGGAAAAGAGCAATGCAAGGAGAAGGACGATGCCTGTTTTCATGCGTTTCTGTTTGGGTTGTTAGTATTGTCAATGTTGAGCTGAGCGCATGCGGTTGATAGATCCGGATTCTAAAGAACTTGCTCTAAAGGTTTAGCTCTTGAGCGGCATGCCTGGATATTTGAGACTGTATTACCTTTTGTTTTGACGAAAAAATAGG
Source organism: Bacteroidia bacterium (assembly GCA_033391075.1). Lineage (NCBI taxonomy): Bacteria > Pseudomonadati > Bacteroidota > Bacteroidia > Bacteroidia bacterium. The sequence continues at coordinate 7,640,864 of JAWPMV010000001.1, forward strand.
TCGAAGTATCAATGGCCCTCTATAAAAAAAGTCCAACAAATACGACACACTTATCCCAATGTCTTGACTGCTTAAAGAAAAGAATTGAGGTAAAATCTTAGCGCATCCTGCTAATCTGTCAGCACCTTGTATCGATTGATGGAATTTTCCCTGAGAGGATCTTGTGTTTCCTGATTCTCTTGAATACCTATTTAAATATCGAAAAAAATAAGCTATCCTCAAATTCGGAAATTGTAGGCATTCAGAATAGATCTTCCTTCTGAGTGGACAAAATCCTTACTTAGGTTGCTAAAACTTCTACTGATAGTGTCTTTTCCAATGCCTATCCCAGAAAAAGAGGAGGATCGCATAAACAGGAAGTAAAACGGGATAGGCAAAAATGAAGATGAAGGAATAGGCATGATTCATTTTGCTGGCTTCGGGTCCTATGGCCCAGTCTATAATTTCAAAACTGATGACATATCCCAGCAGTATGAGGAAAGGGATGAGTATACTGCCAGCAATATATACCCAGGAAAAACGCTTTTCCTTTGCGATCTGTCTATATTTCTTAATCCCATAAAGATGCAATAAGAGTAAAGCCAGCGTCCATAGCCCTGCCATTACTTCCGGGCCTATTTTGATCAGGGTCCTGGCAAGAGGACTGATTTCTGGTTCAAAATCTATCGACAACCAATCTGTAGGTAGGTCTTCAAACTTCCAGTAGGCCTGCTGATTCAGACTTCCACTATCCGGAACTCCCAAACTGCTACTGAGATTTCCTGCCGGAAAATTTCGCCCATCTATCCAAATCTCTAAACCGCCAAAGGAACGCCAATATCTAGCAGGAGCCAGGGCATATTTATAATTATAGACACGTACCCAGTCCATCATCGAAGTGCCTGCTTCGGCCTGGTATTCTACCTTGATGACATGATTCCCTTCTGTGATATCACTTTGGAAGAATTTGAGTTCGCGGATGCTGACTAGAGAAGATACCTGATCCATATGTGGATCTTTTAGCTCGATTTCCCTATACTTATATCCATCGATTTCCTTGATCTCAAAAAAGTAATCAAAACCTGCAAAGGGTTTCTCATCCAGTAATTCATAGTCTTCTGGAACCCGATCAATCTGAATCTCTTTTCCATCTATCCAAATTCGAAAGCCTTTCAGGTATTCAGAGGCATAAAAGAGAAAAGGGATTTCAATACCTGTACTTCTTGCATGAATATGGTATTCAATTTTGAAGTTTGCAGGCCCCATCTTCTCCGAGAAATCAATCCATATTTTTTCTCCTAAAATATCTACTTCCTCATGCAAAAAGGGAGAAGAGCTCCAGGTCCCTTCAACAAAAGGCTGAGCCATATTGGCAAAGGATAGCCTGTAAGAGAGCAAGATCAGGAGAATTATAAAGGGATATTTTTTCATCTGTGCATTTTCCTTTTTACAATTTGGAGAAAAGAAGGAGGAATGAAAAGCAGCCTTTCGGGAAATAACTGATCTTTTTAATTTTGTTGAAATTCGTTCATGAAGAAACCGGTCTACTATAAGAACTGGTGGATATGGGTCGGAGTTCCCGTTATCAGTGTATTGGCAACCTTTGTTGGAACCCCTCATACCATTTTTGATCCCATTTTGTATGTGAAAATGGGCTTGAATCTGGCGATCGTTAGTTTCGTCTGGTTATTGGCATATGCCTTTACCCTTTTCATGGATAAACGAATGCCCTGGGAGTCCACCTCGCATCTCAAAAGATGGGTCTTTCAACTAGGGATATTTATTCCTCTGGGAACCAGCATAGATGCTTTTGGATTGATCTTACGAAATCAAATCATCGAATGGCCCTTTTCCTGGCATCTCTTTTTTTATACCGATTTCCCCATCCAAATTTTTTTCACCAGCCTGATCTTTTACCTCTACCAGCAGGCCTATCTGAAATACCGGGAAGAAAAGGCAAAGCAGGAGGAAGTCGCAGAAAAATCCTGGAATAGCTTCCGGATAAAAAGAGGGAAAAAGACCTATGTGATTCCGGTGGAGGAGATTGCCTATTTCTACCGAAAAGATCAGTTCAATTATCTCTGTAAAAAGTCGGGAGAAGCCTATATGGTAGACGAATCTCTGAGTGCTATAGAGCAAAAGCTGGATGCCTCCTCTTTTTTTCGTATCAATCGACAATTGTTGGCGCACCGAACTTCTATTTCCTCTTTCAAAGTCCTTCCCAATCGGCAAACAGAACTTGCTGTAGAACCAGAAATGGACCCCCTTCCTCTCCTCAATAAAAACCGCAGCGCCCAATTCAAGCAGTGGGTGAAATTGGATTAGAGATATTTGTCCGCTTCATGTATATGAATGTCCGCTTCATGCTAAAAACGCCTTTTCAGAAGAAACTGTAGTGCTTTTGTCAGGGTATTTAAGATCAAAATTAGTAGCATGAACCTTAGAAAGAATTTTATTTATCTCATTATCCCCTTATTATTATCAAGTCCATTGACACTCCGTGCACAGGAAGAAACTTCAAAAAAACTCTTCCTCCGATTGGGAAGTCTGGACCTCCATCTACTTGACGAACAAGCCAGCCCGATCCTCTATCAGGGAAATGGCATTCAAGCCCAAATAGGCTTTGAAAAACAAAAATCCCTTAATAGCTGGGCCTACAGTTTAAGCATAGGTCAAATGAAACTACAGCCCGATGATCCTGAAGTGCGCTTTGGCGAGGGGGAAGCAGGAACTTCCGCTATGGCCGTTCAGCTTGCTTATCTGAGAAGAATTCCCGGGAGTGGGAGCTTTGCCTGGAGCTATGGGGCGAGACTTCAAAATGAACTTTTGCTGGATTTTGAAGCCATTGGTGATTTTCCCTGGATCTTTGCGCAAGGAGGAATTTTTGCCCAGACTCAAATGGAGTATGCTGCAGGCGAAAAGCATCAAATTTCTGGCGGTATAGCACTGCCTGTATTTAGCTGGATCATTGATATGCCTTATAGTCAGGTGCCTCGAACCGAAGGAAAGGCTCCCGGAGTAGGATCAGCAATAACAGAGGGCTTCCGCATACCTTCCTGGGCGACATATCAGAGAGTTGATCTTTCCTTGGGATACCAATTTGATTTTGCTGAAAAATGGAGTTTAGAAGCTCTGTATCAATGGGCCTGGTTTCACGACAAAGAACCGCGCAACCTTTGGGCCTATCAGGGCAGGCTGGGACTCGGAATCAGTCATCGTTGGTAATGATTTGAGGAGGTAGAAGGTTGATGACCAGGCCTCCTTTATTTGAAAAGTTACATACGCACAACTGTGAATATTTAAGCATTTCTCAACAAATAAACAGAAAACATGAAATCCTATATCTATATAAGCATACTTATCCTTCCCATTTTACTCTTTGGTGCATGCAAAGAAGTTCTGATCCCCACTCCTGAAGCCAATACCATACTCAATAATTATGATGTCTTTGGTCAGGATTTTCAGGAAAAATATGGCCTGTTCAAAGTCAAGAATTTTGATTGGCAAGAAGAATTGAAAATTCATCGGGCAGATTTGGAAGCCAATCCTACAGAAGCAGGTTTATACCAAACCCTAACGGATCTCATTGATGTGCTGAATGATTCTCATGTGGCACTCGAACTGCCTGATCGATCTTTTCCCTTTTATGATGGAGGAATCTATGGCCGTTTGGAAAGAGCGGGCTTTCAGGATACTGATCTGAATCTGGTAAGAAGTAAATATGTCAATGTGATAGACAGTATTCCGTATTCGCTATTCTATGGAAGCATTGAGGGCAATATCGGTTACCTTTATCTTTCCGAGATTAGCGACGATCCCAGCTTTTATGAAGACCTCATGCCAAGCATTCTGGAAAAATTGAAAGATACCAAAGGCATGATCATTGACATACGTGATAACAATGGAGGCGAAGATGAGGGAGGACGGACACTCGCCAGTTTCTTTGCCAGTAAAGAAGCTCCCTATATGATCTCCCGATACAAAACAGGTATAGGGCCTGATGATTTTGAAGAGGATCGGCTCTGGACCCTGAGTCCATATGAGGGAGAGCGCTATGAAAAACCCCTGGCTCTTTTGACCAATCGATATAGTGTAAGTGCTGCAGAGACCTTTAGCTTCGCCATGAAATCCCAAGAACAATTGGTGCATGTCGGAGATACAACAACGGGTGCTTTCTCCGATGCCGTTACCCGCCAACTTCCCAATGGATGGCTATACAGTATATCTGTGGGCGACTATCGAGATGCAGAGAACAAAAGCTTTGAAAGCATAGGTCTTGCTCCGGATGTGCTCATCAAAAATACAGCTGCTGATCTGGCAGCGGGTGAAGACAAAATGCTGGAAGCTGCTATCCAGGCTTTACAATAAGCCCTTTCCCCTAAAATTTGTACACAACTCCAGCTTTGAGGAAAAATGGAGTGCCCGGCGTAAAATGAATTTCTGTAACAGGTTCTGCTTCTTCATAGAGGCGGGACTCTGTTGCAAATTGGGCTTCCTTCCATTCCTGATTAAAGAGATTCTCAACACTCAGCTGGAAGCCCCAGGATTTCTGATCATAGGCAAGATTCAGGTCATTTAGAAAATATCCCTCTGCTGTCAGGCTGTAATCTTCATTGGCGGCTCTATCGGCAAGATAACGATAGCGAAGACTGGCAGAGAAAGCTCTTCCCAATTGGGCCGTAATGCCTCCGGTACTCGTGAGACTGGGAGCCAGGGGAATATGATCATTGCCTGCTTCTGCTTCCAGACTTCTTGCATGGGCATAGTTTACATTCACATCTGTATACATGCGGGGGGACAATTGCCATCTCATGCCGAGATCAATGCCTTTGCGCATACTTTTACCCGAAGGCTCGACGACTCCTTCATCCCCTACATAGACAAATTCCTGCTCCGAATACAGGCCCCAGACTGCCAGATCGATATATAGGCCCGGAATAGCCTGCCAGATAGCTCCCAAATCACTTCCATAGGCAGCAGGCAGGATTTCTCTTCTTTGGGTGACTGAAACCCGTGTATCATTTGAGTGAAAGCTTTTGCCACTCTTGAGGTAAAATTGCCACTGAGGATTGGGACTAAAGATCAGGTTTAATTTAGGACTTGCGATCGTTTGTTTGAGCTGCTCTTTTTCATAGGCTTCCATCAATAAATCCTGCGCAGAAAAATTGAAATGATCTAGTCGAAGGCCGGGATTGAATAACCATTTTCCATTATTCAGGGAAATCTCAGAATAAAGTGCTGTATTTTCTTCGAAAATATTATGGAAACTTCTCCGCTCAAGGATTTCTCTTCGATTGACTGTGTGGCTGAGTTCATTGTTTCGAGAATTGTCTTTTCGCAGGCTAATGCCTGATTTCCACTTTCCTTCCCAGCTTCCCAACTCAAAAAAACGATGGAGGCTGGTGTTAAATCCAAAGAGATTGCGGTTTTCCTTTTGTCGGATTTGATCCCCTCTTTCAGGATCATTGAGGAAAAAGGTGAAATTGGAATAGAGTTCGAAATTGTACTGCGAGAACCAGAGTTGAGACTCTATGAATTGTTTTGGGCTCTGCAGGCTTCTCAGGCTAAGGGAGACATTGCTTCTGGACGTATAGCCTCCTTCTGTATCATCGATGGCTCCAAAACGCCCTATCTGGCCGGAATCGATAGCTCTTTGCGGAATTTGTCCCGAAGCATCCCAGGAACTACTAAAAGTGGAGGCTTGAAATTTGAGGTTATGATTGCCAATCTGGGTGACATATTTGCCAAAGAGATTGAGGCGTTTGAAATCCTGAGGAGATTCGAAAGGACCAGCACTTGTCAGGTATTCGCTGGCGATATAGGCCTGAGAGTTTTGCTGTTGAGGAAGCAGATTGAAGATGGCCATCATTCTCCTTGTATCAAAGCTTCCCACTTCCAGCTTCAATTGGCTTTCTGTTATTTTATCATAGGTTTTGAAGTCTACATAGCCTGCTGTGCTGAAATTCCCTTTGTCTGTGTAATACGGACCTTTCCCAAAATCAATCTTCTCTATGGTTTCGGGAATTAAAAAATGAAGATCTGCATAACCTTGTCCGTGTGCATGTGATACCATATTTACGGGCAAACCATCAGTATTTATCTGGATATCTGTTCCATGGTCGATATCAAAACCTCTGAGAAAAATTTGTTCGGCCTTTCCCCCTCCGGCATGTTGGGCAATGAAAAGGCCGGGAACTTTTTTGAGAATATCCTGGGAAGAACGTACCGGATTTAAAGCAATATCTATTTGGGCGATCTCATTGAGGGTATTGGTCTGTGGGCGGATTTCGATTTGTTGTAGTTGTAAAGGGGCCGGGGAAAGTTTGATCAGGTAATTCCGGGTATTAGGATCAATGATCAGGAATTTCTCTTCATATCCGAGATGACTGATACGGATGCTATCTCCTGTTTGTACTTGTTTCAGAATAAAACTTCCTTCCAAATCGCTATGATGATGTTTGTTCAAGCGTATTTGTTGAATGAGGACATTTTCGAGGATTTCTCCTGTGTGTTTGTCCTGGATTTTTCCTTTGATTTCTTCTTGAGCAAAAGTGGAGTTGAGGCAAAGAAATAGAATCAGAGTTAAGAGGAATGATATTCTCATGTTTGACTTTTGGCCTACTTACGAGAAGGAGTCCTTGATCGGATTTGTGAGGGAGGGATTTAATGAAAAATAAAAGTGAAGGAATGAGGATGGGATATGAGAATGGCTTGAATATGAGGGAATTATTTAGCTGCTAAATTTTGCTTTATGTAATGCATTCAAAGTTGCTGATTGATACCAGCAACTTTGAAAGAGGAGCAATTTATTCGAAATCCGTAGAGACTTTATTCTCGCATCGACATCAGGCTAAAACAGAGGGTATCAATGGCTCCTCTTTTGGGAGAGCGACCTACGTTCGTCAGGATAATTACAGCTTTATCTTGTTCTGAATTCAGGGCCAAAGAAGATTTGAAGCCTCCGGTTCCTCCATTATGCCATAAAAAGGGCGATTTCGCAGGTTTTTTACGGATATGCCATCCCAGCGCAATGTCCATGCTTTCTGAATGAGAAAACTGGGTTTCTCCCATTTCCGCAAATGAGTTTTTGAGGATTTCGAAATTCCATTTTACCCATTTGACCAAATCTATAGTATTGGAAGAAATCGCTCCTGCAGGGGCGACCACCTGAAAATCCCAGGCTGGGGTTTCTTTCCCTTTCTTATTTCTCCCCCTAACAAAGCTTCCCTGAAGTTTAGCTCTATCTGTACTGCTTTGTTCCATACCCAAGGGGCCAAAGATGTTCTCCTGCAATAGCGACTCATAGTTTTGACCAGAAACTTCCGATAGTGCATAACCCAAAAGCGTCATGCCGAGATTTGAGTATTTGTAGGCTTGACCGGCCGGATTTTCCAGAATCAAAGATTCCTTCAGATAGGCTTCAAATTTCTCTTTGCTGTATTCTTTATAGGGATTTTTTGCATTAAAAACGGTGGTTCCCAAATTGTCAGGATCGGAAGGTAGGCCGGAGCTATGAGAGGCTAGCTGCCTAAAGCTAAAGTCGGGATTTCCTTTGAGTGCTATGTCCAGGTTCTCTCTGACTATTGCATCCAGATCTTTAATCTTCCCTTCCTCTATCATAAAGAGCAGGAGTTGAGTGGTAAATACTTTGCTCAGTGAACCAATTTGAAAAATGTGATCTCTGTTATTTACTTCCTTTATTCCTGATTTCTCCTTCCTTAATCCAAAGTAAACTACCTCTTCCCCTTCAACAATGGCTATAGAGAATTCGGTATGAGTGGGAAAAGCGGAAAGCTGTTTTTCAATCAGTTCTTTTTCTTCCGGGCTTATACTGATTTGGGCGAAAGTAAATCCATAATAAAGGAGTAGAAGGGAAAGAAATATTGTTTTCATAGGAAAGCGTTTATTTAAATTAGACGAAAAAACGGGATCTTGATAATCAATCGAGCCTTTGGTTTGCATATCTAAATTTTTTCCCCCTCTTTTCAGGCCCAATTCCTCATCTCATGCAAGACGTTCTGTCGGTTTTTATAGTTGCAATCACTCTTCTCGTTGTACTTTTTCTGGATAGAAGTCAGCATAAAGGTATCAAGAAAGTTCTGGAGTGGATACCAGCTATACTTTTCGCCTATGTGGTCCCGGCTCTTTTTACCCATATTTTCCAACTAGACCTGTCAAAAGTTTTTCTCCATGGTTTAAGCAAGCAATTCATCATGCCTTTGGCAATAATAGCAGTGATGAGTGCCTTATCCTTTCGTCAACTTAAAGCAGTAGGATGGAAGCCGATTGGAGTATTCGTGAGTGGATCGGCTGCTGTTGCGCTTTTGCCTATTCTCCTTCTGATGATTTTCAATAATCTGGGAGAGGGATTTCGGGAAGAAATCCTGGAACATGAGTATTGGAAAGGGCTGGTAACGATTGTAGGAAGTTGGATAGGGGGAAGTACTAGTCAATTGGTCCTGAAAGAATTGGTGGAATGTCCGGAGGAGATTTTCCTGATTATTCTGGTGATGGATAATGTATTAGTAAATCTCTGGACCATTCTGATGTTTCAGTTTATTAAGCGCAGCGATCAGCTCAATAAAAAACTGGGAATTCCTCAGCAGGAAATTGATTTCATTCCAGATGAACAAATGAGTGGTGGTAAGGGCATGAAGCCTGTTTTGTTGACTATAGGGGTTTGTACGCTGGCTGTATTACTATGCAGTTTTTTCATAGATAGTTTCCTTCTGATCATTCTTGTTCTTTCATTTTTGGGATTAGCGCTGGGCAATTTCTTTCCCAAATGGGATCATGCTTTTGTGATCAAAGGTGGGGGCTACCTGATCATTCTGATTATGGCGATCCTTGGCCTTAAGCTGGACTTTAGCAATTTCTCTATCCCTGCCTATGTTCTCATTTTTTCTGTGATATGGCTAATCCTGCACTATGCGGTGATGATGCTTACTGCCTACCTCATGAAACTCGACATGGCCTGGGTACCCATTTCAAGCATGGCAAATGTAGGCGGTATCTCCACGGCCCCGGCAGTAACCAAGGCATACAATGAAGAATTGATGCCTCATGCCATCCTCTTGGCTATTCTGAGCATGGTAAGTGGAACTTATTGGGGGATGTTGACGATCTATCTTTTCGGATTATTCTTTTAGCTATTTCAATTTTGAGATCGTTCTGGCATGTTTGATCATTTCCCAAAGGGAGAGGTCTTTTTTTGCGTCCCGAGCCATTTGTTCTTCAGCCAGTTTGATAATCTCAGGATCAGCATGGCTAAAATTACCGGAATCATAGAGCGGATCGGGATCGTATTCTATGGCTAATTGTGCGGCTTTTGCAGCATCTTCACCTTCGAGTTCGGTAACTAGATGCAAAGCCATATCTATGCCTGCTGAGACTCCGGCTGCCGTAATATATTTTCCATCTCTGACTACTCGTTCCCGGACGGGAGTAGCACCATATTTGGAGAGCATTTCCAGGGGTTTCCAGTGGGAGGTCGCTTTACGTCCCTCCAGTAAATTTGCGGCTGCAAGGATGATAGATCCTGTACAAACAGAAACCGTTTTTTTCGTATGCTGATCTACTCTTTTTATCCAGTCCAATACTTTTTTATTGGCGGCTTCTTTGATAAAGGCGATGGTAGAACCCGGAATGAGCAGGATGTCTGCTTTTTCGACCTCATCTATGCTGTATTTGGCATTGAGGTGGACAAATTGGGAGTCGGCGGTGATTTCGCCTTTTTCTTCCGCGACCAGTTTGATCTCGGCATTTTTGACATTGCGAAGAACTTCATAGGGACCGATGGCGTCCAGCATGGTCATTCCGCGGTAGATATATATGATGATGTTCATTAGGAATAGTCATAGGGTTTTCAGCAAGTTAAAGAATTTGCAGAAGCCCATGTTGACATGGGGTAAGGATTTGGGGTCAGATAATATATAAAGATCCAAGCGAAGGTTTTTTAAAGTTGAATGGTTCCTTCGCTTATGTTTTTAGTTCTACCTCGAAATCAAAATAAATATCCCTGTGGCTAAAAACTCGTATATTGGTTTAAGTAATCTTTTTGGCAGTATGCGGAATCTAGTCGTTTCAGCTGAGTTATTAGAAGAACTTCAATTGAGTCCTTCAGAACTTCTTATTGAGCTTGCAGTCTATCTTTACGACAAAGAAAAACTGACCCTGGGCCAGGCAAAAAAACTTGCGGGCCTCAATCAAATTGCTTTTCAAGCTGAACTCGCGAAAAGAGATGTTTACCTAAAATACGATGTAGATGACCTGGAAACAGATCTTAAGAATCTGAATCTTCGGGATTGAAATGTTAATTGTTAGTGACAGCTCACCTATTACAAATCTAATTCAAGTTGGTCTTTTAGATATCCTCAAAAAACTCTTTGGGGAAATTACTATACCAGAGCAGGTATATTGGGAACTCGCTAATTATGAAAAGCAAAAGACTGAAATAGATGTACGTTCCTGGATCCTTATTAGGAAAGTTTCTAATGAAAATGAGGTCTTGACTTTTGAGGGAATCCTGGATTCCGGGGAGGCAGAAGCGATAGTCTTATCTCGCGAATTAGGTGCAGAAAGATTATTAATAGATGAGAAAAAAGGGCGCGAAATTGCCCAGAAACTTGGTTTGAAAATAATCGGCTTATTAGGAATACTTGTTCTTGCTAAGCGAAAGGGGCACATTACGCTTTTAAAGCCTATACTAGAGAAACTGGTAAAAGAGGCTAACTTTTATATTCATCCGAAATTATACGAGAAAATCCTTAAAGAGGACTCTGAATAGTTCCCCTCCTAAATCAATCCTTTTAAATATCCAATCACTTCGCGGTTAAAAACTTCCGGCTGCTCTACATTCACCACATGCCCACATTGAGGAATCACAAATAAGGTGGAGGAGGTATGGTTCCTGACCAGTTTGCTGATGGAAGGTAAAAACATATAGTCCTCCGATCCCATGATGTAAAGAGTTGGTATGCCCGAATCTTTAATCCTAAAAAAGTGAAGTAGAGGATTTACCTGAGAGACCAGGGTAAACCATCGTTTAAATTCCTTTGTGTAAAGCTTTTTAGCCTCGTTTATGAAGAGATTGCGGGATTCCTTATGCCGCTGCCGGGGCATGATGATAAAAGCAAAAAAACGGTACAAGAATAGATAAGGAAGGACCGATTGTAAAAGCACTCCCATGCGCATGAGAATTTGGCCTCTAACATTGATCTTCATTACCGCCCCTCCCAATATCATACTACTGGTTCTTTCCGGATGCCGCTCACTCATTTCTCTGATGATGATGGTTCCCAGTGAGATCCCAACATAATGAGTTTTGGCTATGCCTAAATGATCCAGAACTTCAATCACTTCATCTCCAATCACGTCGAAGGTATATCGCTTTAGCTTCTCGTAAATGGCTTGTTTGGATTTGCCATGACCCCGCAGGTCGATCAGCAAAACATTGTAGTGCTTGCGGAAGTCTCTGATTTGTCTAAACCAGATAGAACTGCTTCCTCCTGCGCCGTGGATAAAGGTTACCCATTCGGCTGAGGGGTCTTTTTTATAGGTGGTATAATGGAGCAATATTTTGTATTAGAAGTTGGATGGAAGGCAAGGATTGCCCTCTCCTGAGGGCGCTAATTTTCTTTGATAAGAGCCTTGACATAAAAACCTATGGGCCTTACTATTTGTTCATCTGCTCTCCTATAAAGAGAATAGCATATGCCTATCCCGGAAAAGAGGCAGGCTTTAATTTTCCTTCTGAAAGAGGTGAAGAAGTACTCCCGATTCATCTAAGATGAGCCGGGAGCTTATGGGTAAAATGAAACGTCAAACAGTTAATAGGCCACTTTATTTATAAAAAATACACGCCTCTTTCGCTGGACTTCCGGGTCCACTTTATTTTTGATCTTTTGGGTGCCGAATGCCAGGTAATAATTGTCATACCAGTAATTCAGGCTGGAATGGGATCGTTTGGTTTGATCGCCTTCATAAGCGGTTAGGATTTGTTCGCTATGCTTGTCACGTAACTCCAGGCCATTTTCGTAGAGGAGTGATTTGCTTATGATTTCATTATTGCTGGCAAATACCATATTTATTGCCTGATCATTTGATTCATCTACATTGATAAATCTTGTTACAGTGAAGGGTTTGGAAGAGGGCCACATTTTGAAGCTTCGGTCCCAATTTAACTCTCCATCGAAGCTAAACTTAGCCAGGACCGCATGGGTATATTGAAAGCCATCAAAAACGGTTTCTGTTGTGGTCGTAGTAGTAGTAGTTCCATCCGGACAAACTGAAGTAGTGGTTTCACATTCGGTCCGGTAAGTGGGATAATAAGCTTCTCCCAGGAATAAAAAGCCATCCTCCAATTCTCTGATTTGATGAGAGGCAATCCGGTACAAAGATTTTAGCTCTTTTCCTCTGGCAGCTTTTCTCTCTTTTTTTCGTTCTCGTTTGGCCAGTTTTTTGGGGCTGAGATAGTTGAAGAAATTCTCCAGCTCATCGAACTTGTAAAAACGGATAAAATTTTCCTCGTCTTCCTCATAGGAAGCAATGAAGAGTCCTTCTGATTCCGAACCATATTTTCTTGCATAGGTTCCTGTAAGGATCAATTCTCCCTTTTCGGTTCTTGAAGCCGAGGCTCCTTTGAGCATTCTTCCGGAGCTTTCACTAAGCTTGATCAGGGACTTTTTTTCTCCCCTTTCATCCAACTTCAGCATATAAGTATCCGCTGTTTTTTTATTGATCTGGGCCTGTATATAAACAAAGACTTCCTTGCTTTCCTCCATGAGTTGCAGGCTTTCTATTCTGATTCGTTTTTGGGCAATGCCTGCTATTTGGATAGGAATGAATTTGGAATCTTCTGTTTGCAAATGTCTCACATGGATGTAGGCTCTTTTTTGTCCACTTGCACTCATAAATGCATAATCCCCCATGATCTTCATGTCTTTCACCCAATGCTTCCTTCCAAGTTTTCCTTCGATCTGATGTTTTTCCCTAGTCTCAGTATCTAAACTCAAAAGGGTATAATCTCCGGTTTTTTTGTGAAGGAAAAGGCTGTAATTGATGTGATCGAGGGTATAACTATCTCTGATGATATATTTCTTGTTCAGCTGTAAGCGTTGAAAGCCTTGTGATTTCATATTAGCGTCAAAGAATTCATATCGCCATTCTTTTTCAAAGTTTTCTTTTTTCTCACTATGCGAGCGCATGAGAAAGCCTTTATCACCCAAAGGCAAGATCTGCTCATTTGTGAAGCCATCTTTCAGTTCGATTTCCAATCTCTGCTCATATGCCACTTGAGAAAAAGCAGGAGATAGAGCGGAAAGGCAAAGGAGGAAGAGGAAAAATTGTTTCATAGGGCATGCATAAAATGATCAAATGAGCTTTTCAGCCATTTAACATGCCAATTAGTGGTGGGAAGATAAATCTCCTAAAAAAGAAGCAGGATTCCCAGTTCAGATGAATAGCTGATTGAGATAAGATACCTTCTGTGAGGAATATGTGGATATGCGTGTCGGGCTTTACAGCTCGAAATAGGCTTTTTCTTGCGGGTAGTCAACAATCAAGCGAGAGAAATACTTGAAGCAGGAACCTCCGATGGCGCCTTCTATGGGTTCATCCATCCATTGAGACATAAACTCAGTAAAGTTTTTATCAGCCCGTCTGCTAAACCAAACCGGGCCTACTATATGGCCAGCAATTTCCATTTCAGGAACCTGAATCATGGCTTCATCCAGGGTGAGGTCAGCGCCTTCCAGATAGGGCCAGTCAGGATGCTCAGCTCTCCATTCGTCAAATATCGTAGCAATCATAAAACTGGTGGCAGCCTGATCGGCTCCTCCAAAATGTGCCTTGGCCGAATCACTTAATGGGGCATTGGCTCCTGTATCAAAAAGAGTCTGGATGATTTTTCCATCCACCTTTATGGGGATTCTGGGGAAATGCGTAGCATGTTGCCCCTTCCCATTGGACATAAAGCCCAGGTCAACGATATGCTTTTTATCTAAATTGCTCCAGTCTACTTCCTCCATGAGGTAGAGTTTTTCTTTCTGGTAGTCAAAATTCCAGATTTTATCTGCAAACCAATGAGCCCCCAGCATACCATCATATTTTGAGCCTCCTCTTTCGCCCCTGTAAACAAAATGAGGTCCTACAGGGGTTGGATGACCTTTTTGGCGGAAAAGATCTATCAGGTTAATCATTTCCATCATATTCTCACCTTCTTCAAGACTATCTATTTTGAGTCCCAGCTTCTCTGCGGCTTCCGGGTAAATCAACTTTCCTCCGCCTGTATCTGTATAAAAACTTACGGTTTCTCCCTCTTTGCCTTTTGTGTCAAAAAAGACCCTGTGCTGATCAAATCTGGCTTCTGTAAGCTCTTTTTGCTTAAGTGGAGTACTTTCCGGGGAATTGTTTTCACTATTCGGGGTACTACAGGCCAGACACAGAGGGAGGAGGATAAGTAGGAGGTGGAACTTCATATGGGTGTGTATTGATGTAGATTTTTATGGATTATATAAGGCCTCTCAGGCTTTGCATTTTTCGTATAGCTACTGGCTCGCCCTTATTTACGGATCGTTGTAAATATTCCATGCCTTTTTCCCTTTCCCCAACTTCCAACAAGAATTCTGCATAATGAAAATCCAGCAAATCGACGGGCTGGCTGATATTCTCATAAGAAAGCTCGAAATAGCCTCTTGCTTCTTCTATCTCACCCTTTGCAAGGTGGTAGAGAGCTAGATTTCTAAATGAATAGGCGACATCATTCTCATTACTTAATAAAGCTTCCTTGATACAGGCCCTGCCTTTGTCGGGGAATCCCATTCTGATATAGGCATATCCCATATTATCATAGGCATAACTAAAGTCGGGATTCAATTCCAGCGCTTTTTCGTAACAGGGAATACTTGCTTCATAATTTCCATTGAGGCTTTGGTAATAACCGAGGTTATTATATACGATCGATAGATTTATCTCATCTGGAGCCAGGTCAATTAAGGATTGCATTGCCTCAATGGCTTTGTCGTATTTTTTCTCCTGAGAAAAATCAGACGCCTTCTGAAATTCCAGGCTAAATTTTATATCTGCTCTTGCGGTAAGATCAGTATCTGAATCATTCAGGAAGCGCAGGGCAAACTGATAATCGATGCTAAAGTCCGAAGGTAATAGTTTTATCCAGTCAGGATCTTTTTCTTCTTTTAACTGGGTATATAGAGCCAGCGCATAGGCCATAATCTCATCTGCCGCTGCTCCCGGACTCATCCACTTGCTATCCCAATACTCGTAATTGGGCTTGCCATAGGAATAAACATTCCTCGAAATGAGCACTCCTAATCCAAAATAAACGCCGGCTATGCACATAAATGGGCCGATATCGTCCATCACTTCAAAAATCAGGGCACTCCCCAGCATTTTTATCTGCAGGAACTCATACATCAGGAGGAAAATGAGTCTGCGGGGTTCCTGAAGAAGGTTTCTGCTGATGAAAAGGGTAAAGCTGTCCTCTTCCTGAACTACGTGGGTCTCGTAATTTCGCTTACGAATCGCTTTCGGGACCTCTTTTCGCTTCAGGTCTTCTATATAGGCGAATCGAATGTGCTTCGCATTCAATTGAAATAGCTGACTGAGGTCCTCTATCAACTGAGGTAGTCGAATCTTTTTATCAGCAATTACATGCGGAAAGAAATCGGCATTGATGATTACCGGAGAACTATCCTTTGCGGGTAGGCCAAATATTTGAATAAAGGCAGCGAAATTATCGTCTACCCATTGTTTATCCTCTGGATTTAGCTGAAATGTATTCATCCCTCGATTCGACCCCGATAAAAATGATGAGATAAATTTATCAATTCTATCTTATATGTTCGGAAATTTCTTTCCAGAGTTGCCCTTCTTCCAAGTCTTCTTCCATAAATTCCTGATAAGTCAAGTTTTTATTATCCATGCAGTATTTAGTCAGGATCAAAAATCCTATGTGTAATTTCAGACTCCCTTCCTCATCTTTCAATTTCACAAAGACATATGGATCATCTGCTGCCGCTTTGTAGGCAGTGTAAAGTTCTGCTAATTCATATTTCTCCCCTAAAACTACATAGTCTGCATAACCTTCCCATTTCCATTCCGGATGCCCTCCCAGGGGATTTGATCCCCAGAGGCCATGATGATGAAATTGCAAATTGTGAACCATCACATGGGCGAGGAATTGCTCATAAAGGAAAACATGTCCTTTCCAGATCAGATACTGATTCCCAGGGTCGGTTTCAGCCTGGACTACATTGATATTACTAAAGGAACGAATGACATCTACTCCCAGGATTGATTCGATGAGATGGGGATAATTAGATCCATCTTTTAGACATAATTGAAAGCTGAGTTGCTCAGAGAATAAAGGAGAGGCTTCAATGCGGGCCTTACTGTTCCGAATAATTTCTGTGAGGGCTGGATCGAGTTCCTGTTCATGGTAGATTTCTACTCCTTCTATCGTACTGTGATGTGCATAGGAAAGGGAAGGATTGAGCATAAATCCAATCAAGAGGATAAATGCAAAAACACTTGCTACCATTCCCCTGAATAGCCATTTTTTTAGCGAGGACCTTTTCATAATTTTTTTCTTATCAGTCTATAGAGAAAGAAAAAACTTAACGGGGCAGGAAAAAATAACTAATTCCGAAGTTAAATGCCCTGGGTAATAGGCTCCCCTGGCTTATCCGATAATCGGAAAAGTTGGACATATCATTGGTTCCTAATTCAAAACTCATTTCCAATGCCAGGTAATTGCTATTATGAACGGCGAATTCTTGTCCTAAAGCAAGCCCAAAGCCCAGATCAAAGGTGTTTTTAGGGGTATAGCTAGGGAGATTTTCAAATCCTTTATGGGGGTGAGAAATAAGCATTCCTAAATAGGGTCCCATTCCCAGATAGAAGCCCCTTATTTTGAGCGGATGGAATCGCAACATAATAGGTATTTGGGTAAAGCTAAAGTTTAAGTTCTCCCCAGGAATCAGGAGAATACCTCCTCTTCCAAATGGCGAAGGTTGTAAAATAGTGGCCGCTCCTTTTTGGGTATAGTAAATACCTGTTTTAAGGGAGATTTGAGATTTGAGTTGGTAGCGCAGATTTAGGCCTAAGCGAGGTCCTAAACTATTTAAGATTTCTCCCCGGAATAAACTACTGGTTAAGTCGACCGGAGGTACTTTTAGGAATCCTCTTACGATTCCTGCTTCCAGTCCCATATGTAAGTTGGTTTGGGCGGAAGCAGTTTGCATCACCCACAAAAGGCAAAGCCCGATAAGTAGCGCTTTTTTCATGGTTTTCGCTTGATTATTGTGTTAAGCTTAAACTAGCAAAAGCAGCTACGAAAAGAAAGGCAAATGTTTTGTCCTAGATGTTACCGGCTTGCTCAAAAAAATGCAAGATCTCTCTCTGGTCCAGGAGTTTTTCCACATAAGCCTTTGCGGTAATTGAATTCAATCCCGGGCTTTCTACCTGCAGAAAGCGGAGGGATCCATCCTTCTGTGGAGCGATCAGGATGGTCTGCCCAAAGCGGAGGTCGAAGAAACGCATATTGATCACTGCATAGTTGTTTCTATCTCCCGTCATCATGGCGAGGAAGTCGATATTTTGCTTTTGGGTTTTGAGGGTTCCTTCACAGATATAGTGAGGATGATTGCGAGACTCTGCATAGGTCGTCGCATGTGAATAATTGACGGTATCAATAAAATCGGTGAGTAAGACAAAGGTAAAATACACCTCCTGCAAGCGTTCTTCACCAAGGTAAACGGCATTGTGTTCTCCTTTATTGACAATAAAACTTTTGCTCATAAAGGATTTTCCTGCCTTTCGGAAATAGGAACTATTGCTTCCTCCTGTGCCTGGCGTATCGTAAAGTGCCACGGGAAATACGCCTGCATGTATAGGTAGGCTGTTATCATCTGTCTCGATATACTCCATATCCTCCTCCAACAATTCCTGGTCCCATTTCTGAGGATCATTTTGCGCATGTGCATGCTTTTGGGCTTTTTCCCAGGTCCAGTAAAGAGGAGTGGTTGATTGAGCGGGGAGAAAGCAGAGGGGAGATAGGAGGAAGAGTAGGAATGCAATTTTGGAGAAAGATTTCATGGTAATAATAGTCTTAGTGTTTTCCTATTAGATGGAAACACGAAAGAAAAAGTTCGGTGGAGGGAAGATTTTTTTTACAAATTTTCTTTTCTAGCCGTATGCGGCTTCCTGGTTCGGCGGTAATTTGATTTCCTTCCAAGTCGATAACAAAGAATTGCCAGTATAATGGATAGGAAGGAAACGGAGCCTGCGAAAATAGAGAGGATAGCCGAAATCCCTAAGGTGATCGAGGAATAGAAAGATAAATTTTCCCAAAACTCTCCTCCTCTCCTATAACTTATGATAGAAGAAATAATAGCGGTCAATGCGAGGATTCTGTCTAAGAGGAGTGCTCCAAATATGAGGGTTTCCATGATAGGAGCAATTTAGGGAATAATCTTCTTATCGTTTATAAGTCCCATCAGGCAAAATGGTCGGGAAATGATATTGGGGATCGCTGAGCAGTGCATATACATCTGCATCCATTTCCTGCAACTTTTCGGGCGTATTTGCTCTCCATTCCTGGCCAATTTCTGAGAGCCGATTTGCCTGAGCCCCAAGAAGAGAAGTCAATGCCCAATAGTGATATTCAGTCAGCATGCAGGAATAGTCACAAGTTTTGTCATCATAAGTATACCATGCATCATCCGGATAGGGATTGGGGATTTGGGTAAAGCGACCTCCTCTTGCCTTATCCATGGCATGGGCCAGTTTGCTACCTGCCTTTTCTCCAAAAATAGCCGGATAAGCTTCTGCATAACCTGCATGCGTAATGATATGAAGGACTTCTTCCAGGCTGGCATCAAATGGACCAGATAATGATTGTCGGACAAAATCTGGATGCGTTTCATCATTCCCCAAATCCTGCCCTTCCCAGCCATTTGGAATATTTACGCGCAAATCCTTTTCTTTCTTCCACATGACCATAAAGGCTTTCTGCTCTTTCATTTTTTCCAGTACCAGAGAATTATCTACTTCTCCATCTTCATCATTGTCCAGGTACTGCGCCATAATATTGGCTGCGTGGAGCAGTTTTTTGTCTTCAACTTCTGCGACTGCATAAATGCTTATCCCAAATACTTCGACTTTCCTGTTATAGCCTTTCAGCACGCCATCCTCATTGGCGACAATTGTAAAATTGGGATCATCGCCGGGGAGAATTTCCTGAGGAGAGCCGGGGCCTTCAGACTCGCAGGATAAAAATAGCAGGAAACTTAGGAGGTGGAATAACATAAATCGAAATTTCATAGGGTTTCTGTAAGCTAATGAGTTTTTAGGACACAGAAAGTTATTTTCTCCCCTATGATGAGTTCCAAAAAGAAAGTAGCGACTGGATTTTATCCTGTCGCTACTATATTTCGCATTTAGTAATGCTACTACTTAACCTTAGATTCTCAATTGTATAAGCTATAAATCGAGAAAATTGTTTTGAATTTTTTTCTTTATCTGGCAATATTCTGACAGGGGAGAAAAATCACAAAGATGCTTAAGCCTAAAGTTCAGTTTGTAAGTTGTATTCTGTATGAAATTTTCGGAAGTACAATACATTTTCCTGATCCTCCTGTTCCAACTTTATCCAGCGATCAATTTCTTCTTCCGAATATTGGCTTTGATAGCAAGTTATGGACTCGAGTGCTTGCTGCTCTTCTGCTTCACTAAATGAGATCCTATAATTGAACTCCTCATCTGCCAGATAATTTAAGTTCCAATCCCAATATTTTGCGGCTTGTTTCTTTGTCCATCCGTAATAGTACAGATCAACTTCCCTGCTTAAGCCTTCACGCAAGTAAATCTCTGTCGTAATGATGCCGACCATGCGATGATCAGGATGACCCGTATCGCCATCTGGTCCAAAGGTGAGAATCTTGCTCGGTTTTATTCTGTCAATTTCTTTTTTGATCAGGGTTTTCATCAGGTCCAACTGGCCATAATATTTCCCCATGTCCTTCATTTCCAATTGATCCTTTAAGCCCAGAAAAACCGGGGGATTGATGCCCAGTTTTTCGCAGGAACAAATGGCTTCTTTTTTTCTGATCTGTACCAAAGAATCCCCGGCGGGAATGCCTGCATGCTCCGTTACGCCAAGATCTCCATTGGTTGCAATGATGAGGTGTACAGGATGTTCTTTAGCATATTTTGCCAGGACTGGGCCTATGGCGGTTTCATCATCGGGATGTGCAACTATGAGGAGGAAGCGCTCTTCTGTAGTTTCGGTATTTTCCTTTACCTCTGTTTGGCAGGAAAGGAGGAGGCCGAGGAATAAAGAAGCAAGGACCAGATTTTTCATGTTTATAGGGATTTGCCTTTTCTCAATAGACGAAAGATTAAATAACCGAAAAATAATGAGACTAAGAAGGAATAGAAATGGGTCCACTTTCTCCAATTAGTTTCTTCCGGCATCAAATCGGCTTGCAGGACCTCAAGAGAATTACTCCAGGTGATAAAGGCATCGGCCATGATCAACTGCCCAAACAAATAGCTTTTTTGTTCTTCTCGCTCTCGGCTCATTCCAAAGGTCTCGATACTATTGCGAAGTCCCTTGGCAATCTCATATTCTCCATAAATCTGCATTGTTCTTCTTCCGACGATAGAGGCCGCTCCTCCAATACTCAGGATGACAG
Source organism: Bacteroidia bacterium (assembly GCA_033391075.1). Taxonomy (NCBI): domain Bacteria; kingdom Pseudomonadati; phylum Bacteroidota; class Bacteroidia; species Bacteroidia bacterium. Next base: position 7,661,557 of record JAWPMV010000001.1, read on the forward strand.
GCCCTGAATCTATGTCTCCCCTGCCAGAAACTCCACTTGGATATTCTCGGATACCGGGCAGACCAAAACGATAATCGATGAAGGCTTTTTTGTAGATATCAAACTTTTCCCGGGCATATACGGAATCAACTTCCTGCAAAAAATTGAGAATCAGACTCTGGGAAGATCCTCTGGAAGCTTCAATAAATCGGTTTTGTCTGCAAATCCAGGAATGAGAGATAAGTCCCAAAGAATCTTCATGTCGTTTTATCTCTTTCAGCCAATTGTTGATAGTGGCTTCGAAGCTATGAGGATAAAGGCTTTCATACTGAGACATGGCAGCCATTGCGACTATATTATCTGCCGGCCAGCAAGCATCCTTATAGGAGGGGAGATATAAGGTTTTTGATTTTTCTTTACTCTCTCTTAGGTGCTCAAGCTCTTCATATACCGTCTGTAGCCACAAGGTATCTCTTTGGTCTTCCGGCAAAGCTTTCAAATAGCGAATCGCCACATAATTGGTCCATCCCAGGTAGAAAACTCCATTTCTGGGGGAAGCCAATCCCCTGAAAGGCGCTTTTCCTTTATCAGATCGTAATTCGGTGATTGCCCACTCAACTTCCTTTTGCGCTCTTTGGGCCAGGTCGCTTTGTACGGGAACTTTTTCCAGCACTTCTATCCATGACAATCCATAAAGGGCATTGAGAAAAACATAGCCTTCCGGATAAAGTCTTTGCATTTCGACTGCCGCACCTTTATGCATTTCTGATTCGAGATGGTTGAGTTGGAATAAAAGATCCTGATTGATCTTTTCTTGATCAAGGGAAACAAAGGCAGGCTGGTAATAGAGGTTGAGATTGAAAAGGAAGAGGAGAACAAGAATTCCGCTAAGCAAGCTGGCCAGGATTCTTTTGAGGAATTTCATGTTTTCTTTGGTCGTGATTAATTCCGGGAATTAATTTTCTTACGCGCTCTAGTCTTTTAGGTTGGTGTGGGCGGTGAAAGGATATGCTGAATAAAGCATCAGCTCTGCTGTCATAGCGAGCCAGGACTTCAGGGGAAACAAACTCCCTGGCTCGCAATGACAGGGCTATTTTCTATTTTCAGGGATCCAGCAAATCATTCTCATACTTCGCGATGATATTATGGATTTGCCGGTATTGCTCCCAAAGGGCGTCATTGTCTTCTGCGTTGACATTACAAAGAATGATTCTCCCGATTTGGGTGTCGGCATTGAACTGGATATCTGTCTGTGCACCGGGATCGCTGCCTCCATGACCGATATTTCGGCTTTTTTCGCCCATGCCCCAAAAGGCACGAATATCATTATCATCTCCTGGCAAAAGTAGTTTGGCGTATCTATAACTTAGGTAGGTGCTTTCTCCTCTAAATGCCCGTATCATCTCTGTGAGATATTTTTTGAGATCATCTACATTGCTCACGAGGCCTCCATCCGGATAGGTGATTAGGCCGTATTTGGGGACGATGAGTTTGCTTGGGAAATAAAGCGTACTCTGCTCTTCTTTAGATAAGTTTTCAAATGACCAGGCGGTGTTTTTCATTTTTAAGGGCTCAAAAATGTATTTCCGAGTGAAATCTTTGAAAGACATTCCACTGCTTTGCTCGACAATCAGGGCTGCAACTGCTGCATTAAGATTGCTGTATTCTTTCTGAGTGCCGGGAGCTGATTTGATAAAGTTTTTCTTTTTATACCATTTACCTCCTTTGCTCAAAATCTTTTGTACAAAATCTGCCAATTCCATTTTTTCATGCGAGCGGATAAAATCCAGATAATCCGTATGCATACCTTCTTTGTCCTCCGGCTCAACATTCAGGACATAGCTTTGTCCATAGTATTTCGTGTCCAGAATGCTGGAAGTATGATTGGCGAGATGTCTTACCAGAATCGGCTGATCAGGGAAATGGGGATTATGTATTTCAAAGGGGAGGAAGTCATTGATGGGACTGGACATTGTCAGATCCGTATGCTCAATGGCTTTGATTAATGCCAGACCGGTTACGGTTTTACTGACAGACCCCAGATTTTGCAGGCTACTCGAAGAATAAGGAATTTTATTTTTAATGTCGGCAAAACCATGCGAAGATGTAATGAGGTTTCCCCCTCGGTTTATCACAGAAATAGAAAAGCCTGGTAAATCTGATGACTCATAATGAGCTTTTAATTCTGCATGAAGTTTTTGAAGATTATCCTGTGCGTGTGTGGAAAAGATAATCAGGCTAAGGAGTAGACTCAGGGAAAGAGATAGAATTTTCATGATGCCAATATTAGGATGTGAGGACTAAAGCGGGCATTGTGTGTTTATAAGATACCCAAAGTTCTGGGAAGGGTTGCACCTTTGGAAAAGAGAAGACCGCAAGTTTCAAGATCAAAAAAATCCTGATTCATGAACTCGATGAATCAGGGGATATGTTTTTGAAAATATAGTTTGTCAGGATATCTCAGAAGGGGCATTGCATTTCTTTCCTCTAAAGAATTTACTTAAAGCAATGGATTTCCAGAACTCGGTAAATCAGGGCGCCGATGCTCTAAACAACCACTTGATCCACATCAGGATCGAAATCAGCATAGGGAGAAGCTTTTCTGACCAAAGCCTATGAGATAATTCCGGATAGGCTCAAGATCAAAACGGTGCTTAATAAGACACTTAAAACAAGTCCAAATAGTAAAAAACTCCGGTACAAGCGTTTCAAATAACTCCAGGGAGCAAATCTGAAAATACTGACGATAAGCGCAAGGAGGAGGCTGATAATAGGGATTAAAAATGCCTGGAGTACCATGCCAACTATAAATCCATCTGTGTCATCGGGATTATCTCTGGCAAAATCATATGGGAACATGATCACATTAGCAATTACAAGGATTCCCATAATTAGGATTATTCGAAGGTTGACACGAGTGATACGCGAATGCAAACTCTCCTCCCGCGCTTCAATCAATAAATCTTCAAGTTCTTGTCGACTCTTGTCTTCCATTTAATTCAATCCTCATAAGTTCATTTAGAGACCCTAGCCTGCATATTTCTCTAAATTCAGAGAAAGAGTTCAGGAAATAGTCGATGAAGAATCATTAGGAAGCTTAAAGATATTAGGATTGGGGGAATAGAAAAATTCTTTCTTCTTTTCGATTTTTGGAAGAATAATCATGCACCTACTAAGGGACTGCTAATATTTCCTTTCCTATAAAAAAAATAAATTCCACTACATTTAATCATCCTCAGAGATGATCCTTGTCCTTTATTGTTAATCATTTGGGTGATTATTTCCACTCAAGTAATCCTTTTTCACCTAAAAAAGGAAAGAATATGCTTTATGTAAAAGACGAGAAATCACTAAAGAAATCCCTGATTCCTTCCTTCCCATCTCCCTTTCTTCCGGAAAATGCCTGGGAGAAAAAAGTACTCAAGGGGAAAGTTGTTCAGACTTTCCTTAAACGATCATTTCAGGCAGTGGGCAGTCCCCTAAAGGTGTATAAAGCCTTGAAGGAATTGAACAAACGGGGAGCCATTGCCAATGATTATCCCGCCTTTCAGAAAGTGGCCAAAGTTGATGGGCGCTATTATTGGCGAATGGGAAATCCCGGATATCCATCCAAAGCCTTTCAGCGAGTTTTTGATAATGAACTTAATCGGGTAGCTCCTTTTAAAAAGAGCAGCGGCTTGCGAACCATTGTACTCGCCATAACAAAAAAATGTCCACTTGCATGTGAGCATTGTTTTGAATGGAATAACCTCAATAAGAAAGAAACGCTTAGTCTTTCTGATCTGATCAAAATTGTTTCCGACTATCAGGAACATGGAAATACCCAATTCCTTTTGAGTGGTGGAGAGCCTATGGTCAGAGTCAAGGATCTCTACAAATTGCTGGAAGCGGTAGATACAGAGGCTTCAGATTTTTGGATCTATAGTTCTGGCTTTGGGTTCACGAGAGAGCATGCATTTGGCTTAAAGGAGCGGGGCCTGCGCGGGGTCTTATGGAGTCTGGATCATCATGAAGAAGAAAAACATGATTCATTCAGAGGCTATCCCGGTGCTTTCCAGGCCGTAATGGATTCAATTGGATATGCTAAAGAAGCGGGCCTGGTTCCGGGTTTTTCAGTCTGCGTACGGCCAGAATACATAGAACCAGAAGACATCGAGCAACTTATGGAGCTGGCCAGGCAGTTGGGAATGGTTTTTATTCGGATTCTGGAAGCGCGACCGACGGGAAGATACCAGGGGAAAGCTGTTTCCCTTTCCGAAGAACAAATCGAGCAATTAAAAAAACTTTACTTCCGCTATAATACCGATCCCGAGTATTGGGACTATCCCATTCTTGACTGGCTGGATCATCAACAACGATTGGCGGGATGCTATGGGGGAGGCAATCGCTACCTGTATATAGATACAGATGGTGCCATTCATGCCTGTCCTTTTTGTAGTCGAAAAGCCGCGAATACCCTCAAACAAAGTCCGGAGGAAGTTATCGAGGCCCTGGAAAGCAATTCCTGTAGTCTTTTCGGTAAAAGCCTCATATAGACATACCTAAGAATAAGACATCCTCCTCCTCTCTTTATCACTCACTTTAATCAAAATCCTTATGTACACGCAAAGTAAGATCTATAATATCCTGACAAAGGGAGTATTATTCCTTCTGTTGTTTAGTCTAAGTTCTTGTTTTTACTATCGGAAAAGAAAAGTTCAACCCATTCCTCCGGAAGCATGGAAGAGCGTGATTCTGGAAAATGGTAAAGAGAATAGAGTATCTAGCCGTATTAGGATAATAAGTGGAGATTCACATTATGAAATGGTAAGCATGATATATACTGGAGATAAACTAAAGGGCTATTTAAGACCGGTGGAATCCTTCGAAATGCCTAAGTATAATGGTTTTCGTGAAAAAAAGATTCCTAAGGATCTCAGGTCTATAGTTAAAAAGACCTTGTATGTGTATACCGATAAAAGTTTTGAGGAAGGTCCTGTAGAATTAGATATTAAAGATTTCGGAGGCTTTATGAAAATTAGAGATGACGTTGCTACAACTCTGGTAACAAGTGTAGGGACAGTTATTTTAGCCGGGGCTGCCACTGTAGTTCTTATTTGCCTAAACTGCCCCAAAGCCTATGTAGTGGATGAAAGCGGAGAAAAGCATTTTCAGGGCGCCATGTTTACTGGAGCGATTACCAAATCAAGAGAAAGGATAGACTTATTGCCCATTGAGACCTTTATAACCGATCAGGATAAAGTATCTGTTCATATTGCTAATGAATTTGCCGAAGTTGAGCACCTCAATCAATTGGAACTCCTGAAAGTAAAAAAGCAGAAAAATACGGAATTGGGTTTTGGGCTAGAGGCTGAATTGTTTGAATACAGTTCCAGGGTCTCTCCCATTGAGGCAAAGTCTATAGATGGACGGGATTTTCTGGAAGTCCTTGCTGAAAGCGATGGTGAAGCCTATGATTTTGATGATCCGAGGCAAGGGGATGAGCTCAATACAATTAGCCTGAAATTTGAAAAAGCTGCATTTACACAAGACAAAGTCAAGCTCCTCATTCAATCGAGGCAAACAGACTGGATGTCCAAAACGGTAGGAGGCTTTTTTAGCCTGTATGGAGATACGTATGACAAAGTGATCAAGCGTATGGACAAAGTTCCTGCCGGATTTTTTGAGAAATATAATGCTAAACAAGGCATATCGATGAATGCCTATCTGAAAACAGACAATGGCTGGCAAGGCCTGGGGAGCGTTCAAAACGTTGGGATATTTAAACAGAAACTCATGGGTATTGACCTGGATTTATCTGAGATTTCTTCTGAGGAAATAGAGATAAAATTGGAGAGTGCTTTTAAGTTTTGGGAAATTGACCAGGTCGCCTTGACGGAAGATTTTCAAACCTTGAAAGATTACGAAGTCGTACCTATGTTGTCTGCTATAAATGATCAGGGACAAGATGTAGCTAGCCTATTAGAGAAAATCGACAAAGATTATGCGATTCAGGATGGGCCTGGAACCTATATAGATCTTAGCTTCAAACATACGGCTGATTCAGATGAAATCTATGTATTAAGTGGTAGCGGATTTTATTATGAAAAGCGGGAATTTGAACATGAAAAACAGAAAGATGCCTTAAAAGCACTTCGGTCAAAAAAGGAATTAGCTGCGGATGAACTTTCCCGTCTATTGTATGAGGAATTTCCCAGTCTTCAGGCAACCCGCCCATAATAAATATCTGATCATGTCAGGGATCAATTTCTGAAAATGGTTCCTGACATGATCATCATTTCATCATCTTCTGAGGTTCCAAATTTGATGGTCTTATTTGTCATATTTGAATAGACCGCCTCTCCCCTCAATCCTGTTCCTCCTTTAAGGATAATAGGGGGATTGAAATCTATCATAGGCGGATGTTGCCAGTCTCTGCTGAAATAGATCAGCTCTCCATCTCTGGGGCCTCCTTCCAGATAGATTCTAAACTCAGTATTTCTTTTATGTGCATGGCTAAATAAAAGGATGAGCTGTACTTCGTCTTCAAAAATATGAGTATTAGAGATTGTAGTAATTTTCTTTGGAGGGAGTTTGAAATCTTTATTGTTAATAAACAGATTTTCTGCCTCATACATAACCTTTTCTTTGGCTAAGGTGTGGAGGTTTACCCAGGCTTCTCCTATCATATCTTCCTCTCCAAAATTTACATAGTGCGTATTAAAATCGATCCCATCATTAGCTGGAAATTTTAATGCTACACCCGGAGGGTAAAAATAGTCTGCAAATCTATACTGCGAACCAAATATGTAAATCCTATCCTTCATTTGACGAAGGGTAGACAAAACATAGCGACCATTATTTCTATACAGATCTCGGTAGACTCGAGATTCGGGTTTATCTCCCGGATATCTATGCATGAGAAAATGATGACTTCCTATTTTCATTGAAATCTCAAATCCCGAAATATAGATCGCTTCTTCATTTTCAAGGGGTTCATAGTAAAAGAGTTCTCGTTCTGTTCCCGGCTTTATTCGGAACGGCCCCATGTGAAATTGTATTCCCTGTGGAGGGGGATCAAGGGGCTTGGCTGCCGTTTGTGGAAGCTCTACCTGACTATGGTCCAGCAAGAGACTATCATCCGCTACCCAGCCAGTTTTAGGTGCTCCCTGTATGATCCATTCTTTTATATAAGCCAGCTCCCCATTCGTAAGAAAAGGCCCACCCAAAGGCATCATTTCCCCATAATGCGGATGATCCTGATAAAAATGTTCTGCATTTGGGGCATTTATCTTTTCCCATAAGAAACTCTCTTCCAGACTTTTGATTCCTTCCTTTCGCAATAACCATAAGCCCTCATTTTCTGCTGCAGAATTAAAGGGTTTGCGATTTAAAAGGTTTTCATAGCCTGTTTCCTTGTTCAGGATCAAATCAGATTCTTGTGCAAAGCGACTATTGGGAGAATGACAGGCAACACATTTGGGCTCAAATATGTTGTGTTGGATCAATTCCCAACTTGAGTTGGGGATAAAGGGATCAACAATGATGGGGTCATGCTTGCAGCCATTCAGAAGGCCAAAAGCCCAAACGGCTAAAACAATGCATGAAAAAAGTCTTTTCTTCATGATGCAAAGCTTTATCCTGCCTGGAACGAGGAGTCAAGCAGTTATATAAGTCAAAAACTGTAAGTTAATTTAGAGACTTCCTCTCCTTAGCTCCTATGACAAAAATCAATCTGAAGCTCAACCAAATAAATGGAATCGAAAACGGGCTAAATTCAGGATCAAGATCAGGAGAAGAAATATGAGAGACAGAGAATAGAAAAAAAGAAAACTACGATACAATCGATCTAGATAAGTCCATGGACTGAATTTGAGGAGACTGACTAGCACCGAGATAGCCATGGACGCTCCAGACAAGATTACCCCCTGTATCAGTAAAACCGCACCTAATGCTTCGGGTGTATCAGTCTTTATCCGTGCATAATCAAAGGGGAAAAGGATGAAATTGATCAGGGCAATAATAGCGATTAGGATAAGGAATTGTTGATTTCCTTTAGTCAATCTTGCCTTTTTTGCTTCATCACGAGCTTCAAAAAGTAGGTCTTCTAATTCTTCTTGGTCCTTTTCTTCCATGAATGCTTGGTCTCAAACGTCCTCTAGCAGTTTTTGAGTTTTACTCCAGAGCCAGGGAATGAGTTTGGGAAATCGGCTATGGATGATCCATATACATGCCAAAATAATAAGAAATATACTGCCATTTACCTGCCAATCTTCCCAACGTTTATATCTCGGGAAATAGTCTACAGTTCTCCACTGACTGACCTCAAATTCAGGGGCTATTTCGCATCTGTCCTCACGACATAGAATGGTGTCTGTACCTATGATCTGTCCATCTACATAGAGGGGCATGGTAGCAATTTCAAAAACAAAGGGCTTGAAAGGATGATTGCCAACCAGATTCATTTGCGTCCGGAAGATTTCAGGATCCCTGATGAGAATAGAGTCCGGAATCTGTAGTTTTTCTTCCAGGGTGCGGGCATTTGCACAAGGGCATCCACAAGCCTGACCCATGATAACAATGGCATCTTCTGACATTTCTGTCCAGAGGTATTCCATAGGGTAGGGAAGATAAGCGGCTATTACAATAGCAAGACAAAGAGAAAAATAGAGTTTCATGCATTCATTTTTTAGAATAAATGCATAGATATTTTTCGGACCCTAATGGGCAAATCAGGTATATGACAACGTAATTTAGGAGTAGGATAGGTCTTGAGTACTCCTCATCAAATATCCTAAAATATTGCTGTTCTTGCAAATAGAGATGAGCAGAGCATTTGTCTCAGCGAATTTTGACTCCCACTTTTTCTGAAAAAGGGGAATATGTGTCTCAATTCACAGGCTTTCATTTTTATAAGTAAAAGCCGTAAACAAAGCCTGATCTAATTCTTCCTTTGCAGCAATAACCAGCTATAAAATTGTGTGCTGGTATAGACATCATCCCAGACATTGTGAATGTCTCTTTCAAATACGGTAAAGATGTTTTTGTGCTTGAGATATTCCTGAGAAAAAGTTTTGGCCGTATTCATGCGAAAGAATTTCTCGGCTCCCAAAGCTTCAATTTTCTCTACAGCTTCTTTGATTGGGGGAAAGACCAGACTTGGGTCTTCATTCGCATGTGCCACCCAAAAGGAAAGCTCTTTCATGGCCGAAAAATCTTCTACCATCCAGACCCCACCTGCCATGGGTGCCACAGCAGCAAATACATCGTACATACTTGCTGCCAATCCCCAACTTCCCATCCCCCCACGACTCAAGCCCGTCAGGTATATTCTTTGTGCATCAACCCGGTATTTATCTTTCAGTTCCTCAATTATGTCCCGCAATACCTCTTCCTCTTCAAAATATTGTCCATCTCGAATATGGGGACAAACTACAATGAAAGAATCCAGGAGCATCTGATTGAGTCTTTTGCTCATATCCGTTTCCTTTTCCAGCATCATCGGAATTTCTCCCATTGCAATACCACTTACCGGTCCCCCGACGGCTGCACTGCCTTGTAGAAACATAAGCAAGGGATAGGAATGTGTGTTCTTTTTATAGCTCTGTGGTAGATAGAGCAAAAATCCATCTACCTGGCTGTCGGGATAGGATCGTTCTAATGTGATTTGTCTTCCCGGCTCGGCTTGATCCTGAGCAGCTAGCTGAGCAGTTGATAGAGCAAATAAAAAGATGAGGAGAATGATGGATGAATGTTTCATGGGTTTGAGCTTTATCCTAAGTTATCATCTTTTTGGGAAGATGTGGGATGGGGAAAGTATTCTGGTGTTCTAGTATTCAGGTATTCTGCTCATATTTTAGAATAAAATAGAAACGAGAACACATGAACACCAGAATACTTGAACACATCCTCTACTTCAAAACCTCCGTCAACTCAGATCCCCCTTTTGCATCCTGAAGCCGGACACTTCTGTATTTCTCAGGCTTTGACCTCAGGTAGCTCAGATAGGGTTTTGCGCTGGGGAAAGAGGCATTGTCCGCATAAATCAAGGCTCCTTTTTTTAGGCGAGGCTCAAGTAGCTCCATCAAGGGCAAATAGAGGTCATTCCATCCGTCCATGAGGAGGAAATCGATCTGCTCAGGAGTTTCCTTTAGCGTTTCCAGGGCATCCCCTTCTCTCAGGTCTATCCACTCTGCCAGTCCTGCTTCTTCAAAATTCTGCTGGGCAAGTCTGCATTTTCCCGGAAGTAATTCAGTTGTGATCACCTTAGCTCCATTTTCCCTTGCAGCAATAGCGAGGTAGAGGGTGGATATACCAAAGGAGGTTCCAAATTCGACGATGTTTTTGAATTCTTTCTCAAGAAGGAGTTTGTACAAATACTCTCCCTGATCACGTGAAATTGCAAGGTAAGCATCCTTCATATCTTCTGGCCTCAAGGGGCGAAAAACTCCTTTGCTAAGGCCTTTGAAGATAGTGAATCCTTCGGAAGAAGCTTCATCATGAAGCCTGTTTAGGGTAGTGTATACCCGTTGATCTGAAATTATACTCATTAACTGTGTTTGGTAAAATGAAAAAACTCTTTTGGGTAGTTCGTCAGTTTGTTAGCCTTTTTTCATTTTAACAAGAGGAGAATTTTTTGAACGAAAAGTCAAAAATCCAGTCTTTGTCTATAAAAATCAAGTAGTCATCTAACTCATAGTAAGTCACTTTTTTATGACTAAAATTGAGTATCAGTGTTTTAGGGATGAATATTTTTTGAAATTTTTTTCGATCGCTTTCTTCAGTAAATTAAATCAGGTGTTTTGGGCCCAAAGAAGGTCCGAACTTCAATCCTTGATCATGTCATATTCCCTGGCAAGCATACTGGCAATTCTTGTGAGTTTTCAACTCGCCTTTCTGGCAACTTTCCTGCTTACTAACAAAAAAGGGAATCAGCTCAGCAATGCATTATTGGGGATATTATTTGCACTGATCGCCCTCAATCTGACGGACCTGGCCCTGCAGTTATTTGATCCTGCTTTGGCTCCTTTATTTTTGGCTAAACTAAATGATGCCTTTCTCTTTGTCTTTGGTCCCCTGATCTATTTGTATACCAAGTCGATCATCTACTCTAATTTTCGACTCACTCTTCGGGACCTTATTCATCTGATTCCGGCTATTTTGGTCTTGATAATTTTTTTCCTTCCCCAGGAATCAGCTCCTGCTACCCAGGTCCAGGGGGCCCTTCCTCTTTCTGTCCAAATCTACAATCTCATCTTGTACCTTCATTTGTTTGCTTACTATTTATCCTCCCTATCCCTACTCAAAACATATCGTCGAGAAATCAGAGAAAACTATTCCAATCTAAGCGAGCGGAATTTGAGCTGGCTGGCTTTTGCCATCAACAATTTTGGAATCATGATCCTCTTTTCTTTGATAATGACCCTCAGTCCTATAACTGGCTCTCCCTTGGTGATTAGCCTGGGCTTGTTTGGGATACTCTTGTTTATATTCTATTTCATAAACCGGGTGATTTTTAAAGCGCTTCGTCAGCCTGAACTGTTCTCCGGAATTCCTCAAGCTCCCTCCCGGAAATATGCCTCGTCCAAATTGGTGCATGACGAAGCTGAGGAAATTAGCACTCAACTTATCAAACTCATGTCCGAAGAGCGCTTGTTTCTAAATCCTGATTTGACCTTGGATCAGTTGGCTAAACGTCTGGGGTATCCAGTCAAAACACTCTCACAGGTTATCAATCAATCTATAGAGAAAAGCTTTTATGATTTTGTGAATGAATACAGAATCGAAGAAGCACAGAAGCTCTTAAAAAATCCGCCTGATCCCCGAATGACCATACAAGAAGTGATGTATGATGTGGGCTTTAGTTCGAAATCTTCTTTCAATACTGTTTTCAAGAAATTGACTGGAAAAACACCCAGCGAGTTTCGGAAATCCTAATCTTTGTTCAATAATATTTCGTTCGAATTCCGGTATTCGAACCATTGTCAGGCTTCCTATTAGCTATTTGAGGAAAACAAAAATTGAATTCCTATGAATACTTCAAATAGTTCAGCAAGTCTGTTCTCTGCTAAAATCGGTCAGAATCTTCATCAGAATACTTGGGCGAAAGTGGCTGAAATACTGGGATTATTTCTGCTCGCATTTTTAATTCTGGGGATCGGTAGTCCCTATGTAGCAGAAAACCCATTTTACACACAAATTTTAGTCTGGTTCGCCAATGTTGCCATGATCATCTATGTTTGGATGGGGCTTAGGCTGAGAGGAGAAAATTGGAAGGCCTTTGGTTTTAGTTTTACCTGGCCGGGCTGGAAGGAGGCATTGAAAATCTTTGGCCTTTCTCTCCTGGTATTTATCATTACTACAGCAGTTTTTGTTCTGGTCGGGGGTTTTCTTTCGAGTATGGGAGATGAGATCGAAAAAGCCGATATGAGTTCCTATAATTATCTGGCTGGAAATCTTCCTTTGACCATACTTGCACTGCTTGGGGTTTTTATCGTTTCCAGTTTTGGGGAGGAAGTGGTCTATCGGGCATTCCTAATGAATCGAATAGGGGAATTGGGAAATAATAAAAAATGGGCCTGGTTCTTAGCCGTACTACTCAGTTCTATAATCTTTGGATTAGTGCATGCAAGCTGGGGCTGGATGGGGATGGTTCAAACGGCTTTTATGGGACTTTCTCTGGCCTTGTTTTATTTGTTCTTCGGCCGAAAATTATGGATCAATATAATTGCTCATGTCTATATGGATGCAATTCTGATCATACAAATGTATATGCCTGCACAGGATATGGGAGTAGTTTAAATTAAACCTTCATTAGCAAATCCAAAGCCCCGAAACCTGCACAGCCAATAATGATGGTCCAGGAAATCCAGTCTTTGAATTCATTGTTTTTGTGTTTGAGAAAGAGGAGGTGGAGAAAGAGATGTATGATAAAAAAGTAGTCCAATCCCCGTATCAGGCTCTCTGGATCTGGCAGGCTTTGCAAATAATGTATGGGGAAGTAATACAAAGGGATGTGGATGAACATGAATATGGGGAAGGCGACTTTTTCATCCATCATTGAAAGTCCCGGGAAAATGCGCCACTCTCTGCAGCGAATCGCATCCATTTCATGCATGAGGATAAAGGCAAAGGCGAGGTAAAAGAAAAAATGTTCGAGCATAAGGCAAAAAATAAAATCTGACTTCCTGAAAATAAAAAAAGCGACTTGAGCTATCAACTCAAGTCGCTTTTTGAAAGCTTTACTTTAGACATTCATCGGCACTTCCATCAACAATACTTTGGCATCGCTATTTGCTTTCACTTCGATCTTATCGGTATTCCAGACCCCAAATCCATCTCGCTTGTTCAAGCCTTGTCCTTCGATACTTACTTCTCCCTCCAAAACGAAAGCATATACGCCATTACCTGATTTGTTGAGTTTATAGGTATCGCTTGCACCCGACTCGAAATTTCCAATCTGGAACCAGGCATCCTGATGAATCCATACGCCCTGATCCTCGGCATTTGGAGAAAGGATTTGGTAAAACTCATTCTGCTTTTCTACTTCTTTGAGAGAAAGCTGGTCATAGCGAGGCTCTACATTCTTTTTATTCGGGAATATCCAGATTTGCAGGAACTTCACTGCTTTGTCAGGGTTCTTATTGTATTCGCTGTGAAATACGCCTGTACCAGCACTCATTACCTGTATATCTCCTTCTCGGATGACAGCTTTGGTACCCATGCTATCCTGGTGCTCAAGGTCTCCTTCCAATGGGATGGAGATGATTTCCATGTTATCGTGGGGATGGGTACCAAAGCCTTTCCCTTCGGAAACTACATCATCATTCAGTACCCGTAGCACCCCAAAGTGCATGCGCTCCGGATTGTAGTAATTGGCGAAGCTAAAGCTGTGATGGCTGTTCAACCAACCATGATTAGCCTGTCCTCGGCTTTCTGCTTTGTGCAATACAGTGTTCATTGTTCTTTCCTCCTTATTTGGTAAATGATTGAATCCTATTTGTTTGATCATTTGATCGTAAGTCGAGTGTTTAAGCTTCACTTTTGAAATTCCTGCCAGTGGAGAGGCCATGCTAGCAGCAGCTCCTGTGAGTAGGCTTTTTTTGAGAAATTCTTTACGATCCATTTGTATAAGCATTTATATTTTCTTCCCACTTTTTCTCTCAAAAAGTGGGGCAAAAAGTCGGAACGAACCATCCAAGGCCATCTCACATTCCAACCTCCCCGCGTTCGTTCCATCTCCAGCGCACGTTTTCAGATTACTGATCTCGTTGCATTACAAAGATCATAGAATTACTTCTCAGAAAGAATATGAGAATACGTGAAAGACTTATGAAAATCCGACTTTAGGCTTGTTTGCGGAATTGAGAAGGGGAAATACCTGTACATTTTTTGAAGAATGCACTGAAGTTGGCGGGTTCAGAGAAGCCAAGTTCGAAGCCGATTTCTTTATTGGAAAGCTCAGAGAAATAGAGCATACGTTTGGCGGCTGTAGTGATTCGGGATTGGATGTATTCTTTGGCTGTTTTTCCGATAAGGGATTTGATACTACGATTGAGGTGATCGGGGCTGATGTGCAGAGCTTCTGCGTATTGAGAGCTGGCGTGCCAGGCTTTATACTTTTCCTCGACCAGTTCCTTAAAGCCTCGCAGGATGGAATTTCCCGCTTCCAGGCTTTGGGTATTGTCAAAAGGCAGGCTACAGATATTATTGCAGTTGATGAGGAAAAGTTCGACCAATGCAGCTATGGCTTTTTCTTTAAACTTATCCTGTCCGTGATAATAAGCGAATATTTCCTGGCAGTAATTTTCCAGTTTTTTGACCTGGGTTTCATCCGCAAGTAAAGGAGGATTTTCTCCATAATCCCTGAACAGATTGAGATCATCTATGAATCGCAAAGGGATATTATTTTCGACCAAAAAATCTGCGGAAAATACCATGGCAAATCCTTGAGGGCGATCCTCTTCAATGATTTGGTGCACCTGCCCCGGTCCAATAAAAAAAATCTGCCTTTCCCCTAGTGCATACTCCTTAAAATCGATGAGGTGTCTGCCTTTTGCCTGTTTACTGAGAATAACGGTATAAAAATCATGGCGATGAGGCGCATCGGCTTTGCCTTCATGCTTATCATAAATCTCTTCTGTACGGGATATACCAAAACTCTTGAGCGGATCGGCTCTGTTTACATTTTGATATGTTTTGATGGGATTCATGAAGAAGTCTTCTGCTGTTCTCGTGCTCTGGTGTTCAAGGAATTTAATTCTATAGAAAGATACACAAGAAGAGCTGAACACTAGAATACTTGCGCACATATTTCTTAACAGCTTTCAAAGAAGTCCAGGCTGATGGGCCAAAGGCTTTCTCTAAACTTTCTCCGAAAAAATCCGAAGTGCCCGATCTCCTCTTCATGCTGCAACACCTTTATTTCTTTATCTGCTGCCGAATACCATTGATGCATACGCTGGATAGCTGCCTCGGTACCAATGGGGTCATCATAGAGCCCCAGACTGAGTAATTTTCCCTTGTAATTTTCGTAGAAAATCTGCTCGTCTCTGCTTTTCATTTGAATTCTGAGATCCGCTTCCTTTCTACGCTGCTTCCACTCATTTATCACTCCTTTGGGCACATCTTCGAGTATGCCCAGACGCTTACCGGGGAAGTATCCAAAAATAGCCGTCATAGCTGGTAGAAACAGATGCCAAAGAAAGAAAATTTTCCCCCTTTGCCCCGGCGCCCAGTCTTTGTAGTAGGCGGTTTGGCTGGCAATTGTCAATAGGCCATCGATTTCCAGCAAACTCTCTGACATGCCTGTCAAGGTTCCTCCAATGCTATGTCCTAACACAAAAAGCTTATGTCGAGGGAAGACTGAACGTGCGTGAGAAATGACCGCTGGAAAATCTTTCTCTCCCCAATCCCGAAAACTGGTCTTGAAGCCTCTGAGTTTCCTGGGTCTTGATTCGGCTATTCCTCGATAATCATAGGTGAAAACTTCGTATCCTTCTCCAGCCAGCCAATTGGCATAATGGAAGTATAATTTTCGATCTACAGCGGTGGCAGAATTGATGATGAGTACTTTCCCTTCCTCTTTTTTCGCAGGAAAATGAGAGGCTGCAAGTTGAAAACCGTCATTGCATGGAATTTTTAACATAATGGGAGTTAGGCGAGGCTTCCATATAATACCAGCTTCCCTTCTGAATTGTGAAGGGTAAAGCCTGTAGTTTCTTCCTTTTCGAATAAAGCAAATTTCTGCTGGCTGGGCAGAAATACCGGAGATTTGAAGGCAACTTCGATATAACTCACGGGTTTTTGTAAATGAGTCTCTGCTTCTATTACAGCTTTGGCAACAGAATACCAACCATGAGCGATGGGACGTTTGAATCCCATCAGTTTGGCGAAAAAGCCATGCGTATGAATGGGATTGCTATCTCCGGATACTTTCGCATATTTTTTTCCGGTATTGCCTGCAATATCCCATTGCTGACTCAGGATGGCTTCGGGAAAAACGAGGGCTTGTTTTTCTTTCTTCTTGCCTGCTTGTTTGCCTTTTCTACGAGCCATATATACACTGGAGCAACTCACAACCTTTTGATTTTCCTGAAAAAAATGCACTTCACATCTGGGAATGAGTGCGCCTTCGCTTTTCGGTTCTACCTCTATGTTGACTTCTATGTCAAAGGCTTTATTGGGAGACCAGGGCGGCTTCTCTTCGAGTATATTTTCGAGGTGTACCATGCCGGGCAAGGCAATGCTAAAGTCCTTATCCAGCATGACAGCGATTTGGGCTCTTTGTGCGAGGCAATAGAGGTAGCTTAGGGGAGCTCTATTAACTGAGCCTAAAAAATCCGCGTATGCATGCATACTATTTAAATCAAGCCTAAGCCCGGAGAAGGTTTTTTGTAGGGAAATCCCGGAGGGCTTAATTTTTACTCCTCTTCCCATACTCAGGAGAGTAGGAAACAACATTTGTGAAAGCCTGGGGAGTTTGTGAGGCATATTGATATTATTGAGCTTGATCTATATTAGTTTTTTTCTTTTTGATCCTGCTTAAACCTGTATAATTTGTCTGTAGAATTAGACTTTCAATGGGTAAATCGTATCCTGCCCTGGATAAGTAAGAAGAAAATATGCATGCAGGCTTTCAGAATATAGAGATCCGGGATGAGGAACTGGAACTAAGTTTTCCCCTAAAGATTTTTTATCCCTCTAAAGCTAAGTCCCAAATCCAACAGTTTGGACCTTACCAAATGGAGATTTGTGTGGGGGGAGAAATTGCGGGGGAAAATTTGCCTTTGGTAATCATTTCTCATGGATCAGGAGGAGCTGGCCTGGTGTATCGGGATTTGGCGATGCATCTGGCGAAAGCAGGTTTTGTTGTTGCATTGCCTCAGCATCCCTTCAATAATCGATTTGATAATAGCTGGGAGGGAGATATCCGGAATTTGATTCACCGACCCAGACATATAAAAATGACAGCTGATACCCTATATGCAAAAGATGACTTAAGAGACAAATTAAAGGAAGATAGTATCGCTCTGATCGGACATTCTATGGGAGGCTATACGGCTCTGGCAGTTGCTGGAGGAAAGCCCAATACCGGGCATATGATCGAATTCTGTAAACAGCCTGAAAACATACAGAGCCCGATGGCGCAAAGCATCCTGAAACATGATCCGGTGGCTCAGGATATCTCTGTAGAGAAAGATGATCGGGTAAAGGCTGTGGTTTTGATGGCGGCCGCAAGTATCGAATTCAAATCCTCATCTGCATTGGAAGAGGTTGATGCGCAGGTGTTGATGTATACTCCAACTTTGGATGAGTCGGCTGTAAAGCAGGCAGAGATCGTTGAGACCAATTTGAAAAAGGAATTACTGACCCATAAAGTCATAGAAAAAGGAGATCATTATTCATTTTTGAGTCCTTTCCCCGAAAGAATACGGCCCCATGTAGGTCCGGCAGGGAGGGATGCTCCGGGTTTTGATCGATCGGCTTTTCATGCGAAGATGCATGCGGAGCTGGAGGCTTTTTTCAAGGAGCATTTGTAGGGGAATAATACACACATATTCGTGTCATTCCGAGCCTGTCGAGGAACCTCAATCAGCTGGCAAAAATTATTAATTGGATAAATAATTAGGATAGCTTGGGGGAATAAATGTAGGCCCTTCCACTGCGATCAGGGGGACAGCTGTGCATTAAGCAATATGTGTCAGGGAGTAGCTTTAGGATTGAGGCTTGCATAAATGTCGATGTTGATAAAATCTCCATCCTTGAACTCATAATCTCGCATAGTGCCTTCATAGGCAAAGTCCATTTTTGCCATACCTCTTTTGCAATTTTCGTTGCTGCTTTCCACAAAACCCTCGATGCGCCTGAGCCCGATTTCCTCAAAGGCATACTTCATAATGGCAGGCATGGCTTC
The DNA here is from genome assembly GCA_033391075.1 of Bacteroidia bacterium. Classification (NCBI taxonomy): domain Bacteria; kingdom Pseudomonadati; phylum Bacteroidota; class Bacteroidia; species Bacteroidia bacterium. Next base: position 7,679,930 of record JAWPMV010000001.1, read on the forward strand.
TGACATGATCCTTTTTCCCCAATGCTCTGGCAATAACCAAAATCCAATCTCGGCTCGCTTATGTTCATGGTTCATGTCATTTAAACCTCCTGCTCCATAAAAGCTGCTATTATCAGGCGAACAAACGGCCCACCAGATGCCTTCCTTTTTTTTCTCCAGTCCTGCGTACCAATCCATTTGTTCCTGGGTAGCTTCCAGCGTATCATAGCTGACGCCATAGTATTTGATGACTTCCGGATGGGAAAGTCCATGGAAGATGTGAGCTATGTCTTCGGGAAGGATTTGGCGAAGGAGTAAGCGCTCGGTTTTTATTTGCGGAAAGGGTGTGAACATGCAAGTGTTTGTGTATGAAAATTGGCAGATTACAGCTTGTCTTTGCGTTTATAGCTTAGCCATGTTTTAGTTTGGAGGATGTAATCTGTTTATCTGTGATGCCCAGTCTTACGGCAAGACCATGGCAGAGGTTTTTGCTCAACTTCAAAATAGCTTCTTTCGTTTCGACTTCGCCTCCAGCATGTATGCTGGTTTCTTGTATCGCGAAAAGCCTGATCCTCTCTCTATCTCGGGTTTTTATAAAAACAAGAACTTCAAACTTTGGCTTTAAGCGGTGATAATATCCCCGGATATTTTGGAGTCCTTTATGCATCAGCAATTCATACTCAATTCGGATGAGATCCGATTGGAATAGGCGCTTATTTCTGCCTTTGGTAGCAAGGTGCAGAAATTCAATGTTCCGATCATAATGCAGGATATTTCTTCGAGTTGCATTGATCCTTTTGAAAATCTCCTTGTACACTCCCATAACGGTAAATCCAAACAGGAAGGTCAGGGCAAGAAATAAACTCATGTAATCCCCCTCATTGGATATTTTTAGGTAGGCGATCCCCAACATAAACAAAGGAATGGAACCGATAAGAATGAATCCTAAAAAGTGGGTATAATCTCGTCTGGTCCAGTGATAATGTAGCCTGAAGCCATCATCATCGGACGCGATTTCGTATGATTCGTAATATTCGCTGGGCATTGGTTTTATGCTTCCGGGTTTTTAGGGTTTATTCGTTGTGCAAAGCAAGTAGAAAGTTAAGCAACTACTTTATGCTTTCTATATCCACTCTTTCTCAAATTAGCATAAATTTCCCGCAACAAATTTTCTGTCCAGTTCTCAAGATCCAGAGTGAATATCTGTCCATCATCCACGAATATGTTTATTCGCTGTTTTCGTGCATCTTCCCAATAATCTTCAAAGGAAATTCTCGATTCAGATCGAGTAAGTTTTAGCTTTTCAAGCTTGAAATTTGCCGTTCTAAAGGAAATAGAAAGTTCATTCTCATCAATCTCTAAACTTCTTATGGGTTTGCTGAACAATGAATCAAGCAACTTTTTCAAGTTGGAACCCCAGGCAAAAAGAGCTAGCAGAGCAAAAAGAAAACCTAAAAGAGGGCGGTTTTCTACTTCCATGATCTTCAAGCCTTCCCTCAAACTAAAGAAGAGAAACAAAGCAGTGATTGAAAAAACGGCAAACCATATGTAGGGCTCGTATTTATGGTTTCGATCAGCACGATAAGTAAGCGGATTCATGGCTAAATAACTCTTCTCGGATAATTCATGGCTTCGATGGTAGACCAGATTTCCTTCACGCTATCTGTTCTCCATAGCCTGAGATCATTATCCAATTGGAATTTCGAACCATCGGGATGGACGAATCTAATAACATGCATAGTGCTTTCTCCTTCAACAACTTGATAATAAATCTTGATATGTGAGCGGGGAATTTGTACCTCTCCTAACTGAAAATTTTTATGAAAATATTTTAGGGAAGCACTCCTTTCCCTGATTTCTAATTCGTAGACTTTCTTTTTGTGATATACCTTTATTCCGAATCGAAAGAGAATAATCATTAAGGGACTCAAAAGTATCATGAAGAATACGGCTTTCCCATCACCCGCTTGGTAAAAGTTAATTCCTGCGTATAAGAAGAGAAGCGGGAGGGAGAAGAAAAATCCTAAAAAAAGATAAGTCCAATACTGAACGAATCTAGGACTACCTCTGGAAATAAAAATCATGGTTCTGCACTTTCAATAAAGAGTGCTTTTTCGAAGAAAAGTTGGAGAAAATAGAGCTTTACCAATAATATAATTTCGGCTCCTTTTTTCTTTCTGCAAGTGCTTGTTTAGCCTCTGCTGTAAGAGGTGTCCAGGCATATCTCATCGCCTTTGTATAAGTAAGTATATCCAGTATGCGGATGAGGTCGCCATAGTTCGTAGTGGGTGTGAGGGAGAAGGAAATTGCAGGACTATTAAATTCCGAATAAGCAGCCAGGTTTTGAGTTAATAATTGTATCAATTCCCTTTCACTGTACCATTCCAGGCAATCTGAGTTTAGTCCTATTGGAGGATTTGTTTCCTGATAATTATCGTCAAACTCTTTGGTGAGGTATTCAGCTAGAAAATGAACGTAATACTCACCATCCTTATCTACGATAATATTGATTTGTCCATAGTGTAAGTGCTTGATTTCAATTCCATGGATAAACTCAAGATTTTCCGGTTTTGGAGCCATAGCAAATTTGATTTCTCTTAAATTCCATCCATTTACCTCATTATAAATTAGCCGGGCATCAACATAAATAAGTAGGAGTAAGAGAAGATGTAGAACAAGGTTTAATACATTTATTTTGGGAGGTCTCGATTTTCTGGAACCCCTTCTTGATCGGATTTCCTTTAGCTGTTTCTGTCTTTTCTTATTCATGATTGCCTTTATGTAAAGGAGTTGGTAGAATTCTTCTTTCCATAGGCTTCCTTTATTTTTCTCGGTCGAAATTTTCCATGGCTTGTAGGTAGCTGATTGATTCTTCGTATATTTGTCGTACCCCAGAAGAAATACGATTCCCCCGATAGACTTAATTTTTACACAAACATCGTATGAAACGTATTTTTTCTCTTTCAACAACTTGTATTGTCCTTTTGATGGCCCTGTCCTCTTGTAATGGGACCTGGTTCAATGTGCCGGACATCATTCCTCCCATTCCTTCAACAACAGTTATTAGCGTACCGACCTTTGATGAGATCGAAGTGAATGCCCCTGTGCATTTGCATTTGACTCAGGCCAATACGCAAAAAATCGAAGTCCTCGCGGATAGTTTCTGGACCGCACGTTTGGATGTGCAGGTAAGTGGCAATGTGCTCAGCATAAACTTCCTTCCAGATTCCAGCAATAATCAGCCCGATTCCATTCCGCAGTATGATGTAGATGTATTCGTGGAAATCCCGAATTTGACTCGGGTGCAAACGCGTACGGCTACCAAAATCGAGGGAACCAATCGCTTTAATTTGACAGATGTGCTGTTTAAACTGCGCGGTGCTTCAGATGTGAGTTTTGAGGCAGATGCTACCACCTTTGATCTGGATGTGGCAGGCGCTTCTCAATTGGTATTGGACGTGGATGTTGATACCCTTTATACGCGTATGGGATTGGCCGGTCGCATGGAAGCCATGGGAGATGCAGATGTCCACGAATTGAAAATCAGAGGAGCCAGCGAAGTGGAGAGTTTTGACCTGCAAACCAATAGTACCTCTGTAAACATCATTGGAGCCGGAAATTGTGAGGTGAATGCCCAGAATGATCTGGAGGTAAGTATCACCGGAGCGGGTATTGTTTACTACAAAGGAAACCCAACCATCACCCAAAGTATCACGGGTCTTGGGCAAGTGGTGGATGCGAATTAGAAATTTTTTAAAAAAAATAATGATATAGTAGGGGCAGCTCATGAGCTGCCCCTACTCTCATGATCTCATGAGCTGCCCCCTACATTTTTTAATTTCGCGCCAATTCTAGCGCCTTTTCCATTTCCGTATCTATACCCTTTAGCAGATCATCTACAGATGGCTTTACTTCCACATCCGGTTTGACTCCTTCATTGGGGCGATCTTCCGTCGGGTAATAACCGATTAGCGGGATGTCGACCTCTATCCCGGAATTAGGGAGCTTGAGAAAGAAGATTTGTCCAGCTGTTATTCCCTGCATATTTCCCCCACTTTCCTGCCCAACTATTGTCGCTAATCTATTTTGTTTGAGGTAGTGCAAGAGGAAGAAGCTCCCGGAACTATTAGAAGCATCGGCCAGGACATATACTTCTCCCTCAAAGGCTTTGGATTTTGGCTTGACTTCCTGTTTGATAAGACCTTTTCGATTGAAGGTGTAAAAGCCATTGGACATTTGATAGGTTCGATTGGAGACGTCCATCATTCCCTTATTCCAGGTTCCGATATAGGGCCGAAGTTCCTCCGAGACAGTTTGAGCTTTAAGTGTTTGTTGAAAAGGGCCGCGTAGAGCAGCTTTTTGGGTGAGGTAGCCGAAAAGGAACTCCTGCACAGAAGAATTTCCCCCTCCGTTACCTCGTATATCCAGGATGAGCTTGTCTATGTTCTTGCTTTCCATTTGGGCAAAAGCATCTTTGATAAATTTTCGCCAGTTCAGACTCATTTTCCAGGTTACGAAAGTTCCCAAAGTCAAAACCCCAACTTCATCGTCCCTGATCTCAAATTTCCAGTAGTCATCATAACTTTCGATCTGTTTGCCATATCTTTCCCTAAGTCTTTGAAAGCGTTCTTTGCGGCTAAGGGGCTTTAGGGTAAAGCTGGATGCTTGGCTGTTTTCATAGGAGGCTGTTCTGACTGTCAAACTTTCCCCAACTTCAAATACTAGCGGATAGAAAATGTCAAAAGCATTGTAATTGTCCTGCCCAAACACCTGCAGCTCGAAATAGCGTTTTCCATCATTATTCCCATCCGAGTTTACATAGGGGAGGAGGGAAGCTAGAATTTCTTCAGTCGAAACCCCATCAATGCTAAGTACCTGATCGCCACTTTTGAGTTTGGCTTCCTCAGATAAATTCTGATGTACAAATATCTTCTGATCGATGATCCAGAAGGTAAAGGGCAATTTGTTTTCTGCTTCTATGAAATGTGTGCGAATCTCTTTCTTCTGGTTCCAGTAATTGGCGTAGGTGTGACCGCATTTAATCCTGGCTGTGAAGGCTGAGATTTTTGTGTAAACTTCCAATGCTGTCTGCTCCTGATTGAGACTTTCTTTTAGTGCGGCAAAGTCCTTTTCTCGTGTTTCTTTATCATCGTATTTGTACAGGGCAGGATGAAGTTCCTCAAGGGCTTGCTTGAGGATGGCATAATCCTCCTGGAGCTTATTGGCCGGGATGAGTTCCTGAGCTTTAGCGGTAGAAATGAAGAGAATAAGGAAAGTGAAAATAGCTTTGTTGAATTTCATTATGATTTATTTGGAGCTTGTGAATTGATGAGTCCAAATAGGATGAAATTCAGCTTTAGATCGCCTCAAATGATTTGATACGGGTCTCATTTCTTGTTTTGAGACTTATTGGGTGCTTTTGCTACTTTTTTGAGGATGTCTATTTCCTTTACCCTAAAGATATAAAACACCTTTTCCCATGGAATAGATTCTAGCCCTCCTTCATCTTCCACAATTTCCACCAGGGGGTTACCGGCGAATCGTGATGCTCGTAATGATAGCCGAAGAAGTAACAAGAGAGGAAGGCCCAGATATGATTTTTCTTTTGGCTACGGGAATGGTGATGGTTATTGTGCTCTCCTTTATGCGGGGTATAGGTGCCGAAATAAAATAATTGGAAAAGGCTCAGAAAGGAAGGAATGATCCAGAACAGAATGAGATTTTCCTGTGGTAAAAAAAGCTTGGCTAGATTGAAGGAAATGGCTGCGAGGAGAATTTGTTTCCAGCTGATATACTCTGTAACAAAGTCCCAAAACCAGCGAAAGAAATTGGGATTGCCGTTGTGGAAATCGGGATCATGCTCTGTACCTACATGCTTATGATGTTCATAGTGTTTGGGACGAAGAACTTTATAGGAATTGAAGATGAAGAGGGTTGTACAAATTTTGCCTATGGCATGATTGAGTTTAGCGTTTTTGGGGGCAACTGTTCCATGCATGGCATCATGTGCCGTAATGAAGAGGCCGGTAAAGAGATGCATTTGAATGAGCATACGAAGCAGGGTCCATCCACTTAAGAGCTCAGCATCTAGCAGGAGGTTGAAGGCGAGCATAGCAGACCAAAGTAGGATGATCCCTATACCAATCCAAATACCTGTAGTGGGAGCCTGAGCTGTCTTCATATGACTTTTAGCCTTGCTTGTTCTGTGATAGAGGAATAAGACTCGATTTTCTCTTTAATGGCTTCCATGAGCCATTGGGGAGTACTGGTTGCTCCGCAAATTCCGACATTTCTCATTCCCCTAAACCATTCTCTCTGCAATTCCTCTCTGCTGGATACAAAATAACTATTGGGATTGTGTTCTCTACAAACTTTGTAGAGCATCCTTCCATTGGAGGATTTTTTCCCTGAAACAAAAATAATGAGCTCATGCGCTTTGGCAAAACTTTCCAGTTCAAGATCCCGATGGGAAACCTGCCGGCAGATGGTATCATGTGCCTTTACTTCCAGTCCGGCTGCCCGCAATTCTTGCAATACCCGATAAAAGGAACGCTTACTTTTTGTGCTCTGGCTGTATAGAGTAACTCTCCGGGGAAGTTTACGAAAATCCAGTTCAGAGATATCCTGAAAAACGGTTGCATCATTTCCGGTTTGTCCCGCTAAACCTATGACTTCGGCATGCCTTGCTTTTCCGTATATGAGGATGTGTTCTTTCTTTTCATAAGAAGTCCTGATTCTATTTTGAAGTTTGAGAATGACCGGACAGGAAGCATCTATGAGTTGCAGCCTGTTTTGAAGGGCAATTTTATAAGTCTCGGGGGCTTCGCCATGTGCCCGAATCAGGACCTTGGCATCATAGATATTTTTGAAGGTATCATGATCTATGATTTTTAGCCCCATCCTTTCCAGACGTTCCACCTCCATATCATTGTGGACGATATCTCCCAGACAATACAGGCTATCTTCCTGACGAAGGATTTCCTCCGCCATTTCGATGGCGTAGACTACGCCAAAGCAAAAACCCGAACCGGGATCGATATGTACCTGAAGATTAGGCATAGTTTTTTTCCAGAGGAGCCTTATTTGCTTTACGAGCTGTCTGGCGGGCTTTAAAAATTTCGAAAAAATGGGTAGTAAGAAGTAACAGAAGCATCATATACATGCTGTCTTCTACCGGGATTGTATATATACGTGTCGCGAGGTTTTCCAAATCATTGTATTGTACAACGGGAAATGCTGTGAGCATTCCATTCACAATCATAAAAGGAACAAGAGCCACCAGATATCCCATATAAAATCTACCCATCCAGGGACTTTTCCATACTTCACTGTGGAGGAGGAGATAGATAGCAGTCGAAATAAAGGTTACTGCCGTGTACATTCGTTCCCAAAACACAATTCCTATCACCAAAAGTATCAAAGCCAAGACCCGATTGATCGTTTTAGCATGGGATCCTAAGAGATCTTTTTTGACATAGGCATTCATACAAGCATAAATAAATATGCAGGCATAGGGAATGGTAAAGAAGAACAACCATTCACCTAAGGGAAGCCCAAAAGCGGAAATTCCGGAAAGGTATTTGGGATTGAAACTCCATACGCCCCATTCGGTAAAGAAGATGTCCCAGATGATAAATGCTCCACCAGCTATACCTGTAGCGGCAAATAATGGGCCCCAGCTTTTGTAAAAGGCTACTTTTTTATCGAAAGAAAGGATAAAAGGGCCCAGGATGCTGCCAAGATTTATTAGTAAATAAGTATACACAGATTATGGATCATTTTGGGTTAAGCGATCTTTGATCTGATCGAGTACTTCTTCGCTGATTCTTTTACTCTCTTCCAGAAACTCAAGCATGAAGCTTAGGTGAGCATCTTTTAGCTTAAATTCTGCGAATCGATGGATCTCCTTTTTTATGCATTCAAGATCCTCATCCAGCTCCTCACTCAGATCAAGAAATTCAGGGGTATTATGTTGGACCGTGAATCTCAAAAATCGCATTTCTATATTCTCTGGCTCCGTTTCGATGGCTTCCCGAAACATTGCCATTGCTTCTTTTATATAATTCCACTTTTTATGTGGAATCCAGGAATCTTTGGCTTGCAAGGCTTTAGCAGCAGCTTTGTAAGCAAAGAGTACGCCTGCATCTTTTTGATAGTCCTTTACTTTTTCCCAGAGGTCTTCCAACTCTTCCAAATCAGCAGTTGCTTCCTTATAGAGCTGTCGAACCAGATCCAGCATATTGATTTGCTTAGGGAAATTTAACTTAAAGCCTGGGGGGCGGGCTTCATTTGCCTTTCCAAATAGGTCCTTAATAGGATCAACAGCTTTTGTTTGTCCGGTACCCGAATCCTTTCTTTCAGGATTCTTGCAGGAGGAAGCTTTGTGATCTTGTGGAAAAGCTTCAAATAATATCTATATGCCAGGTAAACACCTCGTCTCGCTCCTTCAGGCAATTCGACGATACCGGTATAGGCATGATCAAAATCAGCCTGTATATCTGTTTCAATTTTTATCTTTTCTTCCAGATTGAATTCATGGAAATCTACGCCCGGGAAATAAACCCTGCCTCTTTCTTCATGATCACTTTTCATGTCCCGGAGGAAGTTTACTTTCTGAAAGGCTTTGCCCAGACTCTGTGCCGGTGCTTTCAGGCGATCATATTCTGCCTGATCTCCTCCGCAAAATACATACAGACACATGAGGCCTACTACCTCAGCCGATCCATATATATAAGTCTCGTACAAATCCTGAGAATATTCTTTCTTCTGCAAATCCATCTCCATGCTATACAGGAAAGCATCGATCAATTCATGGTCGATGTTGTATTCATTTACTACGGATTGAAAGGAATGTAAAACCGGATTCAGGCTGATCCCGGACTCGATTGCCTCATAGGTATCTGTGCGGAATTTATCCAGGAGGAGTTTTTTATCGAAGCCATGAAAAGTATCCACAATTTCGTCTGCATATCTGACGAAACCATAGATGGCGTATATGGGAAAATGAAATTTCTTATGTAAGGTCTTGATCCCTAAGGTAAATGAAGTACTGTAGTTTTGAGTAATTACCTTGCTACAGTCCAAACATGTTTGCTTGTAGAGTTGCATAGCTTCTTGTCTTAGCTTTTCCTGAGGTAATATTAAACCTCGGGGCCCAAAAATTGTTCCCTTCTTATAGGAAATTAAACAAATTAATGAATTTGTCTATGTAGGCACTTAGGCTTTTTTATTGGATTTGTAGCTTTTGAGCTGCCCCTTTAACTCCTTCCTGGCAATGTGAATTCTATTCTTAACGGTGCCGATGGGAATATTCAGGATATCTGCAATTTCAAAATATTTATACCCTTGAAAGTGCATCATAAAAGGCGTCTTGTGCTCATAATCAAGGCTCTTGATTGCTTTCTGAATTTCATCCATCGCAAGCTTTACTCCTGCATTATTGTCGATCGTATGACTAGACGAATTGATGAAATGCATATTGTCAGTTGTGTCGATAAAGGTCTTTCTTTTTACGAAGCGATGATAGTTCGTAATGAAGGTATTCTTCATGATCGTATACAACCAGGCTTTGAGGTTTGTGCCGTCCCGAAACTTATCTCTATTAGAGAGCGCTTTTACCAAAGTATCCTGAATTAAATCATTTGCTTCTTCGAGGTCGCGAGTCAGTTTGAACGCGATGGGTTTGAGTGATGGATGCAAATTTACTACGGCGGTGTTGAACTCTATGGACGTCATAACTTATTGAAGTTTCTGAAAGTATTGATACAAAGTTATTAACTAAAAGCTACTTTCCAAATATTTTGTTTAAATTTTGTAAAAAAAGATTAAACAAACTAATATACTTTTCTCTATATAGGCTTTCTAGGCTCTTGAGGCCGATTTTTGCGCCTAAATTTCTAATTTACAGTCGGTTGAGATATGGTAAAACAAATATATTGATAAGAATATATATGAAAAACCTTGTCTTTAAAGGGGATAAATAGGGAAAATCATATATTTTTGTCTAAGCAAAATTAAACAAAAGCTAAACAGAAAAATTTGACTTTAGGAATACTATATTTGTAGGGAAAATGAGAATCATCGGAGGAAAATATGGAGGCAGAAATCTACAGGTGGGCAAGGGCCTTCCTGTAAGGCCTACAACTGATCGAACCAAGGAAGCATTGTTCAATATTTTGGAGCATCGTGTTGATTGGTCGGAGACTTCTGTGCTCGATCTGTTTTGCGGAACAGGTAATATCAGTCTGGAATGCGTGAGTAGGGGAGCAGCTTCAGTGCTCTCTGTAGACAGGCATCGGAAGTGTATACAGAGTATCAAAAATAATATGAAGACCCTGGGAAGTGAGGAACCCAAACTGATTGCTTCAGATGTCAAAAAGTTCCTGAAGAATTGTGGTGACAACTTTGATCTGATCTTTATGGATCCTCCCTATGCCATGGCGGGGCAGGAAGCTTTGATCGAGATGATTTTTGAAAAGAATATATTAGCTCCGGAAGGGATATTGATTCTGGAACACAGCAGTACCCTTAGTTTCTCCAGCTTAAACAATTTTGTAGAATTGAGAAAATATGGATCTTCCCATTTGAGTTTCTTCGAATGAACATTCAGCTCTCTTTGTTCTCTGTTTAAACACTGATTTTAGGCTATTTGAAGGAATTCTTTTAACTTCTTTCTATAAGTACTTTCAGGCGAAAACTTATCTTTACCAGTAACCCAAAGCTATCAAAATGAAAAGAGCGATATTCCCGGGATCTTTTGATCCTATCACAGTAGGTCATGTAGAAATCGTCAGGCGGGGCCTGGCCATCTTCGATGAAATCATTGTTGCTGTGGGTGTGAATCAGGCAAAGAATTATTTTTTCAATCTTGACGAACGTGTCGAAATGCTTGAAAGAAGTTTTGCCGATATGGAGCAGGTGAAAGTCGCTTATTATTCCGAGTTGACAGTAGAGTTTGCCCGAAAGGTTAATGCAGATTTTATTCTTAGGGGCTTGCGCTCACCGCAGGACCTGAGTTATGAGCAGCCTATCGAATTGATCAATAAGCACATGGCGCCTGAGATAGAAATTGTCCATTTGTTGAGTAGCCCTGAGACTGCGGCGATTTCTTCTACCATCGTTAGAGAAGTGATCAAGTTCAAAGGAAGGGTCGATGGCTTGCTCCCCAAAGAAATCATGGATTACGTTCAGGATTTGAAATATTAAAAAAGGCCAGACGATTTGTCTGGCCTTTTTTGTTAGGAGCGTTTCGCTCTATGATTTGATCTGGATTCCCAATTCATCCAGATTATCAGTCGGTACTTCTGCAGGTGCATCCATCATAAGGTCGCGGCCACCGGCAGTTTTAGGGAAGGCCATCACATCGCGGATACTTTCCCCACCTGTCATCAGCATCACCATACGGTCAAGGCCAAACGCACAACCACCATGTGGAGGAGCTCCATATTCAAAGGCCTTGAGCATAAATCCGAATTTGGCTTCCTTCTCTTCCTCTGTCAATCCCAGGATGTCGAAGATCTTGTCCTGTACATCTTTCTGATGCACCCTGATGCTACCACTTACGATCTCATTGCCATTGATGACCATATCATAACTCTGAGCAACCACTCGCTGAGGATCGCTGTAAAGATATTCCAGGTCCTGCTCACGTGGCATACAGAAAGGGTGGTGGGCGAATGTCAGCTCGCCGCTTTCTTCATCCTCTTCAAAGAGTGGGAAGTCAACTACCCAGAATACAGACCATGCATCTTTGTCTATCCATCCTTCTGCATTGCCCAGATGTAGCCTGAGATCGCCAAGTATCTTGCGGCATTTTCCTTTGAGAGGATCAGCGACTATAAACACCGCATCTCCCTTCTCTGCTCCGGCAAATTCACAGATGCTTTGCAATTTCTCGGGGCTGAAGAATTTATCCACGGAAGATTTGAAGCTTCCGTCTTCATTCCATTTAATATATACTAAACCGGTACCTCCTCTATGAGGCTCTTTTACAAAATTGGTCAATTTGTCCAATTGCTTGCGGGAATAACTGGCCAAACCTTTGCCTACCAGACCAGCGATCAAACCTCCGCTTTCCAGTAGCTTATTGAATACACCAAATTCAGTCCCTCCGACTACTTCATTGAGTTCGACAATCTTGCAGCCGAAACGAAGGTCAGGTTTATCTGTACCATAGTATTTCATGGCATCTGAATGACTCATATGCAGGAAGTCTGGCAAGTCTACATCGAGCACTTGCTTGAATACATACTTAGTCATGCCTTCGAAAGTATTCAATACATCGGCTTGTTCTACGAATGACATCTCACAGTCAATCTGGGTAAACTCAGGTTGACGGTCACCTCTGAAGTCCTCGTCGCGGAAACATTTGACCACCTGAAAGTAGCGGTCCATACCCGCTACCATCAATAGCTGCTTCAGGATTTGAGGAGACTGAGGCAGGGCATAGAAAGTGCCTGGATTCATGCGAGAAGGAACCAAAAAGTCTCTGGCACCTTCGGGAGTTGATTTGATGAAAAAAGGAGTTTCTACCTCTACAAATTCCTGTCCAATCAGGAATTCTCTCACTGCTGCTACAATTTTGGAACGGGTAATCAGCCTTTGTGTCATCAAGGGACGTCGGATATCCAGATAGCGATATTCCATACGGAGGTTTTCAAGTCCGTCCGTTTCATCTTCGATGAGGAAGGGTGGGAGCTTGGAAGTATTGAGGACCTCAAGGCTACTGGGAACCACCTCAACTTCACCAGTGGGGAGTTTGGGATTTTTGCTTTCCCTCTCAGCCACTTTGCCTTCTACCCGGATCACAAATTCGCGTCCAAGCTTTTTGGCCTCAGCATAGATCTCAGGGAGATCATCTGATTTGATCGACACCTGCGTCACGCCATAGCGATCTCGCAAATCCACAAAAAGGATATATCCCAAATCCCGGCTTTTTTGTACCCATCCGGTGAGGGCTACTTCCTGTCCAACATGATCGGGGCGCAAGGCACCACAGTTGTGAGTTCTTAATGCGGTTTTCATTTCAATTAGTGGATTATAGATTAATGGAAAAGAGGTGTCAGGACACAATCAAACCCCAAATTCCACGAATCCTCGGTTCAAATCGAGGGCAAAATTAGTAGAATAAGTGGTTCTTACCTAATGGCTATCAGGGATTTTAACAGAAAAGGTCGGAGGCGCCAAAGCTGTGGATATGCTTACAACTTTGGCGGAAAATCGTATTCGGCAAATACGATCTCTTCTTTTTTGTGAACAACGGAAAAACCGAGCTTGCCATCTTCCTCATAGACCTTAGGGGAAAGATCAGGATTGAGGGTAGCAAAATCTGTAACCGCTTTCTTGCGGATATCGGATTCCAGGTGGTAAATGTTCATGAGGAAATCGTCCAAACGATTGTCATCGCCCGTCATAAAAGCCAAAGCTTCGGGCGACATTTGCATGCCCAGATCTGTGATCATCATATGCGCATCACTCAACTGATACTGGCGATCTTCGCTTCGAGGGAAGCGAGGAATGGCAGCTTTGATCAGACGGGTGAGACGTTTAAACTCAGACATGGATAAAAATCGTTGAAAATATTACTGGATTCCAATATGCAAATTTTTCAATCAGACTTCCAATAAAAAACACTTGTAGTACGCAGGCTTATTCCAAAAGTTGTTTTATAAGGGCTTTCCTCTTTTGAGATGGCAAGAGATGCTCTATGTCAAGGGGGTAAGTTTTGCTTTTTCTAGCCGATAGACCCAGCTTAAGATAGAGATGTTCAAATATCCCGAATATTAGCTATCTTGAAGTAACCTATAGCGTAACAAAAATACTGTGCCCGAACAATTCACTACAAAACTGAAGCCCAAACCGTATTTCGCAGCCAATCGAACGGAATGGAAAGATCTGAAACTTGAAGTCTTCGAAGGAAAAATTCCCGAAGATTGGTATGGCCATGTTTATTTCAATTCTATGGTCGGTACGGTTAATTCAGGGGGCTTGCCCTATAAGAAAGAAAATAAGCCCGAATTCATCTCGGAGTATAGTAGCCCGACAATGAATGGAGACGGGATGGTATATCGCATGGATCTGGACAAGCAAGGGGAAGTATACCTTTCTTCCGGCCTGATGAAAACCCCAGACTATTGGGCGGATGAAGCGACCAGCCAAAAATCCGGCAGATATAGTCGCTTGAGATCCTTTAGAAATATGGGGATTGCACGTATGTCTTTTGCCTTAGGTCAAAGGAATATGGCAAATACGGCATTTGTTCCTTTTAAATTTAAGGAAGAGGAGCCTACCCGCATATTTGCAACCTTTGATGCGGGCAGGCCTTATGAGTTTCATCCGGAAAGCTTTGACATGCTCACTCCCCTGGGCTGGAACAAGGAATGGGCTTCTGCAATGCCTCCTGCTCTCAAAGTACCTTTTGAAGTTACTACCGGGACGGCCCATCCCGTCTTTGATCCCCGGACCAAAGAATTTTTTACGGTAAACTATACCAAGTCTATGGAGACCAGTGCTCATCATGAGGTTTTCCATAAGGCACAGCGATACCATAAGGAGGTGGGAGAATACCTCGCTGACTTTACCCGAGAAAATGAACACCACCTTGATCCTGAACATGATAAATATATCCTGAAGGACAAGGATACCTTTGAGCATGTGGGGAAAAAGTTTGAAAAGCACCTCAAAGGCCTGCATGGAGGAGTGAGAAAGAAGCTGAGTATCTGGAAATGGTTGATCCATCTCTTTTGGGACATCATAAGATTTCTGACCCCTCGGGCTTTTGAGACCGAAGATGCTGTGATTTTAAAACGATGGACCGGTAAACAAGGGGAAATGGAAAGCTGGAGAGTCCTTGACGAAGAAGGTAAATCCCTAAAGATTTACCAGACCATGCACCAAATGGGAATCAGTGAAGACTACATAGTCCTGATTGATTCTGCTTTTAAATTCGGATTGGATTTGATGATCCTCAATCCTTTCCCTCATATAGAAATGTTGGATCGTTTGATCCGCTATCTGACTTCGGGGCCTATGGAACCCATTACCTCTACCTATATCATCAAAAGATCAGAGTTAGAAAATGCACCTAAAGGAAAGGATGGCATCCGTACAGTAAAATGTAAAACGGTAAACCTCCCTGTTGAAGCCGTACATTTTATTGCCGACTACAAAAATGATCCTGGAAAAATCACCCTTCATCTAGCCCATAATAGTGCGGCTTGTATCGCAGAATGGGTGAGGCCCTATGATTTTATGAAGCTTTCTGATGAGGACCCTAAGCAGGGACCCTTTGAATCCGAAATCGGACAGGTAGCTGCTGGCCAAATGGATATAGGGAGAATAGGCAAATATGTCGTTGATGTGGAAAGTGGGGAATTTACCATACAGGAAGTTTCGGTCGAGGGAGATGTCGAAGCTTTGGTAAGAACCGGGGATCCTAGTGCCATCAAGGGACCCCATACCTGGGGAGTCGGATTGTATACCTATCGGGATGCGTTTACGGCTGATAATATTCCAGATAAATTGACTGATACCTATTGGGGATGTTTTGGACTAAACCCCAATGCTATGACAGAATTTATCTATCGATTGTATAAAGACTATCCCAATCGAGGCATGTTACCCCCCTCGAATCTGGACCTGGAAAAACTCCTTGAATATACAGCTGTAGGGGTTCCCTGTAATATTGTCCGTCAGGACGTAGAGACTATGGAAATCAAGGATTTCTACTTATATGATGTGGACATAGCCAATACAACCAGCGTGCAATTTGTACCGAGGAAAGATCCTTCTCCTTCTATTCCTCCCAGCAGGGATGGGTTTATCGTATGTGCGCTGCAAAATGGTGTAGGAGTAGCTCCTGAAGACCATTATAAAGCAGAATTCTGGGTCTTTGATGCGGATAATCTGAATCAGGGGCCAATCTGCAAGTTACGTGGTGAAGGGGTGCAGTTTGCTTTCTTATTACATACAGCCTGGATGCAGGAAGTAGGCTACACACCTTCAGAATATAATATCGACATCAGGAAAGATTATAATAGCATCATCAAAAAAATTTGGTGGCCCTGGAGGAGAAGGAGGTTGCAAGGCTTTTTTGATAAGTATGTATATCCTCATTTTCCAAATGAGTAGCGACTGACTTTATTTTGAAAAATTTATGGTCAATTGAAGAATTATCAATACTTTTTAGACAGAAAGGAATAAAATCGAATGCTTTAACGTAATTTATTAAACGATACTTCAATAAAACTTCTTGCCGCATATTCCAACTCTACTCCGAAATACTTCCTGTAACTCTCATTCAATAAGCTAAATCCATTCTTTCTATTGGGAAAGAAATGAATAATTGCTTGTTAAGTATTTGGCAGAAGCTGGTAATAGAATACTGCTAATCGTTTAAACCGGTCAATATATGAGCCTCCATATCCCTGGTTATAAGCTTCAAGAACTGATTCGAGAAGGCCTGGAATCTTCTGTTTACAAAGCGATCCATCTCGCCAATGAAAGTACTTGTATCATCAAGGTGCTTCACTCAAGAGTGGGACTCCAGGCTTTGAGAAATGAGTTTGAATTGATTCAATGCTTATCTGATCTTTTTCCCTATTCTGCCTGGATAGATTTGGAAGATCGGATTTGCCTGGTGAGGAGTTTCGTAGAGGGAACCCGACTGCAAGAGATCTTGAAATCAGAGGAGATCGGGATAGATTCCTTTATGGCATATGCCCGTTCTATTAGTCGGCAATTAGGCGAGATTCATGGGCATGGATTTATCCACCGGGATTTGAATCCTAATAATATTATTGTTACCCCGGAGGGAGAAGTCTTTATCATAGACTTTGACTTGAGTACCCGTTTGGACCTGCAACTTTTTTATCAGGGAAATCCGGAAAACCTCAGGGGAACCCTTCCTTATCTTTCTCCTGAACAAACAGGGAGAATGAATCGAAGGGTAGACTATCGAACTGATTTCTATGCATTGGGTGCGACGCTTTATCATATGCTTTGCGGAAAGCCTATGTTTGAGAGTGAGAATCCAATGGAATTGGTTCATCACCATTTGGCAATTACTCCGACGAGTCCACATACCATCCGACCCGAGATTCCCCTATTTTTATCTCGGATCGTCTTGAAATTGCTAGAGAAGGATCCGGAGTCCAGATATCAATCTGTCTCCGGTATCCTTCACGATCTAGCCCTTTTTGAAAAAGACCTGACTCAGGCTTCAACGCTGGATGACCATCCCCTTGCCAGTAAGGATGTGTCTTCCCGATTTATTATTCCTGATCGCCTGTATGGAAGGGAAGAAGAACTTGAGCTCCTAAAAGTCAGCTTTGAACAGGTTTGCTCTCAGAGACAGCGCCTGCTCATGGTCTCAGGCCCTTCGGGTGTGGGAAAATCAGCCCTGATAGGAGAGTTGTACAAACCTCTGGCACAAAGTCGGGGATTCTTTCTCAAGGGAAAGTTTGAATTACTTCAGAAAAATGTTCCTCACTTTGCCTGGGTGCAGGCCTTTAACCAACTGGCTGACCTTCTCCTTTCTGAAAGTGAAGAGGTGTTGGAAAGTTGGCGAAAGAGGATATTGAAGCAAATGGGCCCCGTTGTCGGAGTTTTGGTGAATATGGTTCCTCGCTTCGCCCAAATTCTGGGAGAACAGGAAGAAATCCCACAGAACAATTCGCAGGAGGCTCGTAGTCAATTTGCATATGCAATGCGGCAATTTATGAAAGCCATGGCGAGCCCGAAACATCCCATGGTCATATTTCTGGATGATTGTCAATGGGGGGATTCTGCTTCTATGGAACTCATCAAAAACCTCCTTGCAGATACGGATGATCATTGTTTGCTATTGATTACCGCTTACCGTTCAAATGAAGTCGGGGTAGATCATGTCTATACCCAAATGCTGCAAGAGTTGGATAAAGAGCTGGCAAGTAATTTCCTGGGTCGAGAGGACTTATTGGAACCTATAAAAATAGAATTAAAGGACCTGATTGAGGCTGATATACAAAGTATGTGTATGGATATCCTCAGCCGATCCAGGAGAGAGGTAGAAGAGCTTGCAGGCCTGATTTATAAAAAGACTCGTGGAAATGCATTTTATACCAAAAGATTTCTAGGGGCACTATATGAAAACAAACAACTAAGATTCAGTACAACTCAGGCCATTTGGGAGTGGCAGTTGGATGCCATCCGTCTAAGTGATGCTACCGAGAATGTGATCGAGTTGATGGGGGAGCAGTTGATGCAATTGCCGGAGGAAACCCTGGCTGTTTTGCAATTGGCTTCATGTGATGGGACGGATTTTGAATTAGGAGCACTGGCCTTAATTCAAAATGAACATCTCTCAAAGCTTGAACAAGCATTAAGACCCGCTTTGCTGGATGGCTTCATCCGACCCAAGCAATCCTTGCTCGTACAACAAGGAGATCGAAATAAGCCTGATTCTGTCAATCGCAACTTTTCTTTTGTACACGACCGTATCCTTCAGGCGGTATACGAAAGTATTCCGGAAGAAAAGAAAGCGCGACATCACCTGAGCCTCGGCAAGTATATGCTGGAGCATCTTTCGGAAGAATTGAAGCGGGAGCGATTGTTTGATTTGGTCAATCAGGTGAACTATAGCCTGCAACTGGATGAGACGGAAATCAGTAAAGATCACCTTTTGAGTCTGAATTTTCAGGCAGGTAAAAAAGCCTTAAAGGCAACTGCATTTTCTCAGGCGTATGAGTATTTCAGTATTTGTCAACATCTGATCCCCGATGGACACTGGGATTCGCATTATAACCTGAGTCTTTCATTATATCAGTCCCTCGCTGAGTGTGCGGCTATTATGGTCTTGGGGGATAAGTTGGATGAGTACCATGAGCAGATTGTGGAGCACGCCCGGGATCTTCTGGATACCGTAGATACTACCCTGCTTCGGGTGCGCTATTTATATGCCGCAAAAAATGATTTTGCTCAGGCAGGAGAAGAAGGCTTAATTCTTCTCAAGAAATTAGGGATTGAAATTAATGCTGCTTCCGGTCAGGAGGAGATCATTGCCGAGATGGTTCAAACTCAGCAAGTTTTTGCTAATGTTGAGATTGAGAATGTCTTTGATCTTCCAGAAATGACTGACAAGGAGAAAATAGCCAGCATCCGTCTACTGCAGGCGATCATCAGCGTGGTTTTATTCTCCAATCCCAATCTCTTTCCTATAGTCATTTTAAAATCGATCCGCATCCTCCTCAAATATGGAATGGTCGCTAGTGGCCAATATGCATTGTCCAGTTACGCGATCATTGTACTGGGGACGATGGGTGATCTCCCTTCGGCAAAGCGATTGGAGACCCTGGTTCATCGTTTGGTGAGGGAAAGATATCCCCTGGAAAGTCGAGAAAATAGCCGAGCCCTCTTTAGCCTGGGCTTTGGGGTAAAACACTGGTTTTCCCATCTGAACGAATCCATCCTTCTTTGTAGAAAGTGTAGCCAGGTATCCAAGGAAATGGGAGATGTGGAGTATGCAGGATTTAATCTGAATCTAAGTGTTCAGTATCCATTGCTGAGTGGACATCCACTCAGTCAGGTTCAAGCTCAGATTCTTTCTGCACTTGATAGCCATAGGCAGATGAGCCAATATATGACCGCGAGTTTTCTTGAGGTTTTTATGCAGGCAATTGAAAATCTGATGGGAGAAAGTGAAGAGGTCCTGGTCTTGAAGGGAACAAGCTTTGACGAGGAGGAAAAATTAAAATTCTACCAGGAGGTGGGTAATTATTCAGGCATCGCGAATGTCTTTTTTCTCAAGACTATGATCGCCTGTTTGATGAACAGGCCTGAATTGAGCCTTGCTCTGGCTCCGCATATGTTGCCATGTTTGCCAGCGGTAATGGGTGCGCCTTATGTACCATTCTATAAATATTATCTGGGCGTCTCCTATTTTATGGCAGCTCATGTTGCCAATGGAAAAGAAAAGAAGAGTATCCTTACAGATGCTGAGGCAGTTATTGCTGAATTTAAATCCTGGGCGGAATTTGGTCCTGATAACTATGCTTCAAAATATGAGCATTTGCTGGCAGAAAAACTTTGGATAGAAGGGGAATATGGAGAAGCTAGAGAGGCTATGGAATCAGCTTTGGAAAAAGCAAGGGCCCAAAAATTTACGCACGAAGAAGCCCTGATTTGGGAAAGACTGGGACGCATGATGAAAAGCCGGGAAAAAAATATTCCCGCAGAGCATTACCTCAAGCAAGCCCTGGAAGCCTATCAAAAATGGGAAGCAAGCGCTAAAATTATAGCCCTGAAAGAAGAGTTCCCGGAATTGGGCCAGAGAAATATGGGATCCTCAGAACTGGAGAGCATTAAGACAACAAAGTCAAAATCTGCCAGTTCGGATTATATGCAAAATCTCGATATTCAGAGTGTTTTTAAGGCTTCAACAGCTTTGGCCAGTCAGATCAATTTCGATTATCTGCAAGAGAGTCTGATGAGGATTGTTTTGGAGAATGCAGGTGCAGAAAGGGGATACCTGATCATGAAAGAAGGGGATGGGTTCCAATTGATTTCCCAGGCGCAAATTGGAGAAACGGGATTCAAGCATTTCAAGATAAGCCTGCCAATGGATAGCGAAAGGAATCTGGCTATATCCGTTTTGAATTTTGTCCTGAAATCTCGAGAATTTGTGGTCTTAAACGATGCCCAAAGTGATAGTCGATTTATTGCGGATGGATATTTGAAATCAGGAGCAGTTAAATCTTTGCTTTGCTTGCCGATCGTTCATAAGTCGGAAGTGAAAGGTGCATTGTATTTGGAAAACAACCTGACCACCGATGCTTTTCAAAAGGAAAGAGTGGAGGTTCTTCAATTGCTTTCGGGCCAAATCGCTGTTTCTCTGGAAAATGCAGCTCTTTATGAAGATTTGGAATCCAAGGTAATGGAACGGACTCGTGAAGTCTGGACCCAGAGTCAACAATTGGCAACTCAACGGGATGAGTTAGCTGAAAAAAATGATACGCTTGAAAATACCCTGGAGCAACTCAAATTTGCTCAATCTCAATTGGTCCAATCGGAGAAAATGGCCTCTTTGGGACAACTTTCGGCCGGCATCGCTCACGAAATCAATAATCCTGTCAACTTCATCCTTAGTGGGATCAACTCCCTCAAATTGAACCTGAGTGAGGTTCAGGAGATTTGGACCGAAATGGAAAAACTGGAGGATAATTTTAATGCGGAGCAGATGAAGAAAGTCACGGATTTGAAGAATGAACTGGATTATAATTATCTGATGGAGGAAATTGAATATCTGGCAGAAAGTATTCAAAACGGAGCCAAGCGTACCTCCGAGATCGTCAAAGGCTTGAGGACTTTCTCAAGAATGGATGAAGACGCACTCAAATTGGCAGATATACATGCAAATCTGGATTCTACCCTCCTGATGTTGCATTCTCAATACAAGGATAAAGTAAGTATAAACAAAGACTATCAGCAGATTCCCCTGATTGAATGTTATCCGGGTAAAATCAACCAGGTTTTTATGAATATTCTCTCCAATGCCATTCAGGCGATTCCGGAGAAAGGCAATATTCAAATCAGTACGAGAAAAGTGGAAGAGGAGGTCGAAATCCTGATTAGTGATGATGGTACAGGAATACCTCTGGAGGTCCAGACAAAAATATTTGATCCTTTCTTCACGACCAAAGATGTGGGAGAAGGGACTGGATTAGGACTTTCGATCAGTATGGGCATCATCAATGATCATAAGGGAAAGATTGTGATAGATAGTACTCCGGGTAAAGGAAGTACCTTTTCAATCGTTTTACCCATTCGTCAGGCAAGAAACATAGAGCGTTAACAAGGAACCCAATTATTATGGCAGACAAAGATTTTACCATTTTATACGTGGATGATGAGATGGACAATCTCCGGGTATTTAAAGCTGCTTTCCGAAGAAAGTACAAAGTTGAGTTGGCCAGTTCTGCGGAAGAGGGAATCAGAATACTCAAAGAAAAGCCTATAGATCTGATCATCACAGATCAGCGTATGCCCGAAATGACGGGAGTAGAATTCCTGAAAAAAGTTGTTCCCTTATATCCGGATACTGTTCGAATGGTCTTGACGGGTTATAGTGATCTGTCCGCGATAGTTGAAGCCATCAATTTGGGGCAAATCTATCGCTATATCGGTAAACCCTGGGATGAAGAAGAACTCAATGTAGCCATAGAAAATGCGCGTCAGTTGAGTGGCCTAAAGAAAAAAAATCGAGAATTGCTGGCCGAACTCCAGCATAAAATGGAGATACAGGAGAAGACCCTGCAAACGTTCAAACGCTTCGTGCCGCCTAAAGTTGTCGAAGAATGTCTTTCTAATGCTCCCACAACCATCTTCGAAGGCGAACAAAGGCATTTGACAGTCCTCTTTTGCGATCTGCGAGGCTTTACCTCTATATCTGAGAAGTGGCAACCCACTCAGGTCGTCTCTTTCTTAAATGACTACTATGAGTCTATGACAGAGGCCGTAGAAAAGTATGGCGGAGTCGTTATGCAATATATCGGAGATGAAGTCTTTGCCGTTTTTGGGGCTCCGATTTCAATTTCTGATCATGAATTGAAAGCTGTAACTGCGGCCCTGGAAATGCGGGAACAAATGGATAAGGTCAATGCCAAATACCGGGAGACCCTGGGCTTTGATCTGAGTATAGGAATAGGAATAAATAGTGGAGAAGTAGTTGCGGGTACCCTGGGGACACATTCCCGGCTAAGTTATTCGGTAGCCGGAGATGTAGTCAATACCGGAAAGCGGATCGAAAGCCTGACCAAGTCAACTCCCAATCAAATTTTAGCACACGAATCTGTATACGAAAAGGTTCGGGAAGTTTTTGAAGGGAGAGCACTTGAGCCCGTATATGTAAAAGGCAAAGAGCAGGCCCTGAATCTCTTTGAAATCCTGAAATAGCTTAGTTGATAAGGACTTTGTGGAAAGTTCTTTCATCCGAAAGTACCTCAGTCGCTCCTTCCAGCAATTTGTCTATTCTCTCCGTATTGTCGAGGTTGTCTATCCAGATTTGCTCATATGCACTATCCTGATAAATCAAAACCGGATAATTGAGATAGGCTTCCCCTTCTGCCGTTTGGCCCTGGGTGGGATCTAAAATGATGCTATGCCAGCCCTGGTTTTCTTCTGTGCTGATGAAATGTGGGCTAAAAGTTGGTCCTCCTCTAGTGAGGAGCTTTAATCCGCCATCCGTCTGCTCAACAACGATAAAGCTACATCCTCCCGAACCACACCAGAACTGCCCCCGCAAACCGCAAAGATATTCGTCCTTTCCATCTCCATTGAGATCAAAGGCCTGATACATATAGGTGAAATTTTGCTCCTCGGCTATGCTTTTCATCCATTTGTGGAGCTCAGGGTTTAGCTCGTCTTCGACATCTGTCTGTTCTTCTTCTTTTTCTGCGTTTTGCTGGATGCGTGTTTGGATGAGGTCGAATGCTGCTATGAGTTTTTCTTCTTCCTCAAGTTCTATCTGCTCCTCTTCCAGGATATTTTTCTCTGCATCTATCAAGCGAATGAGGGATTGATCCTTATCGAAATAATAGCGGTATTCAGAAATTTTAGTCTTTTCAGGATCAAAGATTTCCGTATCGATTCCTTCCTTGATGATGCTAGGATCCGTCTGGTACATGGGCCGATTGTAATTATGCCTTTGTTTGAAAGCAAAGAACAGTTTTCCTTCTTTCACATAATATTCCTCTATTTGTTTACCCATTTCGCCCAAGAGCGTGCTCTGTACTTTTCGCAACTCACCGATTGTATTGAAAAAGGCAATGATTTCTCCTCCTTCCGTCGATTGATCCATAAAAGGAATGGTATCCATATACAACTCATCAGCATTGATGGCTGCAAATTCTTCCTTGATAAGATCGATGGGGGTTATGGCGCTGTCTGCCATGGCTAAATCAGAAGCAGGATCTTTCCTCAACTCTTGACCTTCATTCTCCTCGGCTGGAACTTCAGAAATAGGTTCTCTTTGAGATTCCTGAGAAGTATTGCCCAGAAAATCGCAGGCAGAAATAAAGCATATCAGGATCAGCAGATATCCTTGAACTTTCATAACGTATGTGCTTATGTCAAACTAAGCTTCTTCTGGTATCAGGGGAAAGCGGGACATCCTGAGTAAGACCTGTGCGGTTACTTTTACGTCTTTCTCACAATAGACCTGAATCCGATCATAGTCTTTTTCTTCCCAGAATACTTTTCCTACCTGGCTACCATCAATATCGTCCTTGGGGGAGGGGATGCCTAAGACTGCCGTAAGCAAGTCCAGGCTAGTATAGGCCTTGTAGTCACCAAATTTCCACAATTCCATGGTGTCGATGAAAGAGACCTCCCAGGGTTTTTTGCCCTGAGTACTCAATACATAGGGCACCCGCAATCCATGAATGAGATAACGTCTGCCTAAAAACGGAAAATCAAATTCTTTACCATTGTGGGCGCATAGGTTGCGACCTGGTTTGGCTGCGGTATATTTATCCAGCATTTTCCCAAAATCCTCTAGCACCTGATGTTCATCCGGGCCACAGTATGATTTTAGGGTAATCTCCGGAATTCCTTCTTCATTGAAAGTGAGGTAACCGGCTGAAATACATACGACGCGAGCAAATTCGGCATGTATGCCCGCTTTTGCTCCAAATAACTCTACAGAAGTTTTATCCGGTTCCTGATTGGCATAGCGTCGGGACTTTTTGTCCCAAAGCCCCTGCATTCGTTCGGGCAGTTCCTCATAGGACTGAACGACAGATGCAGTTTCTATATCGACAAAGAGTATATTTTCGAGTTGACTTTGTTTGTACATAGTTTTTGTGTGATACCTACCCTTGGCGTTTAGAGAGACCGATTACAATTTACCGGTCTCTTCCAGTTGCTTAGCCTTAGGTATGAGGCTGATAGCTTCTTTTATGACATTGTCAACCTGATGGAATACCGGGAAGAATGCTGCATCATTGTGCAAGCGGCGCCCGATATAGGCTTTTATTCTGTTGTCGATATATTTCTTGGATTTTTGATAATCTGAAGCCACATATTCTACTCCTTTGTCCGTCGCATAGGAAGTGAATTCATTGATCAGCCCATTGCTGACATTGAATCGCTTGACAAACTTCTCAGGCTTATCATAGGTCTTTCTGAGAGAAGAATTCTTCTCTACGTATTGAAAGGCGAACTTTCTGAACATATCATTGATCCGTAGATTGGTGAAGTACTTGCTGCCTCCTACGGTATCGTCCGGAACAAAGACATCTGGGAAGATGCCTCCTCCTCCATATACAATCCTGCCCGAAGCTGTACTGAACTTCAGAGAATCTGGAAATTCTACTTTGGACTGATCAAAAATTTCGCCGGACTTGAATCGCTCGGCAATTTCATTTCCATATTCTTCATCCGTTTTGTCATAGGGTTTCTGGATACAACGACCACTAGGAGTGTAGTATTTGGAGATCACAATACGGATAGCAGAACCATCTTCAAATTTCTCCTGAATCTGAACCAGACCTTTACCAAATGAACGTACACCTACAATCAAGCCTCTATCGTGATCCTGGATAGCTCCAGATACAATTTCACTGGCAGAAGCAGAACCATAGTCGATCAATACAACCACAGCTCCTTTTTCAAAAGAACCAATAGAAGAAGAGGCATGGTATTCCTGTTTGCTTTGCATGATCCGTCCTTCAGTAGAAACGATCATCTTGCCAGCCCCGAGGAATTCGTCCGCCATTTTGTAAGCCATATTCATATATCCACCTGGATTGGAACGTAGGTCCAACACAAGATTTGTCATGCCCTGATCGATCAGCATGCTCAATTTTTCCCTAAACTCAGCATAGGTCGTCTCTGCAAATCGGGTAACACGGATGTAACCGGTTTCCTCATTGAGCAGATAAGCATAGTCTACACTATTGAGAGGAATTCTGTCTCGTGTGATGTTAAAATCAAGCAAATCTTTGCTCCCTTTTCTCAGGATAGTAACTTTTACCTCTGTTCCTTTCGGTCCTTTGAGGTGTTTCATGACCTGGGTATTTGTGATGCCAATACCTGCCACATCTTTGTCATCTACTTTGACAATTCTGTCGCCAGTCATGATACCCAACTTTTCACTGGGACCTCCAGAGATCGGCACAGCTACATATATGGTATCATCGAGGATGTTAAATTCTATTCCAATTCCATCAAAACTTCCATCCATTTGCTCCTGCATCTGCTTCATATCCTTGGAGGGGATATAAAATGAATGAGGATCCAGGCCTTCCAGCAAACCATTGATTGCATCGTCTACCAATTTGTCATGATTGGGTTTCTCAACATAATTATTTTCAATGAACAACAAGGTTTTTTGGAGCTTCCTCATTCCACTATCAATTTCCGCAGCAGAACTTCCCGGCACATTCCCCTTAATTTTAAAGCCTGCAAGTAGCCCGACAATGATCAGGGCAAAGCCAAATAGAAAATACTTGATGGATTTATTCATAGAGTCAAATTTACGGGAAAATAGGGGAATTTAAAATGTGAATTGGCAGGGAGTTTGAGGCATTTTGCCGATATGAGAAAGATATTTTGGCTCGCTCTGAGCCTTCTGCTAATACTAGCCTGTAATGGTCCTACGAAAATCACCCAGAAAGGATTGGCTTATGCACGCCTGGGTGATCCGATGCCCGCCAAGGGCTTGACGGAACTTGCAGGCCTGACCGCACGAGATACCCTCTACAATGAAGGGGGCTTTTCCTGGCGAGCATTGATCCTGAATTATGGCAATGGAGAGGTCTTTATCGAAGAAGATTTCGGACAGCAGGGATTGATCAACAGGATACGGATAGAAACTCCCCAACTGAAAGCGAGTAAAAAACGCCTGGTGGGGATGTCATGGTCTGAGCTTCTTCCAATGAAAAATAATTGGGATGCTATTTATCTTGTAAACTATGGAGTCTGGGATGTAGTATCTGCTTCCCAAAACAGAATCCATTATTTGCTGGAAGAACAAAGGGATACAGCAAGTTTTGACTGGCAAGGAGGAATTAATAGCATTCTCACAGACGCAAATGTCAAAGCAATCGTTGTTATGTAGGAGAAAAAGAATTTTCGCCTAAAAAGATGAACGTCTTTCCCTTAAAAAACCCAAGCTAATTTCACGTGCGAAGACATATTGCGGTTCTGATAATCACTTGCTCAATCCTGTGCCTGCAGGCGCAAACGGAATTGCGTTGGCCTGCTCAGGCGGGTTTTAGCTTTTCCGGTATATCTTATACAGGAGATTATTCTGAGGGAGCTTCCTCCCTTTCCCGGGTCTATCCCGGAGCCAATTTTTCAATACAGTCCTCCAATCCGCGACCACTAAAACTTCAGCTGAATGCCGGCTTTGGGAAATTTGCGGAGCAATACGATACGGATTCTCCCAATATCCCACCCGGAGTTGAGATCCCTACTTTTATTGAAACCAGTTTTATCTATGGAGACTTAAGGCTGAGGTATCACTTTTTCAACAATAAGAACTTTCAACCCTATCTCTCAGCGGGTGCCGGGATTATGTTTTTTAGTCCCAAAGATCAGGATGGGAAAAGGCTCGTTAGAAGAACCTCTACTCGCCTGGAAGGAGAAGATTTTAATGATATTATTCCTGAACTGCCCTTAAGTGCAGGATTTTATTTTCATATGACTCAACAGGTGTGGATGGATATTTCCTATACCTACCGATATACACCAACCGACTACCTGGATAATCTGGGTTTGGCAGGAGAAAATAACGGCTTTGATGTGTTACACTCCATCAATCTGGGGCTACATATCACCCTGGGACCCAAACCAGAAGTCTCTCAAGCAGTATCGGAAAGTCCTGTACTAAGTCCTATGGAAGAGACGGATAGCATGGCGGTGAAAACGGAAGGGGAAGCAACAACTGAAGTCGATTCAGAGGAAAACAATTCAGCTGAAAAACCCATGAGTCCTGCCTTGAAAGAGGTCTTAGACACTGCGGCAAAAGACCAGGAAGATTGGCTAAAAAAAGCGGAAGAAGCCATTGAGAATGATGATTTTATCTATTATCGGGTAAAGCGGGGAGAGGATTTGGAAAAGCTTGCAAAGAAATTTCATATAACGGAGGAGATGATTCGCAAAATAAACTTCCTTTCTTCTCCCAGAATTAAAGCAGGTAGTATGCTCCGACTTCCGAATATGGGGATAGATTATTAGGCCTTGCTTTTCCTGCTAAATAGCTACCTTTATATCTAAAGAAAATTTAATGAGACCTCTGGCTTTTTTGCTGTGTATGATTTGTGCATCCGCCTTGTCCGCTTTCGGGCAGGATACAGCAAAATCCGCTCCCTTACAGCTAGGGATCGGTCTCAGTGCCAATTCCTATATTGGAGATTTGAATTATCGCGATGATTCTCCTTTGCGGGCTTATCCAGGGGTCAATTTTTCTCTTCAGTTTGATACTAAAAAAGCCTTTGGTCTTCAGGTGAATTCAGGTTTCGCGCGCATTACCGAACAAAATGATGCAGCTGCCCTGGATGGCATTGGCGAGTACAATCCCAATCGTTTCGTCCAAACCTCATTTTTCTATCTGGACTTGAGATTGAGGCGCTACTTCCTGCGAAAACAAAATATTAGACCCTTCCTGGCAGCCGGCATAGGCTTTGTCTCTTTTAATCCAGAGGATGTCGAAGGAAACTTTTTACTGGAAAATATCTTTACTCGCCTTCCAGAAGAAGAAAATTATCTGACCCTGGTAGCTCAATTTCCCTTACAAGCAGGTATTCAGATTCAACTCAATCCCACGATGAACCTGAATCTATCAGCCGTTTATCGCTTTGTTTCTTCAGACTATGTTGATAATATTTCTGCTTTTGGGCGAAGGAACGGCAATGATGCCCTGCTTTCAGCCCAGGCCGAACTGCTCTTTTCTATTGTAGGTAAAGAGAAAGAAAAAGTTCCTGTGATCCCCAAAGAAGAACCAATGCCCTTTATTGCGAAAAGTTATGATTTCCTGATGTTATGGGAGGAAGAAAATATTCGCGACCTGAGCAGGCAAGTCGAACCCGTTGATTACCCCAAATCCAAAAAGCATAAAGATTTATAATCCTCCTGCCAGATGAAGAATTTTCGCCAGATAAAAAAGGTAGACCAGGAAATTCCTTTTAGTTGTGAAGCCGTTTTTCGAGCCATTTGAATTTTCTCCTTTTCAAGTATGGCTATTTCCTGATCCCAGCCGCCATTAGGGTTTTTGTGTGGATAGCTTAGAATTTCTTTATCCCCAATGATCAGGTGATCCAGATAATCTGCCGTTTTATGCCCCCAAAGCTTTTCGATTTTGCTATGTAAGAACGGGAATCTATCATCCAGGCGATAAATGACCTCACAGGCATGGTAGTCGGATTGAAAATTCTGCTCATAGGACTTATGGACATTTTCGGAAGGCGGCATTGCCGAATTTCCATCCACCAAATTCAAAAAGTGTTTTTTTTCATCCTGCTCTACCCAAACTCCTCCACTGCTCTGGTAGAGAAAATGACTGAGTGGCTGTTCCCACAACTTTTGCCCAGCCTTGGCATCAAATATATAAATGCCTTTGGTCATGGGAAGGCCCGGGTCTTCAAATCCATTTAAAATCAATTTGCCCTGACTACAGGCTTGCAATTGATACCACCAACTCAATTCCTCCTCAATCGTCCAAATTTCACCACTTTTCAGGTCGAGGTAGATCAATTTCAGGGTTTTATTTTCCTTATCGCGGAGCTCAATTGCCAGGGCATCTTCGGAGTCATCGCAGATCACCTGAGCCAATTGCTCTTTAAAATTGACCTTCTCTACCTTCATAGACCAAAGGAAGTCGAAAAATGGGGAAGAGACAAGTTCAAATATATCAATTGAGGTAGGTATACTTCCACCAGGGACTTTCGGAAGGATCTTTTCTACTGCGGTGTTTGAGGCTTGGCGGGAATTTGATACGAGGAAAATATTTTTTCAATTCTTCCCAGTTTTTGCTCTTTTCTTCCATCTCCCCAACCAGATAGAGGTCAACCTTGGCACCTTTATGTAAAAGAGTAGAACTCAATTGAATGAAATACACCAGGTCCAGCACATTACGGTAGGGATATCGCTGGATAAATTCGAGCTTATCTCGTTTAAAGCCTGAAATATTGACATGTTCATCCATGAGATGAATCAGGATCAGAGGCTTTAGGGAATTGTGCAGAAGATTTCCCAGCCGAAAGGAAAGTTCACTCCCGGAAGCCAATTCATAGGTGGGGAGATATTCATTGAGGAGGTCGATCCATAGTTGAGGAGGGATGAAAAGGCCCGCGATATCGGACTTAGCGATAGAATGATAATAAATATCTTCTTTTCCGATATCCTCATTCAACATAAAACGGGCAAAATCGTATCGTTCCTGAAGGAAATCCTCCTGATCTGGAATCAGGCAAAATTCTGTATCGATATAAACTTTGATGGAGGCAAAACTGTGAGACAAAAGTTTTTCCTGTTCGAATGCATACCGTAGAAACAAAACATCTACCGATTGCTGGGAGTTGTAATACTCTTTGCAATACACCAGCTCCTCTCGAGGTCCGAGTAAGGCAAAATATATCCTAAGCGGCTGGATGAAAATCACCAGTCGGCAGGTATTGTGAGCAAAGAAACCCTTTGTTTCCGCGTGAGCGGTAGATTCGAAAAGCATTCCTTTTGAAAAAAATCTTGAGTCGGGAAATATCGACACAGCTTTTTAGAAATTCAACACGATTAATAGTATATATGCAACACATACTCATCCGCACTATACTTTTTCCCTTCTGGGTAATCAAATAAGCAAGTTTTTGCGTTATAGTGTCAGGAAGGGTATCTCTTTATTTAACTGTAGAAATGTCAGAAAGACGAGTATTTCTCTTCGAAAAAAGACGTATCTTGACCTTATCCTAATTTAATATATATATCCTATGCGAAAGATAATATTAGGTCTCCTTATCCTTTTGGGGCTGGGAGCCACAGAGCTCGAAGCACAAATCGCCGATAAATTACTACCCTATTCCGGTCTGAACTATCAATTCGTCAGACAATTTGATCTCCTGGGCAGTGGCCAGGAATTTCAGAATAGCTATTATACATTTGGTTTAGGTACTTATTATGCCGCCGTTCATAGAAATGATGTCGTAAGTGCTGGTCTGGATGCTGGTGTGAATTTTGGATTTAGCTTTCCACGCACAGCAACAGGAACCCGTGCAACCATCTTTACTCAGGTGCCCGTTTTGCTGATGGGTAGAGTAGGAGCAGGAGCAACTAAATACAATGAACAAGGCATTGGTTTTGGGGCGGGTATCGGAGGTACTTTCACCTATTTCAATAACTTTGATAGCCGTTCCGTAAAATACCGAACCAGCTTTGTAAATCCTGCGGTAGCAGCACAGGTGATGCTGAGAAACCGGGGAGGAGTACTGATGATCAGAGGTACCTTCTCGCTATCACAGGTTGAAAGTGATTTCAATTTTGATGATGGAACGACTTTCCGTTTCGGACTGAGTAGTTGGGGAATTGGTATTCTGACCAGTTTCTAGGAAGTCCCTATAAAAGAACAAAAGCTCCATTGGCAGGTTTTGCTAATGGAGCTTTTCTTTTGTTCCATTTTGTTTTTTGTGAAATTCTGTGCCTATTTCCCTTATAAATTGTAAATGCTATGCGAAAACTACTAATACCCATAATTTCCCTTTTGTTTTTCTTTTTTGCCTGTGATATGGCTAAAGAAAGTACCCAAAGTGATTCAGCAACGCCTATGCAGGAAGAAATCAATCCTGCAGCCGAAGGCTTTGATATGGCCGGGTCAGATAAAGA
The DNA here is from genome assembly GCA_033391075.1 of Bacteroidia bacterium. NCBI lineage: Bacteria > Pseudomonadati > Bacteroidota > Bacteroidia > Bacteroidia bacterium. The sequence goes on from JAWPMV010000001.1 coordinate 7,711,754, forward strand.
AGCTATTGCTATTGCTGATGAAGTAATGGAAGCAATGGGAGGTCGGAAAGCCTATGATAATACTCGCTTTCTTTCCTGGAATTTCTTTGGATTTCGCAAGCATGTTTGGGATAAACATAGTGGAGATGTGCGCATCGAAAATGTCCGAAATGGGGAGTTGTTCCTTATGAATATCAATAGCATGAAAGGACGGGCCTTTGTGAAAGGGGAGGAAATTACAGAAGCTGATTCTTTGGGGAAAATGATGGAAAAGGCAAAATCAGCCTGGATCAATGATGCCTATTGGTTGGTAATGCCATTCAAACTGAAAGACTCCGGAGTAACCTTGACCTATGCAGGAGAAGATACTACCCAGAGTGGAGCTACTGCAGATGTTTTGGAACTGGTTTTTAAAGAAGTGGGAGTAACACCTCAGAACAAATACCAGGTCTGGGTGGAAAAAGAACCGAGACTAATCACCCAATGGTCTTATTATCCGACTCAGGAAGATGCTGAGCCCCGTTTTATTACGCCCTGGATAAATTATGAGAAACACGGGGATATCCTTATATCCGGTGATCGTGGGGAGCGGAAGCTATCTGAAATAAGTGTGAGCCAGGAAATGGACGCTGCTATATTTACGCAGCCCTAGGGATTAAATATAGATCCCAATCAAATTTCCCATAAAAAGGAAGTATAGTAATAGAAGTACAAGGCCTTCCCAGCGACTTACTTCTCTGTCGAGTACGACAAAGAAAAAAAGCAGGGAAGCGATAAGCATTACGGGTATACTAAACTCCAGGATGCTTGCTGGGACAACTATTTCTCCAAATAGTCGGGGTATACCCATGACGGCAAATACATTGAAGATGTTTGATCCCAAAACATTTCCAACGGCCATTTCCCCATTTCCCATTCTCACGGCTACGATGGATACAACCAGTTCAGGTAAGGAAGTGCCAATAGATACTGCGGTTAGGGCTATCAATTCTTTTCCGACCTCCATGATTTCGGAGAGTCTCACAATAGCCTGTACATTATATTCCGCAGAGAAATAAATAATGGTACTCGAGATCAGTAGAATAATGGGCTCCTTCCAGGACACGATCTGTTTGTTTTCCTCGTCCGGAACATCTATTCCCAGACTACTTGCTTCCTCATTTCGGCCCAATTGCAAGACATAAATAAGATAGACCAGCATACCTGACAGACAGATAATTCCCTCAAAAAGAGAAAAATCCCCATCCAGGACGCAAACAAAAAGGATAAAGGCCGCGCCAAGAACCATGGGCATATCTACCCGCATGACATCAAACTGTAAGGTAATCTTGTTTCCCAGGATACCTACGATAGCCAAAACCAGACAAATGTTGGCAATATTGGAACCTACTACATTGCCCAAAATGATCTCTGAATTGGGCGGATCTCCCAGAATCGCTACCATGGAAGTAACCAGTTCTGGTAGAGAGGTACCCATAGCAATCAGCGTAACACCCACTATAAAAGGAGGTATACCTACGGCCAAACCAATCCGCTCAGAGGCTTTTATAAAAAAATCTGCTGAGAAGATCAGGGTTACAAGGGTAAGTATAAAAATCAGGCTCCAAAAGAGGATGTCCGGCATAGAAAAAGCTTTGCAAGATCAAGGTACGCAGCTTAATAAACTGTTGTTACAGCTTTGCTGTTCAATTTTTTAAGACTGCTAAGATATTCAATTGTTTCGGTTTTTTGCCGAAATAAGTTTTTGGCGATAAATATGAGCTTTCTAAGCTACTTAGCTAAGCTTGGAAAGAGGATTTATCTGCATTTTTGGTCAAATTCTTAGCTCTACGTTTTTGACGCTAATATCCTTTTTTGTCATCTTTTCTTTATTTTTCCTCAAATTGGCCTACTTTTTTTGCTAATAGTTAATTTTTATTTCGATTATCTCTTTGCCCTAACACTTTCATTTGATCTCTTGCGTTTATTAAATGGATATAGAATAAAAGTTTTTTAATTTTGTAAGAGCTACATAAACACTGGCGAGACCCATAGCCAATGAAAGCTAAAAGTATCCTACTGTACCTTACCTTGTTACCCTGCCTATTATTTAGTCAGGACCAGACATTGGTGGGCCTTAACTTATCTCCTCTTCTAATCAATACGGTAGACCTCCAATTGGAAAGGCATATTATGCCAAATTTGGCTCTCCAATTCGGAACCGGTTTTCGTCTCCAGTCCAGAGACGGTTCAGATCCTGTCTCTCCAGGATTTTTGTCTGACTATGTAGCCTTAAGGAATAGAGCCGCATATGCAAGTCTGGGAGTAAGGTTTGCCCGACCGGATGAATGGGATTATCCCTATATCGCCTTTGAGGTCGTTACTTCCTACTTCAATGAGTTGATTGTACCTCCTGCCGGGGATGGAATCCCCGCTATGCCTCCCAGAAATGTAAAGGATTTTAAAGTAGGAGTAAATGCCAATATAGGCTTTATGCTTCGATTGGCGGACAAACTTTACCTGGATATGGGGATTGAAATGGGATATGCCAGTCCCCGACCCAAGCATGATGTGCTTGCATATTATTTGCCGGGTATGGGCATCAGTACCTTTGGCCTCGGAAGAATTGGAGTGGATGGCGGCTATTTTCAACCAACCCTTGCCATCAAATACCTCCTGAAAGAAGACAAACGTATTCGCATCAGACGAAAGATTTAGGTCCATTTCTCCTCCTCATAATTTATTTTTATAAATCAGCCATTAGCTGGGAAGTTTTCCCGTAATTTGCGCCATGCCAGGAATATCCCTCATTACAATTGGAAATGAGCTTCTTCGTGGGCGGATCGTCAATACAAACGCAACAGAAGCTGCCAAAATCCTCAGAAAATATGGATTCTCCCTGAATCGGGTACTCAGCATATCTGATACGAGAGAAGCGATTCTACAAGCAGTCGAACAGGAGCTGCTCGAGCATGAGATCGTGATTCTGTCAGGAGGATTAGGCCCTACACGAGATGATATTACCAAACATACCCTGCTCGAATGGAGCAATAGCGAATGGGTATGGGATCCCGGGACCCTGGCGTTTTTGGAGAAAAGATATGAAAGACGCAAAAGAGCTTTTACAGAGCTTACCCGTCTTCAGGCTCGAGTGCCCTCAGCCTGTGAAGTGATCCACAATCCCAATGGTACAGCACCCGGTATGATGTTCAGACATAAAGGCCGTATGCTATTCTCTTTCCCCGGAGTACCTTTTGAGATGTTGTACCTATTGGAGCATGGGGCTGTACCAAAGATCAGAGAAGCTTTTCCTGCTTCTTTTTACAAAAGTGGGCTAATCCGTGTTGCAGATATCGCCGAATCAGCAGTGGCAGAAAGGTTGGATGAATTAGAGCGGGCATTTCCCGCTGGAATGTCTTTAGCCTACTTGCCCCGGCATGATGGGCTTTGGCTGGAATTGAGTATCCAAAGGCCGGCAGCGGAGGAAACTCTGGCTCAGCAAATCCTGGAGGATGAATTGAAGAAGATGACGGATATTATGCAGGACAAAGTGTATGCTAAAGGAGACCATCCGATCACAGAGGAGATGAGAAGGCTATTTACACAAAATAATTTGACCCTGGCAGTAGCCGAAAGTTTGACCGGAGGTAATGTTTCAGCCAAACTTGTAGAGGTCTCTGGAGCCTCAAATTACTACAAAGGATCTGTAACAGCTTATGCTGTGAGCGCAAAAGAAAAAATTTTAGGACTTCCATCGGAGCTTATCGAAAAATATGGCGTAGTTTCTGCGGAAGTAGCGAAAGAAATGGCTATTGGGGTCAGGAAACTCTTACAAACAGATATTGGATTAGGAACTACTGGTTTCGCTGAAGACAATGGCGAAGTCAAGGCACATGCATTTCTGGGATTTGCAGACCAGAGACATGCCGACTCGAAAGAAGTAAGACTCGTGTACGATCGCAAGGTAAATATAGAACGCTGTTCAAATTATCTGATCCAATGGTGTTTGAAAAAAGTAAGAGAGACTTTGGACTAAGACCCCAAATTTGCATTTTTGTAAGGACTCGTTAACACAAACAGAATGGCAAAATTCGAATTGAGTATGCCCAAGATGGGCGAAAGCATTATTGAAGCAACCATCCTTAGCTGGACCAAGGAAGTAGGTGATATGGTTGAACTAGATGAAACCATATTGGAAATCGCGACAGATAAAGTTGACTCTGAGGTCCCTTCTCCAGTCGAGGGGAAGCTAATCCAACAACTATATAAAGAAGGAGATGTTGTTCCGGTGGGAGCAGTTATAGCCATTATTGCGGCAGGAGGAGAGGAAGAAGAGGAAGTGAGCACTCCCGTTGAAGCGGAAGAAGAAGAGGCTCCGTCTAACGGCAAGGCCCATGAAGCAGAAACAGAAGAAAGCCTGGCTGCCCGGGAAGTTCCTTTTGTGCCTTCTACTGAACCGGTTTTGGAAAAAGTCGGAACTGCAATTCCCGAAAATCGCTTTTATTCTCCCCTTGTGCTGAACATTGCTAAGAAAGAGGGAATGAGTATGACCGAACTGGAAGGCCTGGCGGGAAGTGGAAGAGGAGGACGAGTCACCAAAAAAGATATTCTGGCCTATGTTAATAGGAGAAACTATGAAGGGGTAAGCGAAGAAAGTGCAAAAGAAGCAGATGTATTTCAAATGCGTCCGGACAAAAGTGCAAAGCCTGAAGAAAAAGTGATCACTTCAACAGTCGTGCAGGAAAACGATATGGAGGATATTGTGAACCGCATCATTTCCGAACCACAAGTGGAGGCCGTGCCAGAGATCATGAATAAGATCGGCAATATAGAGGAGGAGCCGAAAGTAGAAAGCGTGGAAAAGAAGCAGGTGGCAAAACCGAAAGCTCCTGAAGCGCCGGCCAAAGTAATGCCTCCCGGTAATTATGAAATTGTGGAGATGGATCGCATGCGCAAGTTGATCGCCAAAAACATGCTGGCTTCAACCCAGACTTCTGCACATGTAACCTCTTATGTTGAAGCCGACGTTACCCATATCGTCCAATGGAGAAATCGGGTGAAAGCAGATTTTCAATCCCAATATGGAGAGAAACTCACCTTTACCCCCATTTTTGTACAGGCTGTAATCAAGGCTCTGCGTGAGCATCCTATGCTCAATAGTTCTGTTCACGAAGATCAAATCCTTGTCAAAAAAGATATCAATATCGGCATCGCAGTAGCCCTGCCAACAGATAATCTCATTGTACCGGTTATCAAGCATGCAGATCGACTGAATCTCGCCGGCCTGACAGCTACGATCAATGACCTGGCCCAGAGAGCCAGGAATAACAAACTTAAGCCCGAGGATCTCGAAGGCGGCACCTATACCTTATCCAATGTAGGAACCTTTGGGAATGTCATGGGAACCCCCATCATTATGCAGCCTCAGGTAGCCATACTTGCTACAGGAGCGATCCGAAAGATCCCAGCTGTGGTAGAAACCCCAACGGGAGATGTAATCGCCATCCGTCAGAAGATGTTTATGTCTCATTCTTATGATCATCGCATCATAGATGGAGCTTTGGGAGGTCGCTTTGTGAAAAGAGTAGCTGACATCCTGGAAGCCTGGGATTTGGATCAAAATATCTAAGAAGATTTATATCAATAAAAAAGCGGCATTGAATCTTCAATGCCGCTTTTTTTGTAGAAATATTTTTTATTCCATCAAGGCTACCTTCACTACAGAAAACACCTTGCCGCGATTCTGCATATAGACCATCAAAGCTTCTTTGCTATTGATCTGCTGACAGAAACGGGGAAAAAATTCATTGCTTTCACTGTATTCGCGGAAGAGAGCTTGTCTGTCTGATACTTCCCCCTCAATTCCGATGGTATTGTAATAGACATTGAAGCGATTCCGATTAGGACGATATTCGTAGAATATGTGTGTACCCGAACTGCTAAAGGCATTGAAATATGACAGATTGCTGGGGTCCTCAGAGATTTGATTCTTGTCTACAATGGAGTGCCATTCGATCTCTCCTTCTCCCGAAATACTCGTCAGGATCACTTCCTCAAAATGAAAGAAGTCCCGGTCTACCCAATATCCATAGATATCCCGATAGGTTTGAGAAGTAACAAAGAATTTCTCCGCGATTAACAAAATCCCTCCATCCGATCTCAGGACGATACCGTCTTGCGAGTCCAGTCTGAAGTTTCTCAACTCTCCGCCTTTTTTTACTTTTCCTCTGGAGAGGAAATTTCGTAAGAAACTTTCATCAAAACGCTCATGGGCATTGATCAGCAAATCTCCATCAATGGAAATTTTCTGCATAACCGTACCCGCGATTTGCTCTGAATTTCTATTTGAGTAAAATCCGGCGACATACATATTTTCATCCCGATCCAGTCTGAAAGCCAAATCAGTGATAAAACGGTCTTCCAATTCAATGGGAAATTCTGCTCCCTCTTCTGTATCCAGATCGTAGCGATAAATGAGGTATTTGGACGCTTCGGAATCCCGAATATTGTTGTTTCGAACAAACTGTCCCAGAACAAAGATATTTCCACTATTACTCACCCGTAGGCTGCGCATGCGGAATCGATTGTCTGGATAGCGGATGGTGAATTCTCCATTCTGAACCAATTCTCCTTCATCATCAAAAATGTAGTACAAAATCTCCTCAGCCTCTCGGTTGTTCTGGAGATTTTTGAAGGCCATAAGCTTCCGCTTATTGGGCGAAAGGATATACTGAAGGTCTACTTTGTGTTCGCGCTTGTTGGGGTTGATGGCAAGGATTCTTTCCTCTTCCAGCAATTCCCCATCCATATCATAAGAATAATAATAGGTCTTGATGATCCCGTCTTTGGGAACAAATTCAGAAACGAAGACAAAGATGTAAGGTCCTATTACGGTAACGAAGTCTACATTCTTTCTTCCGTTTTGCTCTAAGACTTTTTGAGTCCATTCCTTCTCCAGATTATCATCGTATTTCGTGATACCTAGAAAACGACTGGATACATTACTTGTAGGGCCCAGGGTAACCAGACCTCCATCGATTGGAGAATATTCAAAGAAATCTGGTTTGGGGTCTTTACGTTTTAGGTCGAGTCTGGCTTCTATATTTTGTCCAAAGCCCAGATTTAACTGACCCAGGATGAGGAATATGACTAAATAAACAGCTCGGTATTGCATAGATTATAATACTTGATTGCTTTTCAGGATTTTCACTGATCGAATAAGCCTGAACACCCCATACGTAATCAAAACTAGCCCCACCAGGTAATTGAACTGGTCGGGATGGTCTTTGAAATATGTAAATTCAAAACTGAATATGTCACGAGGTGCTGGAAATAAGCGTTTGATTGCAATGAAAAGCCCTGATCCAATAAAAAAGATACTCATAAAGAGTCCTAAGTATCCAACGATTTTTTGCATAGCGGGGTTCCTGTATTTTTTAGTTCTTTCTTTTGTTTTGAATATTCGTGTTCGCTTAGGGTAAAGCTGTGTCCGAGAAATTAGCAATAGGAAGGCTTAATCCCTAATTAGCATTTGTGAAAACTTTTACATTTTGGCACAATAGGTCAAAATTCATAGAAAAGAAACAAAATTCATAGAATTCTGTGCTATATTTATTTAACAACTGCTCTCGGATTATAGCTTTTTTTATTTGAGAAAAGAACGTCTATGAAACAGATATGGCTCATACTTGGAGTTATTCTCTGTACCTTTAATGTATCAGCGCAAGATGTTTTTACGCAGACTTTCGGTGGTAAACAAAACGAACATGGGATCGATATTGTTGAGACCCGGGACAATGCCTATCTATGTCTGGGGACCACTGATTCCTATGGTAAAGGGAAAAATGATATCTGTGTATTCAAACTGGATGCTTCCGGTCGGGTAATCTGGAGGAAAGTGCTGGGAGGAACCTATCACGATCGCGCCAATGATTTACTCGAAACCCGTGACGGTAATTATGTAATTGCCGGATACACCAAAAATGAAGACAGTGGGCACAATGATGCCTGGGTCTTTTCTCTCAACCGACACGGAGAATTGATGTGGTCTCATACCTATGGAGGGAATAAAGAGGATCACGCAAGAGCTATTACCCAAACTTCTGATGGGGGCTTTCTCCTGGCTGGTTTTTCTGAATCCTATACCAAAGGCTCCAGAGATATCTGGGTGATCCGACTCAATGCAGTGGGAGAAATGCTTTGGCAAAACAATTATGGTGGAAAAGGAGCTGAGGAAGCCTATGATGTCGTCCAGACCCGCGATGAAGGCTTTATTATTGGGGGATATCAACGCTATGACAGAGAGCAATTGAAAGCCGATATGTTGCTGGTCAAGATAGATCGCAATGGGAAGGGGATCTGGCGAAAATCATTTAAGGCAAAAGGAAATGATGTGATAGAAAAGGTAGTTGAGACAAATGGAGGGGATTATTTGGCTGCTGGTTGGGCCTATTCAACAAACAACAAAAGCCTGGATGGGAAATTGTTGAAAGTGAGCCCTGGTGGAAGACTAATATGGGAAAAATATTACGGAGGTGCCGGTAAGGATGCGATCTATGACATAGAGGAAAGCATTGATGGAGATTATGTGATGGTAGGCCAAACAGCTTCCTACAGTAATTCAGATGATGCCTGGTTGCTTAAAATCAGTTCTCAGGGACAAATCAGGTGGCAAAAAAGCAGCAGTGGAAAGAAAGATGATTATGCCCATGCGGTAGCAGCTACCCGCGATAGAGGCTTTGCCCTAATCGGAGGAACCAAAAGCTACAGCAAAGGAGGAAGAGATCTGCTTGTTTTCAAAACGGATGCAAAGGGCAATTTCAGCCAGGGCAGTTCACTTATTGCCCAAAACCTGCCGGGAGGAGAAAAAACGCCTGAATTTGATGATGAAAATAATTCCTCCAAACCCAACCTCTATGTGTTGGCCGTTGGAGTTTCTCGCTATGAAGATCAGACGGTCAGTCTGAAATATGCGCATACGGATGCCAGCGCTATGGCGGATCAGTTTGCTCGCCAGCAAGGCAAAGTCTTCAACAGAGTCCAGGTGCGCAAACTCATGAACAAACAGGCTACCCTGGTAAATATCCAATCCGGAATTTCCTGGCTGGAAGAGAAAGCTGGACCTAAAGACATGATTCTGATGTTCATTTCGGCACATGGAGCTTTGGATGATAAAGGAAGTTTATACATTCTCCCTACAGATTTTGAAGCGAGCAACCTTTTCGCAACAGCTCTCAATATCCAGGACCTGACCGAAGGAGTAGGAGGGAGCCTGAGTAAAAAAATGATCTTCCTCGATGCTTGTCATAGTGGGCAGTCCGCCTATGACCTGCTCGAATTTGCCAATATCAATTCCTTCAACCTCAATGCAGCTGTCGAGGATATGGTAAAGCAGGAGTCCGGTTTGAGTGTGATGACTTCTTCCAGTGGAAAAGAGTTTTCCTATGAAAATCCAAAATGGGGACATGGTGCCTTCACCAAAGCTTTATTGGAAGGATTTAGAGGGGCCGCGGACTTCAATAAAAATGAGGTAATAAGTCTGGGCGAATTGAACCTTTATGTGATGGAGCGGGTTAAAGAATTGACCTCCGGTAGACAACATCCATATATGCCCATCAATCTCTTTGGGAACATACCGCTTTTCAGACTAGAATAGGAAAAGCTTGATGCTGAGGGTTTTTATACCAATATTGTGAATTAAGCCCCTGGCATATGCCCAAGATCAGCGCCGATTACATGTATCATCCCCCACAGGGATTATTGAGAAATCATTTTCTGGAAGTAGACGATCAGGGCAAAATATTGCGCCTTGAAAAAGAGGATGGAGACCAGGATATTATCCGCTACAGGGGGATCCTTTGCCCCGGGTTTATCAATGCCCATTGTCATTTGGAACTCTCCTTTATGAAAAAACATATTCCGCAGGGCCTGGGGATGACAGGTTTCATCGGAGAGATATTTGCCAAGAGATTCAGTTTTACCGATGCAGAACAACTAAATGCAATTGATGGAGAGATGGAGAAGGTTTGGGCAAAAGGTACTGTAGGGATAGGGGATATTTGCAATACCCTCAACAGCCTACCGGCTAAACTGAAACATAAGTATTTATTTACCTATAGCTTCATTGAGTTGTTGGGCCTCGATCCTATGCGGGTTGAGGCAGAGATGAATAAAGGCCAAGATCTGATCACAGATTTTGAAACAGAAGGTCTGAAAGCATCCATTAGTCCCCATGCACCTTACTCCATGAGTTCTGAATTGATTCGGGAGATCTCCCGTCAACATCCCGAAAGAATGTCTCTGCATTTGCTGGAATCTCAGGAAGAGCGCGAACTCTTTGAAGAGGGGAGGGGAGCCTTTGTTGATTTCTATCGAAAAGTAAACTTGCCCTATTCCGGTTTTGGAACCAATAGCGCACTTAGGCATGTGATTCAGGAAATATCAACAGATCAGGCCATTCTCTTTGTGCACAATACCGAAATCACAGAAGAAGAACTAGATCAGATTTTGAGCTATTTCCCGCATGCAAGTTTTTGCTTGTGCCCTCGTTCCAATTACTACATACACAAGCGCTATCCCGATATTAGAAAGTTTGAGCAAATGACAGAAAGGATTTGCCTAGGGACCGATAGCCTCGCAAGTAATCATGACCTCGATGTTTTTGAGGAGGCCAAATGTGTGCATAAACTGGAGCCAGATATTCCCCTTGAAAAAATTTTAGGTTGGTTGACCTATCAGGGGGCAAAGGCAATTGGAATCCAGGATCAATTGGGAAGTTTTAAACTGGGCTCCAAACCAGGTGTTAACCTTATCCAGAATTTGGATATGGAAAGTCTGCGTTTGCTCGATAGCAGTAAAACGGAAAAACTTTTTTAGGAATTTGAGGAATTCAAGTGCTTTCTTCTAAGTGAGATAATATTATTTTTGTACATGGGCAGACGAAAAAAGAAGCAAGCATATTCCGGCATCATAGAGATCGATGACAAGCTCATCAGCGCCGATATTACCGATGAACTTTTTGCTTGCGATATAGCCAAATGCAAGGGTGCATGTTGCGTGGAAGGAGACCTGGGAGCTCCCTTGGAAAAGGAGGAGCTACAAATCATGGATGAAATCTATGAAACTGTAGAACCCTATATGCGAGCTGAAGGGAAGAAGGCGGTTAAGGCGCAAGGGACCTATGTCAGGGATTTTACGGGCAATTTTTCTACAACCCTGATTGAAGGGAAAGAATGTGCCTATGTAACCTTTAAAAATGGGATTGCCTTATGTGCGATCGAACAGGCTTTCAATGATGGTAAGCTGGACTTTCAAAAGCCTATATCCTGCCATTTGTATCCCATAAGAATCAGTAGCTTTAAAGAAGTTGACAGACTCAATTATGATCGTTGGGACATCTGTTCTGCTGCCTGCAATAAAGGGGAAAGAGAAGGGATTCCCGTATATAAATTTGTAAAGAATGCCCTCATCCGAAAATACGGGGAGGAATTTTATGAAGTATTGGCTGCAATAGCGAAACGACGGGAAGAGGAAGAGATATAAAATTGCCTCAAAAGGCTCTCAAATTCTTTTATCTTTGAGCTATGATAAAATTGAAAGCGCCATTGATTCTGGGCAGCCAATCTCCCAGACGGCAACAACTACTCGAGGAAATCGGACTGGATTTTGAAGTGATCGTAAGACCTGTAAATGAATATGCACCTGCTGAAATGCATCCTCGAGCAGTAGCAGTTATGATATCCGAAAATAAGGCGAAAGCCTTTGACGACCTTTCTCCTGAAAATATTATCGTTACCGCAGATACCATTGTGGCGCTTAATGGTGAAGTAATGGGAAAACCGAAAGATGAGAATGATGCCCGTGATATGTTACAAAAACTTTCAGGACGTTCGCATGAAGTGGTTTCAGGGGTAACGGTTTTCCACAAAGGAAAATTTAGCTCTTTTGCCGAATTGACAGAAGTGACTTTCCGCAAGCTATCCGATTATGAGATTGGCTACTATATTGAGCACTATGAAGCGATGGATAAGGCGGGATCTTATGGGATTCAGGATTGGATCGGTAAAATTGGGATTACGCGAATAGAAGGCGACTACTACAATGTAGTGGGCTTGCCTGTGTCTCGCCTCTACCAGGAGCTTTTACAATACGCCTAATGCTTTCCATTCACAAAGACGAGTATTTCATGCGACAGGCCTTCCTCTTGGCTGAGAGGGCCTTTGAGGAGGACGAAGTACCTATTGGTGCAGTTGTAGTTTCCAATTTTCAAATTATCGGAAAAGGCTACAACCAAACTGAGCGTTTGCAGGACCCTACTGCTCATGCCGAAATGCTGGCAATAACTGCGGCTTGCGATTTTCTACAAAGTAAATACCTTAGAGATTGCACGCTTTTCGTTACGGTTGAACCCTGCGTCATGTGCGCGGGGGCAATAAAATGGGCCCAGCTAAGCAGAATTGTTTATGCAGCTCGCGAAGAAAAGTCTGGATTTAGCAGACATCAACCCCTCTTGATTCATCCCAAAACCCAACTCTCTCAAGGAGTGATGGAATATGAATGTGCCGAATTGATGACAAAATTTTTCAAACAAAAAAGAGCCTGACCCTCCTAAAGGCGATCTGCTATTTTTTGCAAGTTTATTACGTTTCCGTATTATCACCCTTCCTTTCACGCTATTCAAGGGCTTTCCTAAACTAAACTCCGAACCAAATTGTCCATTCGCGCAAAATAGCTGGGCTGCCAAATATTTTTGGCCTAGTTTTAGATTAGTAGAAATAGGATGACCCTTTCAAAAACCCATGTCTCAATAGTAGACCCCATTTTAGACGAAGAGAATTAGAAGACCTGACCTAAAGGCAATAATTCTCTCAGCTCAAAGTAAGGAAATGATATCCGATAGGAAGGAAATAATAAATCAAGAGCAGACAGAAGTGCTCACGCAACGGAAGATCGTATTGCCAGTAATATTATTGGCTATGATCTTACTCCTGTTTACCGTGGGTATGTTGGTCTGGGTTCCTGCTCCTGTTTCCTATAAAAATGTCAGCCTCCAGGAACTCAATGCCCAAAAGGTAAAGTTCCTCACCGAAAAACAACAAATCCACCTCGTTTTTAAATACGAAGCACATACAGATACCATTCGGTCTCTGGAAGAGTATTATCAATACCTCAAAATGCAAACCCAGGAAAAGGGGATGAAGTTTGCAGAATTAGCTTCGGAAGAACACTTTTCTCCTTCGCCTTCAAAAAACAATTTAGTTAGTGCTGAAGAAAGTATGACAATTGCTGAGTTTTTTGCCAGCAATTCCTCTGCTGATGAAAGTATGATACCTGAAGGAAGTTTTCGGGGAGCAGATTTCCAGGATACGGATTTAGCCATAGAATATGATCAGCCACCTCTATTTCCAACAGGAAAAAGAGGGCTGGAAAAATATATCGCTCGAACCAAACGCACTCCTTATATAGCAAAGACCCGCAAAATAGAGGGTCAGGTAAACCTAAGATTTATTGTAAATGTTGATGGTAGCATTTCCGACATCCGCATTATGAAAGGGATGGGATACGGCTGTGATGAAGAGGCAATACGCATTGTAGAAGAAATGCCTGCCTGGATGCCAGCTACCAAAAAAAGTAAAGCTGTAGCAGTGTATGAAGCACTAAGCATTGAGTTCTAAGTACATATCGATATTTTATTGACGTAAACCTTACACGTCCCTCTCCTTTTGAATCCCTGATTTAAACAAGTCAAAGGGCACATACCTCCGTTCATACAGGATGTATTTTAAGTCTTCCCATTAAAGCCGTACTTAGTTTTGTTCGAAAAACTATTCGCGGCACCGTACCATTTGCGAAAAGTGGACAATTAATTAATTAAGTACTGGTTTTACCCTAAACGAATTACTGATTTTCTGGCTAATCTATAGCCTGTTTAGCAAGACGATCTATTTCCTTGGTCATATGAAAAAAGCAACAAATTCGCCCCATCGTATTGACGATTACTTGCAAAGAATTGAGGAACGGGAGAAGGCATCGCGGAGAAAAAAGATGATTGTACTAGGGCTCGGTTTAGTAGCTGCCTTGTCAGCTGGAGCGCTATATTTTATCCTGGGATCCAACAAAGAATTGAAAAAATATTCTATCCAGGAATTGAGTAAAGAAAAAGTTACAGAAATCTTTGATGAGGATGACTCCCGAATTGTTGTTGCCCACGCCTTGGGAACAGATACCATCCAGAACCTGAATGAATATCAGAGTTTGGTTGATCTGTTTGAAGGGAGTGAAATTCAACCTGCATTTTACCAAAGCTCTCAGGACGGGAGCAGTGAAGAAGATGGCTTCGATGAAGGCCCACAAGAAATCCTGCAGAAATTTTCGATAGATATATCCGGAAGCAGGGCAGAAGGAAATCAACTGATCTTCACCATTGAAGATTATGATCCGGATATCAATTACACCCTTTCATTCGGGACAGGATACAAAAGAAAGAATGTCGGTAGAGTTAGCCGCTATACCTATAACTCATTTGGTACCTATCGTTTACGTCTTTTGGCTAGCTCTCCGGATAGAGGAAGTAGTATCTATACCAAATCCATACGGATCTCCAGAACCCAAAAAGAAACGACACCCAAAGAGAATCGTGAGGTATTTGCAGAAAACAATGCTACACCTCCTGCAGAAAGTGAAACTTCTGTAGGCCAACCGCAAATCATTGATGGAGCAACCCGTGATATCAATGAAGAAGATCGGACAGAGGAAAATACAGCGGATGATGAACAAGAAACAGAAAATCTTTCAGGGATACAGGAAGCAGAAGAACCTGGGCCTGGAGAGGAAGATAATCCTCCGGTAGAGGAAAAAGAAGTAGCGGCCGAAAAACTGGAAGACAATATTACAGAGAGCAATACCTCTGTACCTGCCCCTTCTCCTGCCAATACTCTTTCCACTCCTTCTGTTCTTTTTAATGCGGACATTATGCCTGAATTTCCTGGGGGAAAGAATGGGTTGAAAAGATATTTTCGTAAAAACTATACCTATCCGCAAGCTGCAAGAGAGTCTGGAATTGAAGGAACAGTATTCATTCGCTTTGTAGTAAAAGAAGATGGTTCCATTTCAGATATAGCCGTATTGAAAGGTCTTGGTTTTGGTTGTGATGATGAGGCGATCCGTTTGGTGAGAAAAATGCCTAAATGGATTCCCGGTGAGCATGACGGCAAAAGAGTATCCGTTTACAAAACCATGCCGATTGGATTTAAACTATTTGAATAGATACACAATAGATTCATGTACTAAAACGGTAGCTTTCGCAATGAGAGCTGCCGTTTTGCTGTTAAGGATTTATCCTGCGTGCCAGGCATATGCTATTTTTTCTGTATGTTTATATAAAGATTTTCCCCTCAGTTTCTAACCTAAACTTATCTAAGAACCATGCGCAAGCACAGCTTTATGCTAATCCTCCTGCTGAGCTTTCTTTCAGCTTCCTTTTCCCAAAGTGAACTAGAACTTCTTAACAGCCAAAAAATAGATCCAGATAGATATGAAGATATAGAAGACAGTCCTTATCTGTTCAAAAATTGGTTAATCGGCAATGTTACGACCAATTCCGGGGAGATAATCAAAGAGGTATTTATCAACTACAATGGATACTCAAAAAATTTCGAGGTTAAAAAAGGAGATAGATTCATTGAGTTGGAGGATAAATTCTACATGCAAATTGAACTTGACCGAAAGAAAAATGGAGATAAATTTCCCAAGTATGCTGGAGAGAACCTCATTTTTCAACGCAGTTTGCATAAGCAGTTCAAAGAGAAATTTGTCCGCCTGGTTTATCGGGGAAAACAAGTAAGTGTTATTGAAAAATATCGAGTTACAGTTACTGAAAAGACTTTTCAGGATGTCGGTAGAACCATAACGAAAAAACGATTCATCGGCACCCGGGTCTACTATCTACTCAAAGATGGGGAACTCAAAAATTTCAGTATGAAAAGGTCTTCTGTGATCAAGAATTTTGGCCTGAAAAAAGAACTGGATCAATTTATGAGAAAGCAAAAGATCAACCTGGATAAAGATGAAGATATCAGCAAAGTATTTGCCTACTACGAAGAATTGCTGAGTTCACAGTAACAATCTCCTGATCTTAAATGTTCCCTTTTCATAGCTTTTGTTTGTACAGAGGCTGAATTGTATTTTTGAACAAATAATAGACCTATGCTACAAACCAAAGTCGCTGCTCTGGGCTACTACGTACCTGAGAATGTGATCACTAACGATGAGCTATCCACCCGAATGACTACTTCCGACGAATGGATACAAGAACGTTCGGGAATCAAAGAAAGAAGATATTTTACCCCTGGTAAGGATACCGTTTCTAATATGGGCGCCAATGCTGCTCGTATGGCTTGTGAAAGAGCCGGAATTACTCCAGAAGATATAGACTTTATCATTTTTGCCACCCTGAACCCGGATTATATGTTCCCTGGCTCAGGTGTACTACTGCAAAGAGACCTGGGATTGAGCGATAAAGGTATTCCTGCCCTGGATATCCGAAACCAGTGTTCCGGATTTATTTATGGATTGTCCATAGCGGATCAGTTTGTGAAAACCGGTATGTACAAAAATGTATTGCTGGTGGGATCCGAAATTCACTCCTCTGGACTGGACTTTTCAGATGAAGGCCGGGATGTTACCGTTTTGTTTGGCGATGGAGCAGGAGCAGCTATTCTACAACCAACTTCTGAAGAAGGTAAAGGAATTCTGACCACTCATCTTCATGCAGATGGGACACATGCTGAAAGGCTGGCAGTTTTGGCACCCAGTGGCCATAAAGAAAGACATGTGACCAAGGAGATGATAGACGATCGGTCTATTTATCCTACCATGAACGGGCGCTATGTATTCAAATTCGCTATTGAGAAATTTCCTGAGGTCATTCAGGAAGCCCTTAGTGCTACGGGATATGAAACAGGAGACATTGATATGTTCATTCCTCATCAGGCCAACCTTCGTATCGCTGAGGCCGTTCGGATGAAACTTGGGCTCGAACCCGAAAAGGTTCACAACAACATCATGAAGTACGGAAATACCACAGCAGCTTCTATTCCTATTGCTCTCAATGAAGCCTGGGAATTGGGTAAGGTAAAGGAAGGAGATCTGGTTTGTCTGGCTGCCTTTGGTAGTGGATTTACCTGGGCATCTGCCTTGATTCGCTGGTAAAAATATTTGCGATAATATAATCGATAGGGGTAGCTCATGAGCTGCCCCTTCCTTTTTGCAAAATTTCGTGCAAACAAAAGCGGCGTTCAGAGATGAACGCCGCTAACATTATGTGTTGGTTGTGCCACTCATTATACACACTAATCCCTTTCTACAGGAATTAAACTTATCTGCTGAATATTATTCAGGTCAGAGTAATCATATTGATAGAGGCCTTCTTCCGCAACCATGATCAGGATGTTGTTCAACGGAATTACATCGATCGCTGTGATATCCGGGAAATGGGCCAATTGACGCTCATTGAGTCTCAAAGGATCAGAAGCATCAAATATTTTCAAACCATCCGCACCATCACATAGAAAGAGGATATCATCTCTGAGTCCTAGGCCGTGTGGATTGGTGAAGGGAAATTCTGCCGCAATAAAAGCACTGCTGATCGGATTGATATCAATCACAAAGAGGCTGTTTGTGGCTGTATTGGAGCGGCAATCTCTTCCATCACGAATCGTTGAGAAGGCATATTCTTCTCCTACAACAACAGGATCACAACCTTGTACATGACTTACAGCAGTCAACCACTCGGGCTGCTCGGGATTGGCGATAGAGAATACCAGCATACCGGTTTGAGTTCCGATGTACAGGCGATCACCCTTTGGCCAGATCGTCTCTATATCCCATCCAATTCCCAATCGGTTTACTTCTCTGGGACTTGAAAGATCAGTGATGTCAAAGACAATCATATCGCTAAAGGTAACTGTGTAGAGGTGATTGCCTGTAATAGCGAATCTCGCAAAAGAACCTCCTACGCCGGTACTAAGTTCTGAGGCACCACTAGGGACGGTACTTTCCAGCTGAGAATTGGAAGCCAGGGCATCAACTCTCAAATCAACGGCCTGATTGAAGGTAAACATGTTTTGGGGAAGGATATTGAATCCTCTATTGCCACATTCATGAACCTCGGTAACTTCTTTCTCAATCCAATCAATGGCTATCCCTTTGTCCGGATCAGCCCAAAGGCCATTGTGCCAGGAGCCATAGGGAAAGACATTTTCCTGTCTGCCGAGGATGCTTACATTTTGGAGATTACTGATGTCCAGAGCTATCATATCGGTATAGGAATCCGCATAAAGGACATTTCCTCTGGCAGCGATATCTCTTGTACCCGGAATCGCGATGAAGGCGATGGGATTGGGATTTCTGGGATCATTATTGTCGATCACGTGAATCCCTTCGTTTAGCTCACTCATCAGGATAAAACTATCCTTGAAATAGATTTTGCTGGGATTCTTTACGGCGCGTGGTGCTTCACTTTTAACTCCGGCTCTGATTTCTTCAAAGCTTTTGTAAACGGGTTCATAAGTGAGGTAAGTAACAGTTTGCTCACATTGGTCCTGCACACAGCCATTAAATGCAATAGCTACGAGGAATAGCAGAGGTAGAAGTAAACTAGTTCGTTTGTTCATGTCAAATTTGTATAAAATGCTTCATGTGGAATAAAGCGATTGTACTCAGTAGAAATCAAAATCAGGTTCGCAGAAGAACGTGCTAAGCTTAGGTTTAGGCTTATTGTGCGGTTGTACTGATTTTCCCCTAAAACGGAAGCATGATGAAAACTGCTGCATGGAGCTGAAAAAAATTATAAAAAAGCTTCTCATCTCTATGTCAATATGTAATTTTGCTCCATGCAAATAGCAGAAAATCTGAAAGACATTCAGCAAAAGATAAAAAAGGCCGCATTAGATGCCGGCAGAAAGGGAGATAGTGTAAAACTTATAGCGGTTTCCAAAACCAAGCCGATGGAGTTGATTCATGCGGCATATGCAGAAGGGCAATTGGACTTTGGAGAAAATCGGGTGCAGGAATTGAGAGAGAAACATCCGGAACTGCCGGAGGCTCGCTGGCACATGATTGGGACTTTGCAAAGAAATAAAGTGAAGTACATCGCTCCTTTTATTCACCTTATCCATTCCGTCGATTCAAGGAGACTATTAGAAGAGATAGAAAAACAGGCAGCAAAAAATGAACGGACGATCTCTTGTCTGCTTCAGCTGAATATTTCGGATGAGGATGCGAAATCAGGAATGGATGAAGCTGAAGCAAAAGGCATTCTGGAGGACATCGATCAATTTCCACACATTCATATCAAAGGCCTCATGGGTATGGCTGCCTTTGTCTCAGATGAAGGAACCATCCGCAATCAATTTAGACGATTACGGATGGCTGCTGATACATTCGGAAATTTAACTCATAACCGCATCGATATGGAGGAACTCTCTATGGGCATGTCCGGAGACTTTGAAATTGCCATAGAAGAGGGCGCTACCATGGTGCGGGTAGGGAGTGCTGTGTTTGGTTCTCGATATTACCCCTGACTCATGTGCTCTTAAAAGAAATCCAGATCCATGTCCATATGGAGACTATCTTCAAAAGACTCCATTAACAGATCTTCCCCTACAAAAATTTCTTCTTCCATGGGTAGGTCGAAATTGAATGCTTTCATTTCGCCTGTTTCCATAAAATTTCTGAGTTGTGTACTAGCCTTTTTAGGCAGGTCCATTTTCATTCCATCAAGTTCCAGCAAGAAATTTCCCGTTTCTTCCTGTTCTTTTAAACTGATTTCCTGGAAACAATCCATATCATTTAGAGCAACTTCAATAGGTGTTATCCTTCCTTCGCTTAACTTCGCAGCCTTTATATGCTGTTTCGTAATGATCACTTTCATGATTACCGTTTTTTCTTCGTTCTGTTTGATGTCATAAATATCTCTGCCTCCCGCTTGTGTACCTAATGCTCTATTTCGTATTTCTTACAGGTAGTGGAAACTTGTAATATTCGGTTTATTTGTAAATCAAAATAATATACCAAGTGTATTAAGTGCGAGGCTAAAGGCTTCATTCAGAAGCTTTTGATAAAGCGAGCATCCGCTATCAACAACATAGGCCCTGGTAGAAAAAATGTGCCATTGTGGGGAGAAAGAAAGAAAATCACACATTTTTAACAGCTATTAAACCTCCAGGCTTGATTTTCCTCCATTCCAGGGAAGCTTTTCAGAAGGGATCAAGCGCACAAAAGCCCTCTTGCTTCCGTATATAACTTTGAGAGCTTAGGCTTTTCACGTAATTTTAAGATATGGAACTGGGAGTAGATCAAATTAGCCTGCTGATAATCGTCGCTAATCTTATTGTAACCTATAAAGGAGAAAGCGACCCTTCTTTTAAAAAGCAGTACCTCTTCAATGTAGAAGCCATTCTCGTACGGAAAGAATACATCCGTATGCTGAGTTCGGGTTTCCTGCATGGCGGCTGGTTTCACTTCCTGATCAATATGTACTGTCTCTATACCTTTTCGGGCCTCTTTCATTATGTTGGTTTCCCGGCCTGGTATTATCTGGTGATCTATTTTGGGAGTTTGATCGGGGGAAATGCGCTTTCCCTTTTCATCCACAGAAATAATGGCAGTTATAGTGCTCTGGGTGCCTCGGGAGCCGTGAGTGGAGTTGTATTCGCCAATATCGCTTTACAGCCATACGGGCAATTCTATCTCTTTTTCATTATCCCTATGGTGAGTTGGCTGGCAGGTATTCTCTTTGTAGCCTATTCTATTTATGGGATAAAGGCCAAAAATGATAATATCGGCCATGATGCGCATTTGGGGGGAGCTATCATTGGCCTCTTACTAATGTTGCTATATGTACCCGGCCTATTTGCGAAATATCCCATTATCATTTCCGCGCTCTTGTTCCCTGCCATGATCTTCCTCTATTTGATTGTAACCCGTCCGGAGATGCTTTTGATTCCCGGCTATTGGAAGAAGGAGGCCTCAAAGGTGAGTAGCAATTTTACCGTTAAAAAGGGAGGTAAAAAATCTTCCTCTAAATTTGCCAGCGTGGAAGATGAAATCAATCATTTGCTGGATAAAGGTTATGAAAACTTAAGCCCCACAGAGAAAAAACGACTCGAACAATTATCGCGCAGAACAGATGAATAATCTGTCTCAAGCTTTCGGTATGAAACACATATACTTTCTATGCCTGCTCCTCTTGCCTTTCTGGGGATATGGACAGGGTACTTTGCTCAAAGGAAAATTAAAGCTCAATAAGAAGGATCTGACGCTCAAGCTCAAAGGGATCAAGCTCCTGACTGATTTTCAGGAGGGGACGCTTTGGATTTATTATGATGTCGATCGGGGAGCTGCTCAAAACTGGCTGATCAATAGTGAACCCTGGGGCAGTATCCGGTTTCAGGAAGATGGGCAAGGCAATTATTTCGGAAGAGCAGAAATGGGCCAGAATTTTGTGGAATTTGAATCCTGGCGGGATACCGTTTCAAATGAATCCAATTGGGTGATTAAAAGTCTTAGCGACGTTTACTTTCTCCGAAGAAAAAAAGAAGCCACAAGCCAGGATTTTTCTCTCCTCAAGCAAATCGTAACTCCAAAAGGCAGAGCAGAGGTACATCTGATTGATTTTAGCTATGATAAAGATGATCCCAAAAATCTCTACATCATAGATGAAGCTCCCTTGTCAGATTATCCTTTATTAATGAAAGTCGTTGCAGCCTGGTTGGCGACTCTCGAAGGATTGGAACAGTTGACTTTTCTTTCTTTAGAGAACTAGGTAGGAAGAAAGGATTTGGGAAAGTGCTTCTGGATTGTCAGCAGTTGTCTCAACCCCTAGTTCCCCCAATTTATTACTGTGTCCATCTGATATATGACTGGCTCCTGCAAAACCTATGACTTTGCAACCCGCTCCTTTTGCTGCCTGAACACCAGTGAGGCTATCTTCTACGACTAGCACTTCATCTGGGGACAGAGAAAGTGATTGGAGGGCATGCAAATATACATCCGGATGCGGCTTGGGTTTGGGTACATGCTCAGAAGAATAGATTCTCTCTTCAAAAAGAGGCCTGATTCCGCAAATATCCAGAGACATCTGTACATGTGCTACGTGACTATTTGAGACCACTGATTTGGGGAAGGAGATACTTTTGACAAGTTCAGGCATTCCTGCTACCGGTTTCAATTCCTCAGCAAAAACCCGATCTCTTTCTGCCTCAATTTTCTGGTAAAAATTTGGGGGAAAAGGCAGGCCTTCCTGCTCATTTAAATACTTGAGAATCTCCGTATCCAACATGCCTGTAAACTGGCTGGAAAAGGCTTGAAAACTGCTTTGATAGCCGAAGGGTGCCAGCATTTTCAGCATGACCTGTACGGCTACATATTCGCTGTCAATGAGGACTCCGTCACAATCGAAAATCAAATGCTTTATTCCAGACATAATTTTCTGCTTTATTGAATGAGGCAGGGAAATTAGTCCTTTTTATGAAATTTGGATAGATAAATGTCTGTAGAACATAAAAAAACAACAAAGTTGTCATCCCGGAAAATTTTGGAAGTTAACGGAAAAAATTTATCCGGGATCTCTTTCTACTACTAGAGATCCCGGATATTTTTCCATTTCATCGATAAAAATTCCGGGATGTACTGTAGTAAAAGTCAAATAAAATTGGGATTAAATTGAGTTCTATTTTTAGCTACAGCAAAAGCCTGCCTTAAGAGTTTATGAGCAACGGCGACTCTAATGACTTTATGATGTTTACCCTTTTGTTTCATATTTTCTACCATAGATTGACAAAGAGGATTTACTTTCATCGCGGAAAAGGCTCCCATATAGAGATACTTTCTTGCCAAGGCCTGCCCCATTTTTACGATCCTCTCTTTTCCCTTTACAGAGCTACCCGATGTGAAAATACGAGGACATAATCCCAAATAAGCGACCAATTGTTTGGCAGACTCAAATCGGCTAAAGTCATGGGTAATACAGATCAACAAACAAGCGGTCTTAGGTCCTATACCTGGGATGCTCATAAGCGACTGATAGCTTTGTGAACAATGCTCTTTACTAAGGCTGAGCATCTGTTGCTCCAGCCGCTTGATCGAAGCTTGTAGTTGTTCAATCAGATAAAGCTGCTGACTTCTTACCAAAGGATCCACTATGGGAACTTGATCCATAGCCTCGAACTGATTACGAAGCATCTGGAGCTGTTTTTGAAATAGGTTAATGCTAGTCAAAAACTGCTGTAAGCGGAGAAAAATAGCCGCTGGAGGCTGCCAGGGCTTAATAAAGCTTCGGTGATCCCGTCCATATTGAGCAATTAAGCGCGCGTCTTGCTGATCGGTCTTGGTTCGCCTTAATTGCATCTGACTGTAGCGGCGAATGACCAGGGGATTAACTACACTTAGTTTAATCCCATGCTGATGTAAACTAAAGGCCAGGGATAAATAATAGGGACCACTTGCTTCCATGACACAGAGATCTCCTTGAGAGAGGACTTCGATAAATTTACAATGGCCCGAAGCAGTATTGGAATAGCTTTTTACCCAGCTTTTCCCACTATCATTAAGACAGACTACTTCAAAGCTTTTTTTGGCAATGTCGATTCCATATACGTTATTATCCATAATCCTATATTTGAGCAGCTCTGATTCGAACTTATCAATCCTACATTCTGGCTCTTAGCCTACTGTACTGTTCTAGTTTTGAATCAGAGGGAGAGGGAAACCAACATCCCGGACGGTTTTTTAAACCAATGACACTTAACGGATTTATCCCCTCTCCTTTTGCTGCTTATTCAAATACCACAAACTAAGAATTCTTTTCTTCCCTAGCTCTTAGGCAAGTATAGGATGACAATTCTTTGATGATCACTAAATCTCCTGGGCCCAGAACCTAATTCGTCTTTTTCAGGAAGGAATGTATTTCTCCGAAAAGGAATTCATATTCTGCTCCGCTGCTGGAAAATTCGTGAGCTTTTTCCTCGATTTCCACCAATCGCACATTTTTTATTTTCCGCTCATAAATTTCTTCCGAACCATATACCGGTAATGAGAAATGCCGGATCACAAATCGGCTCAGGCTTTCCGGAATATTGATTTTTGTGTCTTGAAATTCATATTCCTGTTCTCTTTTGTATTTGTCAAAAGGAATGCCTTGATGATAAGGAACCATATCATCCTCATTTCCATGAATGAGCAAAGTCGGGATTTGATCTTTTTCCTCAATATGATCCAGCTCGAATATTCCTCCCGCAATGGCTATCAAGCCCCGGATTTTTCCTCGGCTGAGATCTTCTTCTGATTGGCCCTTGTAAGGCAAGCAATCCAGGCAGTCCAGCGGATCATGCTTGAAGAAGTCAAAGGCTTCTCGTTCATCGATGTAGGCATAATTCAAAGCTAGTATGGCTCCTGCACTATAGCCCGCTAAATAAATGCGATCCGGATCTACACCCCATACTTCGGCATTTGCTTCACAATAGGCGAGCAAACTATGTGCATCCTGCAAACTGCGGTAGATCTGATTTTTGGCAAGTTTGCCCGGCTTCATCAATTGATTCAGCAAATCTCCCAAACCTCCCTGATAATCAGCAAGTCGATAATTGGCCGCCAGGGTCGCATAACCTCTTCCCGCAAAGTCCTTGCACAAACGCTGAATCAGAGCATCATTCTTGCTTCCGGTCAGAAAAGCTCCGGGATGAAGAAATACGATCAGGGACTTTTCTTTATCCTCATTTTCCGGCAAAAAAAGATCATAGGTCATTTGCCATGCCTTTCGATCTGTATGCTCGGCATAGGCTTCATCTTCTGCCCATTGTTCTACAGGAAACAGCTTGCGGCTATTGGATTGGCCTTTTAGTTCGGCTTCCTCCAGAATGACATGCTTTTTGGGAAAATCAGGAACAGAATCTTTTTCTGCTTTACAGGAAAAGAAGAGAAAAGGAATCAATAAAAGGATGGAATGCTTCATTCGGCCCGGCTTTATATAAAAGACGGAAGGGGAGGGGGAAGGTTGAAAAAATGTTAGTGTGTTAGGGTATTAATGTGTTAGTGATTGGGAAAATGGATTCATTAGAACCCTCGTACCCTAACACACAAACACCCTAACACGTCAAAAGCCTCCGGCTTTATGCTTTCACTCCCTCATACATTGCCTCTCTCTGAGCTTTGATATCCTCACTGAGGATATAGTCATCATAGCTCATCATTTTATCGAGAACTCCATTTGGAGTGATTTCGATTACCCGAGTAGCAGAAGTCTGCATGAACTCGTGGTCAGAAGAGTAGAGGAGTAGAGATCCGGGATATTTGATCAACTCATTGTTGAAGGCGGTAATGGCCTCCAGGTCGAGGTGGTTGGTCGGTTCGTTGAGCATGAGGAAGTTGGGTTGAGACATCATCATGCGTGCGATCATACAACGTACTCTTTCCCCTCCGGAAAGGACGGTAGCTTTTTTGAGGGATTCTTCTCCTGAGAAAAGCATTTGTCCCAAAAATCCGCGGGCAAATTCTTCTTCCTGGTTATCGGTGAATTGCTGAATCCACTCAATCAGGTTAAGGTTTTTGGTGAAGAAATGCTCATTTTCATTAGGGAGGTAGGCATGTGTGATGGTTTGTCCCCACTTGAAGCTTCCACTAACTGCTTCCTTTTCTCCATTAAGGATTTCAAATAAGGTGGTGATAGCCAAAGAATCTCTGGATAAGAGGGCGATTTTATCCCCTCTTTGCATATCAAAGGTGATATCTCTAAACAGGACTCTCCCATCTATCTCTGCAGTCAAACCATCAAGGTTGAGGATTTGATCCCCTGCCTGACGTTCCTGCTTAAACATGATCGCAGGATATTTTCTTTTAGAAGGCTGAATATCTTCAAGGGTAAGCTTTTGCAACATCTTCTTACGCGCAGTTGCTTGCTTGGATTTTGAAGCATTGGCGCTGAAACGTGCGATGAAATCCTGAAGTTCTTTCCGCTTATCTTCCAGTTTTTTATTCTTATCAGCTCTTTGTCTCAGGGCCAACTGACTGGATTGGTACCAGAAAGAATAGTTACCCGTAAACTGCTGAATTTTTCCGAAATCAATATCGGTAACATGCGTACAAACCGCATCCAAAAAGTGCCTGTCGTGAGATACCACGATCACAGTATTTTTGAAGTCTGCCAGGAAGTCCTCCAACCAGGCAATGGTTTCGACATCAAGGTCGTTGGTAGGCTCATCAAGTAGGAGGATATCTGGATTTCCAAATAAAGCCTGAGCCAGCAGGACCCGTACTTTTTGGTTACCGGTCAAATCTGCCATTTGCATGTAATGCAGATCCTCGGTGATTCCCAGATTGGAAAGGAGTTCGGCAGCATCGCTTTCGGCATTCCATCCATCCATATCTTCAAACTCTGCTCCCAGCTCACCTGCTTTGATCCCATCTTCTTCGCTGAAGTCCGGCTTGGCGTAAATGGCATCCATTTCGCTTTTTACCTTCCACAGTTTTTCATCACCCATGATCACGGTTTGCAATACGGGATGCTCATCGTATGCAAAGTGATCCTGTTTCAATACAGACATGCGCGCATTGGGATCAATGGATACATGGCCGGTGGTAGAATCTATTTCGCCTGAAAGGATTTTCAGGAAGGTAGATTTACCGGCTCCA
The DNA here is from genome assembly GCA_033391075.1 of Bacteroidia bacterium. Lineage (NCBI taxonomy): Bacteria > Pseudomonadati > Bacteroidota > Bacteroidia > Bacteroidia bacterium. The sequence goes on from JAWPMV010000001.1 coordinate 7,738,397, forward strand.
TTGGCTCCAATTACTCCATAGCAATTTCCGGGCGTGAATTTTAGATTGGCTTCTTCAAACAAGGCCCGCTTTCCAAAACGGAGAGAAAGATTGGATACTGTAATCATTAGGATTTCCTACTCTTTGTGAATTCGGCTGCAAAGATAAGGAAAATAATTGCCAAAGAGAATGTTTGATAGGGATAAATTAGAAGCCATCTCTGGTGAAATTTCTTATTTATGAACAACTATCTTCAAAGCTCCTGACTTCCTGCCTTTCCAAATGAAAGTAAGGAAATAAAGACCCTTTGGAACGGTCTCGATATTTAGGCTTACGCTGTTTTGTAGGCGAGTATCGATCCAATGGTGTTTGATGACTCTTCCCGTCTGATCAAGTAAATGCAATTCAAGCTTGCCCGATGGAAGGTATTCCCAATCGATTTCCAGGAAATCTTTAGCGGGATTTGGATAAGCCTTCAGCTGGGCAGATTCTAACAAGGGATCAAGTGCCAGATATGTGGCTGTATCCGGACAGACTCCGGATGAATCCGTCAACTTTTCATAACAGTTCATAGTTGAAAGGCTATAAAGATCCCCAATACCTTCTTGTGTATGGCTGTATCTACTCTCAATTGTCAAACCCAGGGCTTTTTCATATCCCAATACTAGTCTTGTTGACTGCAAGAGATTTGTCGAATCAATAGGAGGCGTAAAGTATTCCAATACATAATATGCCTGTTGATTGAGAGGCTCCTTGAGAAAGGGCCCTCGAAGGACGACATGATCCGAATTAGCCTGGTTGCTAAGCAAATGCGGATAAAAGTTTTGTGCGTCTTGACTAATTTCTATGGTGTCTCTTCCTAAGTATTCAAATACATCCAGAAAAGTTAGATGGACCCGGTCTCTTTCATATACAAGCCTGACAGAATCGGGATTGGGGAAAACGGGAGCGCTTAAAGCCCTTTGCCAAATATAGGTTCCAATTGTAGCATATTGTGGTATTCGCTCATGATAGAAAAAACTTTCTCCGACCTCAATATCAAAGAGTTCCTGAAAGGAGGGCAATCTTGATCCAATCCCTAATTCTTCTATTCCCCAGATTTCAAGATTATCTGAATTTCTCCCACTTACTCCTCTGTAAGGAAAGGAACGTTCTGGACTCAGAGGTAGAAAAGCTGGAGATCCTATCAACCCATAGTTTTTGGAGATGAGTAGACTATCCTGATTTGATAAATGAATTTGAATGACCGAATCCCTAATCCCCATAAAATCCATTTCATTCCTCGCGGTAATTTTTGCTGTGATACTATCCTGTTTATTAAAAATCCAGGCTTGATTAAGGGGAGCCCTTAGCTGTATGTTAAAGGTATCTTCATCAGAACTTACAAACTCATATATGCCCCCAGCTTTCTCTATCATTGCTCTTCCAAATAGATTGTCCTGATCTGGCTTCATATAATATGAGAAATTTAATCCCCTATATATGGAATCTCTCCCTATGCGATTGAAGGTGAAAATCGTATCTGATCCCAGCGTATAGACCGAGTCTGTCTTTAGTATAAAGAGTTCATTTTCGCCACTCCATTGAAAGGTATAAGTCATATTGGGTTGAAAAGGGCGGTAGTTTTGAGAAAAACTCAGATTCGCCCAGAGGATAAGTATAGGGAGGAGGGTGATGTGTTTCATGTTCAGCTTGTGAGGCGTTTATGTAAAACCAAGGTAAATATTTCCCGCTCTTTTATCAAAATTTAGAGATTTGCGCCTTGCGACTCAAAGTTTTTTCCTGGCACTTTTTATTTCATAGATTGCGGAAGTTAGAAGTTTGTATCAACCCAAAACACGCCCATGAAAACTTTCCTTAGTATTCTCAGCTTCTTTATATCCATTTCACTCTCAGCCCAAAATGTTGAATTTGATTGGGCTTACACCCTCGGAGGTCGAAATAGTGATGCTGCCAAAGCGACAACTACAGATGCCAGTGGAAATATTTACGTGTATGGATCTGTGCAGGATACCATAGATCTGGATCCGGGACCGGGATCACAAGTGGTCAATATTCCGCTGGGCCAGCCTCAGCTTTTTATTCAGAAATTAGATCCCTCAGGCCAGCTATTATGGGCACATGCATGGATTCAGGATTTTCTGGGAGATACGATTCCTGGAGAATTGTTGCATGTAGATGATTGGGGAAATGTGTACCTGGCAGGTCTGTTTTCCGGAACTGTCGATATTGATCCTGGCCCCAATACGGTCAACCTGACTTCGGCCTCCGCTTCAAAAAATGATATTTTCCTGCTAAAACTGGATGCTAACGGAAATTTTAAATGGGCAAAACAAACAGGAGGAGCTCAGGACGACAGGGTTGCCAGCCTTACGTCTGATCAGCAAGGGAACCTCTACATGACAGGAAATATGTATGGAGCCGTTGATTTTGATCCGGGAGCAGGAACATTTACACTGGTGGGTGATCCTTTGGGAGATGCCTTTATCCAAAAGCTGGACTCCTCGGGAAATTTTGTTTGGGCCAAAGAAATTGGGAATGCAAATTTTGACGGGATACGAACTTCGATAGTCGATAGACAAGGGAACCTCATTCTGAGTGGGAGTTTTATGGGCAGTCTGGACATCGATCCGGGAACGCCCCTCGTACCTCTCAATTCTACCAATAATACCCGCGACATTTATATCCTAAAACTGGATCCTGCAGGAGATTTCCTTTGGGCCAGAAGCATAGAAAGCTCTGTTTACTATGAAAAGGTAGCTTTGACTGTTGATGGGGCAAATGAAATTCTGGTCGCTGCCCGCTTAAGGGGTACCGTTGACCTGGATCCCGGCCCTAATACGATGAATGTTACAGCAGTCAGAAATGGAGCAATGTTTTTGCAAAAGCTGGATCAGGGCGGAAATCTGCTGTGGGCTAATACGATCGGAGATATCAATTCCTCTACCGATTTTCTCTCGGCCGAAAGAATAGATGTGGATAAGGAGGGAAATATTTATCTCGAAGGTGGATTTACGGGAAATATAGACTTTGATCCGGGTCTGGGAATTGAGACCCTTTCCGCACAGTTTGGCCAAACTTTTCTGGTCAGCTATAATCCGGATGGCACCTATCTCTGGGGAAGAAGTTTGGATGTGACAAATTCAGGAGTCACAGGCTTTACTATAGATGTAGCTAAAAATATATTGCTGGGAGGACGATTTTCCAGAGATTTTGATGTAGATCCGGGTGCGGGCAATTTTAGCCTTTCAGCTATATCTGGAGGTCGAGATATTTTTATGCTGAAATGGAAACAGGATAGTTGTTCTGGATTAGCTGCCACCATAGATCAGGTCGATGAACCGGCTTGTGGAACCCCCGGCCTGGTAGTTGGTTCTGCAGTAGGCGGATCGGGTAATTATTCCTATAGTTGGAATACGCTTCCCCCAGTTACGAAGAGATTCATACAACCTGATTCACCCGGAACTTTTGTGTTCACAGTAAGTGATGATGCCGGATGTAGCGATAGCAGTCGTGTTATCGTTGGGGGGCCAGCGAATCTCAGACCGAGTGATCTGAATATCAATGTTACTTCAACAGATTATCGCCCGGGAAGGACATCTACCATTTGGGTAGATGCCTATAATGATGGTTGTGCTCCGCTGGATGGAGAAGTGGTTCTGATTCTGGACAATTTCCTCACCTATTCCTCCTCTGTTCCAGCACCTGATTCGATAAATGGGCAAAGCCTGATTTGGTATTTCAATGATTTAAATGATACCTCGGGACACTTTCTGGCTCGTGTGCGTGCTACAGTAAGTACACAGGCCGGGATCGGAGATGAAGTTTGTGTTCGCTCTGCAATCCGTCAAAAAGGCGGCGGGAACAATACGAAATTCAACAATCGAGGCTATTGCCGCGACGTAATCAATAGCTATGATCCCAATGATAAACGAGTATTTCCGGAAGGAGTTTGTGAAGAAGGTTTTATCGAAAATGATGAGTGGCTCACCTATACTCTTCGCTTTCAAAATACGGGGAATGCATCAGCCATAGATATATTCTTGCTGGATACCCTGGATGCCAATCTGGATTTGAGCTCTTTTCGGGTGGTGGGCCAAAGTCATGAGCCTATGATTACAGAAGCTTTGCCCGATCGGGTGATGAAGTTTCGCTTTGATAATATCTATTTGCCCGACAGTATCAGTGATGAACCCAATAGTCATGGATATGTGATTTTTGAGATTCTTCCGCTTCCCAATCTTCCTGACGATACCAGGATTCTCAATAGCACAAGTATTTATTTCGATTTCAATAAGCCGGTAAAAACCAATACCGTACTGAATACCATTGCAGATTCTTTACCGCAAATTGACACCACTTTCCTTCAGGTAAATACCTGCGAAAGTTATATGCTAAATGGTCGAACTTATACCGAATCAGGTAACTATTTACAGGTGCTGTCCCGAGACAGGGATTGCGATAGTGCAATTGTACTTACTCTTCAAATCCTGCCGGAATTGGATACAACTGTGAGTCGGATCGGTTCTGTTCTTACTGCAAATGCAGGAGGTGCTCATGGATTGGATGTGGATTATCAGTGGGTGGATTGTGACAATGGGAATTCCGCAATTGATGGAGCTACCCAGCAGACTTTTAGTCCACAAACAAATGGAAATTATGCAGTTATGCTCAGTCGGGAAGATTGTATGGCTATGTCGGCTTGTATCCAAGTGATGAATGTAGGCATCGATCCGGATTTTCAATCAGCGATACGTTTTTATCCCAATCCTACAGCATCAGAAGTGGAAATAGAATTGGGGAAATTTTATTCCTCTATAGAAGTAGAACTTCTGGATATAAGAGGAAGGCAAATACAAGTCCATAGCTTTGATCAGCTTGATTCCTTTAGCCTAAAACTGCAAGGAGAAAAAGGAATGTATTTCTGTCGGATAAAAGTAGATCAAAAAGAAGCTATTTTGAAACTGGTGAAGCAGTAAAAAATAAACCCGGGTTTTGAGCCCGGGTTTCTATCGACTATCAATTGTATCTGTCTACAAAGAGTATTGTTGAAAAAAGTCCCAAAAGACTTTAGCCGCCACAATACCATTATCTTTTTGTCTTCCTTTGGGGTAAACATGCGCCAGGCCTTTTAGTATAGCATAGCGCAATTCTGTATCTGTACCTTCGAATCTATAGAGCAAATATTTTGGTCTTTCCCTCACCTTGTATTGAGTTCCCAATCCCATAGAGTTAAGGATGGTTTCTTGTGAAGATTTCAGGAAGGTATTGGCTTCTACCCCTGATTCGTTATGGGGAAGTTCACTGAGACCTGCATGCCCGGTAAAATGGTCGTCCATCGATCCGATCATAGCGAAAGTAGGGGAGGCATTTGCTGCGTTCACCTCCTCTTGCAATAGGCTTCCTACTCCTCCGAAAGCTGCGAAGCGATCAGACATGCGAGGAAGTAATTGGCTCAGGATAAAGCCCATACCATTTGAAAAGCCGCTTGCGTATATTTTTCTGCTTTCTACATGATAATTGCTATTGAGATGGTCGAGGATGGCTTCTACGAATGGCACATCATCATGAGCCTTCTGATTGGCGCAGAGTTGATCCAGTTTGCCAGCTGTCATCCAATAATTTTTTTCACTCCTTCCGTCAGCTTTGTCCAGACAGGTACGATAAGCCGTTGGGAAAACCGTGATGATCCCTTCCTGATCTCCTTTTTCTTTCCAGCCAGAAGTATTGTGAAATTTCATCCCTGTTCCTCCGCCTCCATGAAACATAAAAACCACGGGATATGCTTGGGCGCGATTCGCATCATAAGTTGGTGGAGTATGGACAATAAATTCTCTGATAAGGCCCTCTACTTCCATACGTACACCTGTACTTCCGGGAGCCAGATTTTTGCTTTGTGGGCTTTGGGCGAATAAGTGGCCGGATAGCAACAAGGCCAGTAATATGACAATTCTCATAGCTTTATTATTCTGTGTTTCCCTTTTGTTGCCTGGGCCCGCGAAAAGGTAACTTCAGCTAAAAGAAAAGCCCGCTTTCCTGATGGAAAGCGGGCCTGTACGTTTTAGACAACTAGCTATCGGATGTTGAAATCCAGTTCTTTGGAGGCTTTTTGAGTGGCAACTTTTACCTTGTATTGCCCTTTCAATAGATAGCTTGTATTAACTGTCGCTTTATTTCCTTCGATAATCAGGTCTTCGGGATGAAAACTCAGGGTTTCCTTTCCTCGCTTAACCTCAATATTTTTAATTCGATCATTCTCATTGGCAAGACTAATCTCTACCATAGCGCTTTTTTGCACCAAAGAAGCTTGAAGCTCTTCTTTTTTGTTTCTATTGCTTTGAATGGCAACAGGAGGTTTGGCTGGACGGCCTCTTTGCGGCTTTTCACTCATGGCTATCTCGACCTTTGAAAGGTCTTTGACATTGCTGAGGAGTGAGTCTGCGAAAGCAGCATCGGGGATACCGTAGCCATATTCGGCATCTGGCAGCGCATATTGATCTCCACTTAGCTTTACAGCCTGGATGATGTCCATATGGTTACGATCTGGATGTGCTTGCTTCAAGCAAGCCACCAAACCTGCAATAATCGGACTGGAGAATGAAGTTCCATTTGAGCCATAAATGCGATTGCTGGGGTGAGCTACGATCGTGCGAGTACCCATAGCAACTACATCGGGTTTGATCCTTCCATCCGGAGTAGGTCCGATAGAAGAGAAACGCGAACGTGAACTATATTTATCTACCGCTCCGGTACAGAGAACGCTATCTCCATCACAAGGAGCAGTGATGTATTTCCAGGGGCCTGAACCCTCATTTCCTGCGCTTGTACTTACGATGATTCCGCGGGCTGCTGCCATATCGGCCGCACGCGTAATGATGGTTTTATCTCCATCCAAATCTTCATAGGTATGATTGGTTTCCGCATCATCAAAAGTCGAATATCCCAGCGAACTGTGAATGACATCAACCCCAATTGAGTCCACCCATTCCATGGCTTTCATCCAATTATGTTCTTCCGCCAGACTCTCAGAGTTGTCATTCTCTGTGCGACAGAGGACGAAAGAAGCATTGGGCGCAGATCCTACCATTTTACCCGGAAGATCCGCTGCAATAGTTGAAAGAACCTGTGTACCGTGAGAATGAGAATGATATACATTTTCCTGATTGTCTACGAAATCCCAGGTAGCGATTACCCGATTTTCTGCAATCATATTCTTAAAAACATCTATGGTATCTGTTCCACTATATCCTGCATCGAAGACGGCTATTTTGATTCCTTTTCCTGCATATCCCTTTTCATGAAGGGGCCCAATATTGATCATGTCATTTTGATGCTTGGCACGACCGTAATTGAGTTCTTCTGCTGGAATTTCTACCAATTCTTCATCCAGTCCTGTAAGCTGTAATTTATGCATGCCTTTCAGGTGGCTTACAAATGGTAAAGCCAAAACCCTTTCTGCTTCGCTATGGGAAAGTTCTATAACCGCTGCGTTCATCCAGCGACTATTAAAGTGAGAACGAAGGCCCATTTGTTCGAGGCCGAGTATGTATTCATCTGCTACGGGCAGATCCGCTGCTGTAATGGCAATGCCTTTTGTTTCACGAAGGGCAATGGCATCAGTGCTTAGGAAAGATTCCGGATGAGCGAGTCTACATTCGGTGTCAGCTCCTTTATCCGTGAAGAATACCCACATTTTGTCTTGAGCCTGAGAGAGAGTACTCAGGGAAAACAGAAACAGGATACTTGTAATAATTGATTTCATATGTCTTGATCAAATTTCATACGATACTGAGCTTACACCCAGTCTTTCTAAAACTACTGGTTCGATGGCAGAAATAAAAAGAGATTTCGGCAGGATCATTACCCTTCTCTGCGAAATATTACGCTCATCTTGAGTAATTTGCCGCAAAGTATGTACCAATGATTGTAAGAATCGTAAGAATGGAATTTCGGAAAGAGGAAGTCGACCGATTTCAGGAAATTTTTGATGAGAGCAAACACAAGATCAGAGCCTTCCCCGGCTGCGAAGAATTGCAGCTTCATGGCGATCCTCAAAATCCCGCCATTCGCTATACATACAGCAAATGGCTTTCCGAAGATGCCCTCAATGCATACCGCAAAAGTGAGCTTTTTGGAGGTGTATGGCCGCGAACCAAAGCTTTATTTGCCACAAAGCCTCAGGCTTTTTCATTGGTACAGCTGGAGCAAATTGATTAGAAGAAAGGCCAGAGTTGATCGGCGATCCAGACAGCTTCTTTACGAGTTAGGGCTTTTTCTGGATAAAAGTTTTCTCCTTCCGCCCAATGAAGTAAATATCCTTTTTCTTTCATCGCCTGGAGCAAAAGATGCTCGTCGGGATCCAGATCTTTGTACAAGGGGGTAACATTATGAATGTTAATGTGATTTAATTCTTCTTCAAGAAAGCTCAATGCCATTCCCCGAGTCATTATCGTTACGTTTGCATCAGGTTCAGGAATATTTGTCCGAAGGGCTGGTTTCAGGGCTTGAAATTCTGCGCGCGTGACAGCACTGTCCGGATAAAACCAGGTTTGATTGGCCCATTTGTAGGGAACTCCCTGTCCCCGTATTTTTCCTTCTAGTCCGGCTTTTTGGGCAGCTTCAAAAAACCAGTCATCCGGATTCATATCAATGAAAGGCATTAACCAACATCCGGCATCTAATAAATCTCGTTGTAATTCCCGAATACTCAGATCGCGAGGAGAGGAGTTATGATCCAAACTCATATCCGCAGCCATACCAGCTGCTTGTCCGATGAGCATGACACAAGGTTGCAGGCGAGTAGCGCCATTTACTCTATGGCTTACTGAGATACTTTTTTCTGCAACGATGAGGTTGTCTATTTTTTCAGGAATAAGACTTTGGTAAGGAACGGAAAAAGAAGGGATGGAAGGAAATTCTTCTTCCGGTGCATTCGGATTCTTATCATGATGATGATCCAAAGGATAATCGCCTACTGCTATGGCTTGCTGGTAAAAGGGTCGTTCGGGATTGGCGTAGGGGTCTTTGAGGTCAGCCAGTCGAAATTGAATTTCTCCTTTCACCCGCCTTGCCTCCCTATGATAAGGAATGAAGGGTAATAAATCCTCTGTCGGATACTCATCATCTGCCAATCCTAGATTCTTATAGCCGGCTTTCGTTTGCAACAAATACAGTAGATCCAATGAGCGAGCTTTCGCAGGCTTATAGGCTTGCTGTCTTTCTTCAAAACTCATAGGGATGGGATTTAGGAAATAGTCATTGCCGTTATTGGGCCAATTGATCATATACTTCCCATTGGGCATGCGCCCATAATTCAGAAAAGTTTCACAGTCCGGCACATCTCGGGAAGGATCATCGCAAAGTTCTTTACAAATACAGTCAAACTCTGAAGGGTCATAGTTCGCGGGCTTTTCTATTGTTTTATCTGCATTTGGTCCAAAATCCTTTAAGACCGCACAATAAGTCAGGTCCTGTATGTTATCATCATGGGGATTGCCTTCTCTATCTATACCCGTATAGTATTCTGCTCCACTCATTCCTATGAGATCTCCGAGTTCTGTTGCATCTATATAGATCTTCGCCCGAACTTTCAGTTTTTTCCCTTCCTCATTTTTAAAGCTGAGTTCATGGATTCTATCTCCGTTCATCTTCGCTTCGATCAGGTGATATCCATGAATTCGTTCCAGGCGCTCTTCCCGATCTGCTAATTCATTCCAAATTCGATTTCCTACATGAGGTTCAAAGAGGGTATTACTCACCCAACCTGTTTCCACTTCTTTGGCTCCGCCATAATGATTTCTGAGCTTTTGCCGGAACTCTCCCCATATACCTGAGGGCAAACGGTGATTTCCATCAGTAGCTCCTACACCCGCTGCCGTCAACATCCCTCCCAGCCAGGGAGTTTCTTCTATCAGAATTACCTTACTGCCCCTTCGGGCGGCCTGTATTGCTGCAGGTGTACCACTGGCACCTCCGCCTACGACAAGAACTTCTGTCGTAAGGAAAGGAGCATAATCCCCCTCGCAAGCAGTTAGACTGAAAGTTATCAGGAAAAGGAGTAGTAAAAGTCTTGGGAGTCGATTCATAATAATTACTTAGCGCATTTCTTACTACTTCCAATCTCGCAAAAATCCGCTGGAAATGCGATATGTGTCCAAAGGAAAGGAGTTTGTGCCGATATGTTATATATTACGATAAATTGGAATTGACAATTAATGAAATTTAACGATATTTGAGTATATCAAATAAGTCGTTCATTTAATCAACATTTCATTAATCAACACACGCAACTGAATACGCAGTTGCACTCTTAGTCCTTACTCTTGAAGAGCCATGAGTCGCTCTCATAGCTCTCGCTCCTTTTACCGAGGGAGTCGCAAAGCAGATACGCAGATATGCGTGTCTGCTTTTGCTGTTTGAAGTATCTATATCCCTTTAAATTCGTATATTTAATTGTGATCAATATCATAAAGAAAAATATTTCGACTATCCAGAAACTGTGTAAAAAGCACAGGATAGCTAAGCTTTGGCTGTTTGGATCGGCAGTATCTGAGGCCGATTTCCAGTCGGACAGTGATATCGATTTCCTTTTCCTATTTGATGATGGTGGCAAATTTCAGAAAGATTTTCCCTATGTCGATGCCCTTCTGGAAATGAAAAAAGCACTCAACCAACTCCTGAAAACTAAAATTGACCTCATTGAATACGGGGATTTCTCCAATCCCTATTTTAAAGAGGCTGTGAAAACACAAAAACTCCTGCTCTATGATAAAAAATCCGAAGAAGTACTTATTTGATATCCAGCTGTTTTGTTTGCGGATAGACGAGTACCTATTAGGAATTGATTCAATCGAAAAATACTCTCAAAGTTTTGTGGTAAAAGATGCAATCGAAAGGAACATCGAAAAGATTGCAGAAAGCATGAAAAAACTGAAAGACCTCTTTCAGATTGAATTACCTATATACGATCGAACCTATAATTTCCGTAATAGTATCCTTCATCAATATGATGAGGTAAAGGATAAAACCATTTATTCTTTTGTGCTGCATGATATTCCCAAAATTCTGGAGGAAGTTGAAAGACAAATGGATGTACTGCCGGATTGAGTTTTCAAGCTTTTTCGTCGAAAAAAAAGCAAGTATATAAACGCAGTCATTGCGAGTCGAAACCTTCGACGAAGCAATCCCCTTGACTCTAAATAATAATCTGAGTCAAGGGGATTGCTTCGGTTCCCTCGCAATGACAAGTGCTTTGGGAGAGAACAGCACTCGCAGCCTCCCGATTTCCATATTTCCCTCATTATCCTGATCTTGTGCAGGATGAAATTTGTGCTTCGAAATATCTGGCAGGGCGTATGGGTGATTTGGGGAATTGTCACAATTCTCTTTCTGATCTTCTTTGTGATCGGTGATCCTGTACAATATCTGGTAGACGAACAAGCGACAGAGGAAGAAACGCAGGCTTTGAAACGCAAGTACAAACTGGATCGACCCGTCAGCATTCAATACCTCAGTTATCTCAACGACCTTTCTCCCATTGGCCTCATCGAAGCGGAACAAAAAGAAGAAATTTCTCATTTGACTTTGATTCCAATAGGAGAAAGTAGTTTTGGTTTAAAGGCTCCTTATCTGGGACGTTCCTATAAATATGACATTCCTGTAGCAGAAATGATGTCGAGCCGGATTGAAGGGACACTTATATTGGCACTAGCGGCCATTATATTTGCTGCCTTCTTTGGAATCAGTTTAGGAGTTCTGGCCTCTCTTCGAAGAGATTCCTGGCTGGATCGAAGCATACTTAGTTTCTCGGTTTTGGGAATTTCTGCTCCTTCCTTTTTTATCGGGGTCTTGATTGCCTGGATATTTGCTGTTTTACTGAGGGATTGGACCGGGCTGAATGTAAGTGGATATATGTTTTCGGATAATGTCTTTTCGGAAGGAAGAAGTCTGGAATTGAAAAACCTCTTTTTGCCCGCTTTGGCTTTGGGGATCAGACCTCTGGCTGTTTTTATCCAATTGACGCGAAGTAGCATGATCGAAGTGCTCAATAGCAATTATATTCGCACCGCCCGCGCCAAGGGTTTGAGCCCTTTTCCGGTTTTGGTAAAACATGCGCTGCGAAATGCCCTAAATCCGGTTATGACCTCTATCACGGGTTGGTTGGCTTCTCTACTGGCTGGCGCCTTTTTCATCGAATACATTTTCAATTGGCAAGGCATCGGTAAACTCATCATTGACTCCCTGGCCAATCGGGATTTACCTTTGATTATGGCGGGAGTTCTGATGATCGGGGTAGTATTTGTGATCGTGAGTATTATCACGGATTTACTATACCGACAACTGGATCCACGGGTAAAACTGACTTGAGCAAATGGATAAAGAGCCCTTGAGCATAGGAAAGAAATTCCTGAAGCTGGCAGAGAAATATCCTCTTGGCTTGCTCATGGGCTTGCAAATTATCCTGCTGCTGATAGCCTTCAACAAAAGCCTCCTTCATCCCCATGAGTACATGCTTTGCAATTACAATGATGGGATGCGGCAATATTTCTTTTACCAGTCTGTAGTCGAACAAGATCCTGAACTCGGATGGAGTAAAGTCTATAGCATGGGATATCCCTATGGAGAATATGTATTCTTCACAGATGCGACTCCTTTGCTAGCCTGGAGTTTCAAGTTTATTTCTAGTTACCTCTGGGACCTTTCTGGGAAAAGTATTTACCTCTTCAATCTTTTCATTCTATTCGGACATTTATTGAGCTCCTTCTTCTTATTTCGAATACTTCACCGCTTGAAGATTCAACATATCTATTGCCTCTTTTTTGCCCTCTTCCTTCCCTGGCTGGGCATAGAGTTTTTCAAAATCACCCAGGGGCATCTCAACTTATCTATTTCCTGGCCGTTATTGGGTGCGATTTATTTGCTGGGGAAAGCCTATGATCTCATTCAAATTGAGAAGATAAACAAGCGAGAACTGGGGAAATGGATGCTGAGCATGTCGGTTTTTCTATTGATCATCGGATTGATCCATTTGTATTGGCTGGCTATGGCAGCTTTTGCTGTAGGGGTGTTTTTTATGGGCCTACTATTGTTTAGGCGAAAGGAAAGACAAAAGCTTATCGCATCGGGTCTTTCACTCGGTCTTGGTGTCATATTGCCCACGATCTTTTTATTGATGATGATCCGCCTTTCGGATGGCTATTTTGATGCTCGGCTTCCGCATGGAGAAGGTTATGGTTGGGAACATTGGGTATTGCAATTTGAGGGGCTCTTTTCTTCCCATGCTCACAACAGCATTCCTTTCGTCTTTGAGGATTCCAAACTTTATTACTTTGGATCTTTTGCCTATTTGGGAAATTTTGCCCTCTATGCTTTCCTATTTCTTTTGATAGAGTTGGGCGTCCGAAAAAATATCCGAAAAGAATGGATAAGTACATTTCGGGAAGAAGGAAATCGTCCTTTCCTATTTCTGCTAATTATCTCAGCCTTTTTCTCCCTCATGATTTCTTTGGGCGAAAATATATACCTCCAGCGACTCGACTGGACCTTCACCAATTACCTCAATCCATTTTATTATCTGCACCTGATTAGTGATCGTATCACCCAATTTCGCGATGTGAGCAGATTCAGTTTTATCGTATTCTGGGTATTCAATATCCTGATAATCTACTCCTTTTCTCTCAGGCTAAAATTGGAGGATAAAAGATGGATGAAAGTCGCTTTGCCCCTCATTTTCCTATCCCTTGTCCTGGTGGATACTTTCGATAGCATAGCTTTAGCCCGAAAAGAAATGAATCGCCCCAATTTGCTTGCACAAGGAGCGGATGCACAAATTCAGGCATTGGCTGATCAGATAAATGCAGCAGATTTTCAAGCCATCATTCCCATACCCTACAATCATGAAGGAGCAGGTGATAATCACTATGTTATAGACGGTTTTGATGATTTTCTGACGAACGCCATGCAATTGCAAAGCTGGACGGGAATCCCGCTCATGTCAGCCAAATTTTCCCGGGGTAATTTCCAACATGCGCAAAGCCTGTTGAGTCTGTTTAATGAAGAGAGAGTTGCGGATGATCTTTTGCAGCATTTGGAAGAAATACCAGTTTTAGTTCTCTACAATACAGATTTCTACAACGGCAAAAGAGAACTCCGCGGCAACCCACTCGAACCCGCCTGGAGCATCCTCCAGAATTCGCACAAAATCATAGAAAAATACGAGATGAAAGAAATCGCCCGCAAAGGCCCTTTCATATTGTATAAAGGGTATATTCCCTAAGCGACGATTGCTATCGTCGGTAAAAAGGAATCAGAAAATTTCTTAAATTTTTATGGCGAGCAAAATATGCCGCCTACTTTTCTCGCAATTGCCATTCCTGGCTAAATCCTTCTACTGTATCATTGAGCGAAAGCCACATCTCATCATCTTTCAGCATCTCGATGGTATAAGCCCTTGCTATCCCATCAAAGATCAATTGAAACTTGGTCTTTTTTGAGATGAATTCCCAGCTTCCTTCCCGAAATCCGCCATCAGCTCCTACAATCTTTGCGGTATAGTTTTCCTCTATACTCAAGGTGGAATCTTCGTAAATGCCGGAAAGGTTGACCCCATTTTCCTCATAAAATGACCAGCGCCAATCATTGATCGCCCGATCTTCTGCAGGGATAAAACTCACAAAAGGACCTTCTTCATATTTATCAATCCCATTACAGGAAGTGAAGCTCAACAAAACGAAAGGAATCAAAGCCAGGAGAAAGAGAAGCTGTTTGTTTGGGGACATTAAAGGGAGTGTTAGAGTGTTTTTGTGTTAGGGTGTTAGTGTTCTGATCGTCAAGTACGTAGAATTTGAAATAAAATAAAAACCACTTTAACAGAACCCCGTCCAAAACCCTAATACCCTAATACCCTAATACCCTAATACCCTAATACCCTAATACCCTAATACCCTAATACCCTAATACCCTAATACCCTAATACTACAACACTCCCGCACTTTTACTACCTTTGCGGCCATGAGTTTACAAGCCCAAATTCAGGACCTCTCTGCGGAGATATATGAAGAAGTTGTTGCCAATCGTCGGCACATACATGCAAATCCGGAATTGTCTTTCCATGAGGAAAAGACAGCTGCTTTTGTACAGGAAAAGCTGGAGGATATCGGAATCCCTGTGACGCCCAATATTGCCGATAATGGATTGGTGGGCATCATTGAAGGAACGAAAGAAGGAGAGGACAAAGTGCTGGCATTGCGTGCGGATATGGATGCCCTTCCTATCATTGAGGAAAATGAAGTTGCCTATAAATCTCAGAACCCGGGTGTGATGCATGCTTGTGGACATGATGTGCATACCTCTTCCTTGCTGGGAACTGCGAAAATTCTGAATCAATTCAGGGATAAATTTTCCGGGACCATTAAACTCATTTTTCAACCGGCAGAAGAGCTTTTGCCGGGAGGAGCTTCTCTGATGATCAAAGATGGAGTGCTCGAGAATCCCAAAGTATCTTCCATTTTGGGACAGCATGTTCAGCCTTATATGGATTGTGGAAAGATAGGAGTACGTCCCGGGATGTATATGGCTTCGGCAGATGAAATTCATATGGTGGTCAAAGGAAAAGGAGGTCATGCTGCTATGCCGGCCAATTTTATCGATCCCATCATGATGACGGCCCAAATGCTGGTTACGCTTCAGCAAGTTGTGAGTCGTTCCGATCCCAGAATTCCCAGTGTACTATCTTTTGGAGACATCCATGGAGATGGAGCTACCAATGTCATTCCTTCTGAGGTCAGGGTAAAGGGTACCTTCCGAACCATGAATGAAGCCTGGCGAGATAAGGCCCTCAATAAAATCGAAAAGATTATCACCAATACGGCAGAATCTCTGGGAGGTAGCGTAGAATTGGAAATCAAAAAAGGGTATCCCGTTTTGTACAATGATGAAATCCTGACCCGCAATGCCCGTGCGCATATTTGTGACTATATAGGCGAAGAGCATGTAGTCGATATGGATATCTGGATGGCTGCTGAAGACTTCGCCTGGTACACCCAGGAGATACCGGGATGCTTCTATCGTCTGGGTACCCGAAATGAAAGCAGAGGCATTGTTCACGGAGTACATACCCCACGCTTTGATATAGACGAAGATGCACTCAAACTTTCTACTGGTTTGATGGCCTGGTTGGCGATCAAGGAATTGGAATAGCAGCGCTTCTTTACTAGATTCATATCTCTGCCAGATGGCAGAGAATAAATGGATCTACATGGGCAAAGCCGTCATAAAAACTACTACGGAAAACTACCTTTCCGCATTTAAAAAACAGCTCAAAGGAGAAGTACTGGGAGATGCCTACAGTCTGGGGCTTTATGCAACGGATGCCAGCGTCTATCAAATGACTCCCAAAGTGGTCATCACTCCCAAAGATGAGGAAGATGTCCTTGCTGCCCTTAAAATAGCTCAGGAATATTCACTCAATGTCTTGCCAAGAGGCGGAGGAACCAGTCTTGCTGGCCAAACGGTTGGAGATGCCCTGGTGCTGGATTTCTCTCGGCACATGAATCAGGTCATAGAACTGAATGTGGCAGAAAAATGGGTGCGGGTCCAACCGGGTATGGTTCGAGATGAACTCAATGCTTTTCTGAAACCTCATGGTTTACATTTCGCTCCTGATCCTGCCACTTCCAGCCGTGCCAATGTTGGAGGGATGATCGGAAACAATTCCTCGGGAACCAAGAGCATTTTGTATGGCAAGACCGTCGATCATGTCCTGGGATTAAAAATTGCTTTGGCAGATGGTCAGGTATTGGAGCTTGACGAAAAGTCTCAGCAGGAGCTTGAGCAACTTCAGGAAATGAATACTCGGGAAGGGCGACTGTATAAGCACTTTTCCAAACTCATTCATAAAAACCATACAGAAATAGATACGCGCTTTCCCAAAGTCATGAGAAGGGTTGGTGGCTATAATCTGGATGAATTTCCCCTAAATCAAAACTGGAATCTGGCTAAACTGCTATGTGGAAGTGAAGGTACTTTGGGGGTGAGTCTGGAATGTAAACTGAATTTGGAACCCCTGCCTGCTTATAAATCGGTTTGCGTAGTTCATTTTGCTGAGGTACTGGAAGCAATTATGGCTGTAGAGCCTATGCTGGATTTTCGACCTGCTGCAGTGGAGATTCTGGATAGGACCGTTTTAAATTTGAGTAGGGAGAATTTAACTACTAATAGGGCTTGTCACTTTCTGGAAGGAGACGCAGCAGCCATCCTGATTGTAGAATTTTATTCCGATACTTTTGAGAATGTCATGGAGAGGCCTCGACATATGATCAAAATGTTGAAGGAGAAAGGATTGGGATATGCTTATCCTTTATTCCCCGAAGGAAAAGAATATGAGGATGTTTGGCTAATCCGAAAAAAAGGACTGGGCTTGATGTTGGGATTGAAAGGGGAAGCCAAGCCTTTGCCTTTCATTGAAGATTCCGGTATCCCCATAGAGGTCTTACCTGAATACATAGAGCGGGTATTAAAACTCTGTGAAGAAAATGAAACTCCAGTTGCCATGTATGCGCATGCAAGTGTAGGGGTGATACATGTTCGTCCCATTTTGGACTTGCGCAAAGAGATTGAAATTGAAAGATTCAAAGCGATTTCAGAAGGTACTTTCCAGATGGTGCAGGAATATGGTGGTTCATGGAGTGGGGAACATGGAGATGGCCTGGTGAGAAGCTTTTATAATGAACGCTACTTTGGAACAGAACTCTATCAGGTATTTAAAGAAATCAAAGCACTCTTTGATCCTAAAAACCGAATGAATCCGGGCAAGATTGTCGATTCTCCTTCAATAGACCAGAATCTCCGATATGGAGCTATCTATCAAGACCTTGAACCTGATACCATTTATCAATACAGAAAAGATGAGAACTTTGGGGCTTCGGTCCATATGTGTACAGGAGTAGGGGAGTGTCGAAAAATGCTGGGAGGAACCATGTGTCCCAGTTTTAAGGCGACCCGTGATGAAGAGCAGAGCACTCGTGGTAGAGCAAATGCCTTGCGTCTGGCTATGTCAGGGCAGTTGGAGGATGGTCTGGAAAGTAAGCGTTTGCAGGAAGTTATGGATCTCTGTCTTTCCTGTAAAGCTTGTAAATCTGAATGTCCCAGCAATGTGGATATGGCCAAGCTAAAAAGTGAGGTTCGGCAAATCTATATGGATAAAGCGGGTTTGAGTTTGCGTGACCGATTGATTCGCGACTCAGCCAAAGCTTCCCGAAGATTTTCGGGTTTTTGGGCTCCCTTGGTCAATTTCATTCAAAAGACTTATTTGTTTCGCTGGCTATTAGAAAGTCTGGGAGGATTTGATAAAAGAAGAGTATTACCTGATTACGCCAGGCAAAGTTTTGCTTCCTGGTTTAGGTCGAGTGAGAGAAAAGGCAAGGGTGATTTGGGGAAAGTGGTACTTTTCGCAGATACCTACCTCAATTATCATGAACCGAATATAGGCAAAGCCGCCACGCACCTACTGGAAGACTGCGGATATGAAGTGTTGCTGGCAGAGCCAGGTTGTTGTCAGCGACCTCGTATTTCCAATGGTTTTTTGCGGGAAGCCAAAGAAGCAGGAGGGGAAATGGCTGTAAAGCTGAAAGAATTCCTGGATCAGGGATTGCCTGTGTTAGTTTGTGAACCGAGTTGTGCCTCTGCTATGGTAGATGATTTGCCTGACTTATTGGAGGATGAAAGCCTTGCTTCACAATTATCCTCTCAGGTCAAAATGATTGATGTCTTTTTGGCAGAGGAAAAGACTGCCGGGAGACTAGAAGTCAACATTCGCCCGAAAGATAAAAGTCTTCTGCATGGGCATTGTCACCAGAAAGCAATGTTTGGAACAGCCTCTATGAAAAGTTTCTCCCCAGAGCTGGAAGAAATTCCCTCGGGTTGCTGTGGAATGGCAGGCTCTTTCGGCTATGAAAAAGAGCACTATGAAATATCGGAGAAAATCGGCTCAGAAATTCTTTTCCCTGCTGTAAAAGAAAAACCGAACAGCAAAATCATTGCATGTGGAGTGAGCTGTCGACATCAATTGGAGCATTTTACACAAACTCATGCCTTGCACTGGGTAGAAGCGGTGGAGGTGGTGAAATAAGATAGATGTGTTCAGGTGTTCTTGTGTTCTCGTGTTCTGGAGCTTTGGGAAGCCTGGGAGAAATGCAACGCCAACACGCCAATACTCCAACACGTTAATAGGAAGACTTCAAACAGCCCTGTCATTGCGAGCCTGTACTACAGGCGAAGCAATCCCCTTGACTCAAAAATAGGTTATTGTGGTCAAGGAGATTGCTTCACTTCGTTCGCAATGACAGCGTATTTGCTGTTTACTTTATTTCGTCCCAGTCTCCGCTCTTCGGATTGCTCCGTAAATCATCTTCGTACAAGTATCAAAATGCGGATCCACATTAGGATTGGGATTGCTTTGGGTCATGAGGAGAACCGTAAGGTCTTCGCTGGGATCAGACCAGTAGCGCGTCTTGAAGTATCCTCCCCAGCCAAAAGCTCCATCCTTCTCAGGATAGGTGGCATGCTCTGGAGTAGGAGAAATGGAAACGCCCAATCCATAGGGAAAATCATGAGACGTATTATTGGCGCACATGCGTTGTACGGTCGTATCATTGAGGATGCGGACTCCATTGAGTTCTCCACCATTGGTCAGCATGAGGGCGAAACGAGCGTAGTTCTCGGTAGTTCCGCAAAGTCCACCACCACCGCTGAAATAGGTCTTGGCTCCATTGACAGCAAAATTCATGAGGAGTTCGCCTGCAGAGTCTATCTGGGCCTCCGTAAAATCTGGATAAAGAGCCTTCACACCTTGTCTGGCAATTTGATCCGATTTAACGGCATTTCCCAAACCTCCTTCTTCTGAATAGGAGATAACCGGCAACATGCGATCCCGGTAAGAATCTTCGAGGTAAAAACCAGTATCATCCATTCCCAGCGGATCGAAAATTCTTTCTTGCATGAACTGATCCAGTGGCATTCCGGAAAGAACTTCCACCAAATAGCCCGTCATATCAATTCCTAAACCATAGGTCCATTTTTCTCCGGGTTGATGGAGTAAGGGAAGACCCGCGAGGGTTTTCATTTTATCGGCCAATACAAAAGGCTCCAGGCTCCAGGCATCATTTACACCTGCCTGGGCATACATGATGCCTGCTTCTGGCTGTACAAATCCATAGCCTAATCCAGAACTGTGAGTGAGTAAATTGCGGACGGTTAGCTCACGATTAGCAGGAACGGTAGTTCGGCTATAATCTTCAGGATTGAGGCTATCCAAAACCTGGGTGTTGGCAAATTCGGGGATGTATTTGGAAACCGGATCATCCAGTTTGAATTTTCCTTCCTGATAAAGAATCATAGCCGCAACAGCAGTAACAGGCTTGGTCATAGAGGCCATGCGGAAGATTTGGCCTTCGCGTAAAGGCTGCTTTTTTTCCAAATCCTCAAAACCGATCCGACTGTTGTGAACAATCTTTCCCCCACGAATAACCATAGCTTCAATACCTGGTAATTTCCCTTCATCTACCAAAGCTTGGGATACACTATCCATTTTGGCAAACATAGCTGCATCCATAGAGGCTTCGTCCGGATTGCTGGCCGGAATCTCATAGCGAGCTACGGTTTCAGGAGTAGTTTTACAGGAAATAAGGAAAAAAAGAGGGGCGAGTACGAGTAGTAGCGTTCGTTTCATTTAGATGTAGATTTACACCTAAGTTAAGAAGGATATAGATAAAAATATAGATCACTCTTCAAATCCATACTTCCCCCTCAGGGGCACAAAATGGAAATGATCCAGTTTATGGATTTCAAATTCTCTTCGGCTGATCTTTTTCACCAAAGTCATTTGCTGCTGACTGAGGTTGCCGACGGGAAGGATCATCATGCCTCCGATTTCCAATTGTTGCTTTAGGCTTTCGGGTATGCCGGGACTGGCGGCCGTAACAATGATGCGTTCGTAAGGTTGAAAGGTCGGCCAACCCATAGAGCCATCTCCTTTGTGGAGTTTAACTTTCAGACCCAGATTGTCTAGTCTTTCTTTCGCTTCCCTATGTAAACGGGCATCTATTTCTACGCTAAAGACCCGCATTCCCATAGCTGCAAGAATCGCTGCCTGATAACCAGAACCTGTACCGACTTCCAGGATCTTCATTTTGGGTTTGAGATCAAGGCTATAGGTTTGGTAGGCAACAGTAAATGGTTGGCTAATGGTTTGTCCACTTTGAATGGGCAGGGCCTTATCCTCATAGGCTTCGTGCTGGAAGGCATTTTCTACAAATAAATGCCGGGGAACTTTGGCAATAGCATCCAGAATCCGGGGATCATTGATTCCCTTCTCTTCCAATTCTTCAACAAGTCTGGCTCTTTGCCCTTTATGTTTATAAGTATCCAGCAATTTTTTAGGAAAATTTTAATAGTCGCTGCCAATTTTTGAGGAGTACAAATCTAGCAATTCTTGGCTTCATAATTCGTCCAAATGAGTTAACTTTGTGAAACTTTTTTCAGATGCAAAAAGTTAAGTTCTCAATCTCATCACTCGAACTTAAAAACAGATGATCAAGCACCCCGATTTTTTTGTAGATCGCCATTTAGGACCCACAGCTCAGGAACAGGAAAAAATGCTCAAAAGCCTGGGATTAGATTCTTTGGATGAGCTGGTAAATCAGACCATCCCCGGAAAGATCAGGCTGGAGAAAGAGCTTTCTCACAAAGAGGCTCTGAGTGAGTATGACTACCTGCAGATGCTGAAAGGGAAGGCTGCAAAAAATAAAATATTTCGCTCATATATTGGGCAAGGTTATTACGATTGTATCACGCCCTCTGTGATCCTTCGAAACATCTTTGAAAATCCCGGTTGGTATACCCAGTATACTCCATATCAGGCCGAGATTGCTCAAGGTCGATTGGAAGCTCTGTTAAACTTCCAGACCATGGTTTCTGACTTTACAGGACTGCCTGTTGCCAATGCATCCTTATTGGATGAGGGAACGGCTGCAGCTGAGGCTATGGCCATGACTTATGGGCAGAAAAAGAAAAAAGACAGAAAGTCTCAGGCCAATGTATTTCTGGTCGATGCCAATGCTTTCCCACAAAGCATAGAGGTAATTCAAACCCGTGCGGATGCTGCAGGTTTTGAAGTGCGCGTATCTGACCCTAAAGATTTTGTGATAAATGAAGAAGTATTCGCTGCTTTCATCCAATATCCCAATGCGGAAGGAGAAGCCAGGGAGTACAAAGAGCTAGCGGAAAAACTGCATGCGCAGAAGAGTTATCTGGTAGTAGCTTCTGATTTGATGGCTTTGGCCATGTTGGAAGCTCCGGGAAGTTTTGGTGCTGATGTTGTTGTAGGTTCTGCTCAAAGATTTGGCGTGCCTATGGGATTCGGAGGCCCTCATGCAGCTTTCTTTGCCACAAAAGAAGATTTCCTCCGCATGATCCCCGGTCGTATCATCGGAGTTTCCATTGATACAAATGAGAATCCTGCTTTGCGGATGACCTTACAGACCCGCGAGCAGCATATAAAAAGAGACCGCGCTACTTCTAATATCTGTACCGCTCAGGCCTTATTGGCCATTATGGCTTCTATGTATGCCGTCTACCATGGGCCTGTCAGAATCAGAAAAATTGCAGAGCGTATCCATACCAATGCCGGTAATCTCTATAATGGATTGAAAGCATTGGGCATTACGGCTAAGCATAGTGCTTTCTTCGATACCTTAAGGATTGAGTTGAGTGATGCCCAAATGGGTTCTCTTAAAGAGAAAGCGCAGGCCAATCAGATGAATTTCTTTTATGGAGAAGGGGAAGTTGGAATTGCGTTGGATGAAACGACAAGTGAAAAAGAGGTAAGAGAAATTTTGGGTCTTTTTGAGCACGTAAGTGGAACTTCTTTAAACGGATTCCAACAATCTACTGCGGCTGGAAGCTTCATTCCAGCTTCCTTGGCAAGAGGAGTAGATTACCTCAGCCATCCCATCTTTAATTCCTATCACTCTGAGACCGCGATGATGCGTTATCTCAAATTGTTGGAGAATAAGGACTTGTCTTTAACTCATGCGATGATCCCCTTAGGTTCATGTACCATGAAGTTGAATGCAGCTACCGAATTGATGCCGGTAAGTTGGCCAGAGTTTGCTAAAATCCATCCCTTTGCTCCTAAAGATCAGAGTGAAGGTTATGCAGAGATCATTGATGACCTGGGGAAAGACCTTTGCGAAATCACCGGTTTTGCCGGAATGTCTTTCCAGCCCAATTCAGGTGCGCAGGGAGAATATGCCGGACTGATGGTAATCAGAGCTTATCATCATGACAGAGGCGATCATCATAGAAATGTAGCCTTGATCCCTTCATCTGCTCACGGTACCAATCCGGCCAGTGCAGTTATGGCAGGGATGAAAGTGGTGGTTACTGCTTGTGATGAAATGGGCAATATCGATATGGATGATCTTCGGGCGAAAGCAGAAGCACATAGCGAAAACCTTTCCTGCCTGATGGTTACCTATCCTTCTACGCATGGCGTATTTGAGGAATCCATCATGGATATATGTGAGCTGATCCACCAACATGGAGGGCAAGTGTATATGGATGGAGCCAATATGAATGCACAGGTTGGGCTGACAAGTCCCGGAAGGATCGGAGCGGATGTTTGCCACCTGAATTTGCATAAAACATTTTCTATTCCACATGGAGGTGGAGGCCCGGGTATGGGACCTATTGGGGTTGCCGAGCATTTGGTGCCTTTCCTTCCGGGGCATGGATTGGCTGAGTATGGAGGAGATAAATCTATTTCTGCGCTTTCAGCGGCTCCATTTGGAAGTGCAAGTATTCTCTTGATTTCCTATGCTTATGTGAAACTGCTGGGCAGTGAGGGGTCAAGAAAAGCTACTGAGTATGCCATTCTTAATGCCAACTACATGAAGAATCGCCTGGAAGAGCACTATCCGGTCCTTTTTCAAGGAAGCAATGGCAGAGTAGCACATGAGTTTATACTCGATCTGAGAGAGTTTAAACACAAGCTGGGGCTGGAAGTAGATGATATCACCAAGCGATTGATTGACTATGGTTTCCATGCGCCTACAGTTTCCTGGCCCGTTCCCGGAACGATCATGATTGAGCCTACAGAAAGTGAGCCTCTATCTGAACTGGATAGGTTCTGTGATGCGATGATTGCTATCAGAGAAGAGATCAAAGAGATCGATATGGGCATAGCGGATGCAGAGGACAATGTGCTAAAACATTCTCCACATACCCTGGCTGAAATTACAACAGATGACTGGCAACATGCTTATTCTCGTGAAAAAGCAGCCTTCCCGGTCGCGAGCTTACGATTAATGAAATTCTGGCCAGCAGTGGCAAGGGTGAACAATACCTTCGGAGACAGAAATGTAGTCTGTACTTGTCCGCCCCTTGAGGCCTATATGGAAGAAGTATAACATAAAAAAGCCCCTCATCGAGGGGCTTTTTTATGCGTTATTTTTTATTCTTATCCTTCACTACCCGTATCAATCCTTCCTGGGTAACCGAAGCAACGAGGATTCCCTCCTGATTGAAAATACTTCCCCTCGTAAAGCCCCTTGCGTTAGAGGCACTGGGACTGTCTATCGCATATAGCAACCACTCATCCGAACGGAAGTTGCGGTGAAACCACATGGCGTGGTCAATGCTGGCAATGATGATCTTTTCCTTGTAGAAGGAAAGGTTATGGGGTAGCATGGCCGAGGTCAATAAATTGAAATCGGAAGCATAGGCTACCAGGTAACGATGCAAGGCATGATTGTCTGCGGCCACCTTGCCATTTGCCCGAAACCATACATGCTTAAAGGGAGGTCTTTTTCCGGGATTAAAGGGATTGATGTCTTCAACAGGTCTGATCTCAATGGGCCAGTCCTTTCTTTTGAACACGGAGGAAATCTCAAGGCCTTCTTTTTCCCATTTGGTTATGGATTCCTGATAGCTGGCCAATGATTCCGGATGGGGAACATTGAGCATATTGATCTGATGTTCGGCACCTTCCTCTTCGATCTGAAAAGAAGCCGCCATATTGAAGATCGGCCTTCCATGCTGAACGGCGACAACCCTTCTGGTCGTAAAACTCCTACCGTCTCGGATGGTATCTACTTCGTACACAATAGGAGCTTTGATGTCTCCGGGAAGAATGAAATAGGCATGCATAGAATGCGCCAATCTGTCTTTCGGAACGGTGCGAGTAGCTGCATTGAGTGCCTGAGCCAATACCTGTCCACCAAAGACTGATCGGCTGCCAATGTCTATGGTATTTCCCCGGAAAATATTCTCTTCAATCTTTTCCAGTTCCAGGGTATTTATCAGAAAATCTAAGGGATTCATAATTGGGTTTGCTGAAGATGAACTAGCCATTTTGATTTTCTTTTGCATGCATGGCTATGGCATAGTACTTCATTTGCTTAAGCATGGCATTGAGGCCATTGGAGCGATTGGGCGAAAGGTGCTCACGAACTCCGATCCTATCCAGAAAAGATAAATCTGCGTCCATAATCTCTTTTGCGCTGTGGTTGCTCAGCACCTTCACCAGCATAGCAATAAGGCCTTTGGTAATGATTGCATCACTATCCGCCAGAAACTTCACCTTGCTACCCTCTTGTTCGGCATGCAGCCAAACTTTCGACTGACAACCTCTTACAATATGCTCCTCATCCTTATACTCATCCGGCATGGGCTCCAATTCACGACCCAGCTCGATCAGGTGGGTGTATTTATCCATCCAATCCTCCAGGAAATCAAATTCCTCAACTAACTCTTCTGATAATTCTGCTATGCTCATCTGAATTTTTTGCAAATATAGTAAAAGTGTTAACGTGTGAGGGGGTTAGAGTGTTTGGGTATAGCGTGCGGTAGTGTTGTAGTTGCTAGAATTTAATTAGCTTTAAAATAATTCAACCCTAACACTACCGCACTATAACACCTTAACACGTCCTCCCATGCGCATTCACTTGTTCGAATTTGAAGATCAGCCCTGGTTTCCGAAGATCATTCGGGACTATATGACAGACTTTCTTCAGTTTGCCGCCAAGGTTTTTGATATCTATAAAGGGATCACGGATATTATTGTGAGAGGTGTCAAAGCTTCTGGCGAAAATCAGATCATTGATATGGGAGCCGGTGGGGGAGGAGGTTGGATTAAATTGGCTGTACAGGTCCAGCGAGAAATTCCGGATATCAAGATTACCCTGACAGATTTTTATCCCAATGTAGAGGCTTTCGAAAAGATGAAGGCGAATAATAAAGCCATCGATTTTCTTTCGACTCCGGTGGACGCACGTGCTGTTGATCCGAAATTGAGGGGATTGCGTACACAGTTTATTTCCCTGCACCATTTTCGCCCGGCAGATGCTCAAAAAATCTTGCAAAATGCCGTTGATGCAAAATCTCCTATAGCCATTTTCGAAGCTCAGGAAAGGAGTATTCCCAATTTCATTTCCATGATCATTGCTCCCATCAATGTCCTGGTGATGACTCCCTTTATCAGACCTTTTAAACTAGGGCGTATCATTTTTACCTACCTCATTCCTATCGTACCCCTCATTACCTTATGGGACGGTTTGGTGTCTGTGCTTCGGACCTATTCCCCTAAAGAATTGAACGGACTCATCTCTCAATTGGAAAATGGAGATAGTTTTGACTGGGAGATCGACAGGGTGAAGTCTGGTCCCGCCAAGATTCTGTATTTACTGGGAACGCCTAAATAGAAATGCATTAAAAGGGCTTTTTCCATTCCATATAATCAATGGCAGCCTGTATATGTGGGGCAAGTTGGGGACTAAATAGCTGAACTTGTTCATCGTTTTCTGGATGAGCAAATTCCAGTTTATAGGCCTGAAGCATAAGACCTGGAAGCTGAAATTCGTCTCTCCACAAACGGTTGTGATCTCGAACGCCATGTTTTTTGTCTCCGAGAATAGGGTGATGCTCGTAGGAAAGGTGTCTGCGAATCTGATGTCTCCTCCCGGTTAGCGGATGAACTTTTAATAAAGAATAGCGAACACTTTCAAATTCTCCTATAGGTATGGGCAATTCCTTTTGGGCGAGGGTCCAGAAATGGGTTTCGGCAGCTTGAAATTTGCGGGTGGGTTTTTTCCTGAGTTCCCGATCTATTTTTCCTTCTGCTTCAGCTAAACCTCGAACGATGCAGACATATTCTTTGTTCACCCTTTTTTCTGCAAAAGCGCGCATCATCACATTGGCGGCTTCTTTTGTGAGGGCGAATATCATCACGCCTGCTGTAGCTCTGTCTAATCGATGCACAGGATAGAGGTGTTTTTTTAGCTGGCGACTCAGGAGATTGAGGAGATTCTCAAATTCCCTTTGGGTGTACTCGTTTCGATGAACGATCATGCCTGCCGGTTTGTCAACTGCTACGATGTGTTCATCCAAATGCAGGATGTTTAGTTCGGGGACCTCCATTGCGGCAAGTTAGTCAAATATCTAGTCTGAGAAACATTCGCCGATAAAATGAAAAGGCATCCTTCAAAATCATGAAGGATGCCTATTGCACATATGCCTATTGCACATATGCTTATTTTAGCTCAATTACTTGATGTATAGTTTTTTATCAGGGCAAGCTTTGTAGAAAATATAAGCATTATTTCCAGTTTTGGTTATCGGCCACATACTTTCGTCCCAATCTCCTCTTGGTACTCTCCCTCCACATAAACCATAATGGTTAGGGTTTCCACTTCCTCCTAATCTCGCTTCGAATGTTCCAAGAATGTAGCTGGTAGGAGTGATATAGGCTCCACCGTTTTTAATCCTTACTTTGACCTCTGCATTATCCCCAGTTAAGGATATCAATTCCATTTCAGATTCTCCGCAGACTATTTTAGATTCAGATTTGAAGGATAACGTTTGATCACATCGTTTAGGACTAAAAGAAGGATTGTCTCCGGTGATTCTAAAATACCAAATCTCTTCATCTCTTCCGTCGGGCAATGCGCTTCCATCATGCGCTCCACCTACATGTGCTTCCCCGGTAACTGTGATATCGATCATGTCAAAAATATTGGATCTCGGCAAAATTGCAGCACCTCCAAAAGGTCCTCTTACAAACATGGCAATATTTTCTCCATCCTTACTCTTTATTTCATACTCGAAATTTCCACAGCTGATTGTCTGAGCAAAAGAACTTAGGGCAAAAAATAGGATTGCTGATAAGATCAAAAGACGTTTCATAATTACTCTTTGTTGAATTGATATTGCCTACTCTCTTAGGGATTTTCGGCTTTCTCCTTGGCGCCTTATTAGTATAACTGCCAAGGTTTTAAATTCATGCTTTCGAATAGTTTTTTGTTCTGAATGGTATCGAATTTGTTCTGAATGGTAATTTTTTTGCCAAAAAAATGTAAAAACAGGAAAATATTGCACTGCGTCCTTGTCTAATTAATAGGAAATCAGGCTGTTATATTTTTCTTAAAAACAAAGAGGCCGCTCCATTGAGCGACCTCCTTTTACCTATATTCCTTAAGAACCCGAACCTATACCCATTTCGGCTACCTCCCGAAGCGAGAGATTAGTTCTTTTACAGATTTGTCTTTTTTGAAACTTTTGAGTGCGGGATGCTTTTTCAATACGGCAGTTTTATATTTGCCTTCTTTGATGGCTTCTTTCAGCAAGCTCAATCCTGCATCCTGATCTCCTTCTTTAATTTTTATTAAGCCCATACCCATTTTGATTTGGTGAGGAACTTCTGGACTTCCACCCTGAGCCATGACAAAGTGATTTTTGGCTTCCTGAATATTACCAGCATTTAGGTAGCTATAGGCCAGTTCCCAAAGATTCTCAGAAGTTTCGAAACTGTTATTGAGTTTAAAGGCATATTTGAAGCTTTGAATGGCAGAAATGTTTTCTCCCAGTCGAAACTGAGTTCTGGCTTTTTGGATGTAAGCTTCTGCATAGCCTTCCTTCTGCTTGAGAGCCTGGGTGTATTCAGGTATGGCTTTTTTGAACTTGCCATTTTTGAAATGCACATCTCCTCTAGATAAATAAGCTGCCGGGAAATTTGGTTGGTATTTGATAGCACTTGAATAATCGGAAAAAGCTCTGCTGAGGTCTTTCATTCCTTCATAAGCTCTTCCTCGATAATAATAGGCTTCAGCAAAATTTTTCTCTTCTTTTAGTGCAGCCGAAAGATTCTTGACAGCTTGTGGGTGATTACCTATTTGTGTCCGAAGTTTGCCCGCTTTGAACTGAACTTCAGCTTGCACAGCATCTCTTTGTAAGAGTTTGTCATAACATGTCAGGGCTCTGTCCAGTTTGCCTAAAGCCTGATAGGTATCTCCCGCGTAAATGTAACTGGGTAAATATGCAGGCTCCACAGCCATAGAATTTTCAAAATCCTTGACTGCGAGACTGAGTTGTCCCAGTTTTTGACGAGAAAGCCCTCTTTGCTTGAATGCCATATAATAATTGCCATCCAGTTTGAGTACCTGGCCGTAGTCTTCGATGGCTTCCAGAAACTTTTCTTCTTTAAAAGCCGCTTCTCCTTTGTTATACCAGGCTTCTTTAAACTTGGGTTCAACTTCGGTCGCATGGGTAAAAGATTCTCTTGCGAAACTGAAATTCTTTTGTGCGTAGGCATCCTGACCAGTTTTGAAGTAGTCATTGGCGATTTTTTTCAAATGCTCTCGACCTGTTTTGTTAAGGCCGTTATTTCGGGCTTTGATAAAATCTTCGGAAGCCGCCGTGAATTCCTGTAAGCCTAAATAAGAAAGCCCACGATAGTACCAACCCTCTGGATCTTCGGGACTCAAACGGACGACCTGAGCGAAATCATTTACAGCATTTCCGTGGATTTCCAGTCGATTGCGAATGATTCCTCTTTCTTTGTAAAGTTCTACCCTTTGTGGGCTAAACTCTATGGCTTCAGTATAGTCTTCAATTCCCTTTTCATCCTGACGGGTAAGTACAAAGAGTTTGGCTCTTCTTCTCAGGAGATCAGGATCATTTCTAAAGGTAGAAATAGCCAATCCAAAATCCGTAATGGCTTTATTATAATTTTGTTCCTTTTCAGCAATTGAGCCTCTCAATAGATAAGCTTCGCGCAGGTCTGGATAGAGTTTGATCGCTTTGGTGAAATCATTGACGGCTTGTTTGACCTTTTCGATCTCCAGATAGCATTTTCCTCTGGCCAAATAGAGGTCCGGATTCTCACCCTTCTTCTTTAGCTCTTTATTATAAACTTTGATCCCTGCCTGATAATCTTTTCCATAACGGGCTTTCAGATCATGAAGATAAATCTGGTTTTGATCCATTTCCTTGATCTTCATCTCAATCTCCTCAATACCCGGACGCAATTTCAAGGCCTGACGATAATGCTTGAGTGCAATTTCATAGTTGTGAATGGTAGCATTTAGCCTGCCTAATTTTTCTGCAGCCAGAAATTGAGCAGATTCCATACGCGCTTTATCATCCACAATCTGCTTTACGCTATTGATTTTCTTCAGGAGACTTACCTGATAGGGATCTACTGCCTGCGCTTCTTCATAGGCAGCCAGGGCTTTTTGGAATTCTTCTTCCTCCAAGGCGCGATCCCCTCTATCAACCAGAGATTTATAGGTAGCTTGTTTCTCTTTTTCAAATCGCTCTTTTCTTGCTTGAATATCCTCTTCAAACTTTCGGAGATATTCTGCTTCTATTTCTTTGGCGCGGGCTTCTATTTCCGCAGCACGAGAATCACTACTAAGGCTTTCGTTTCCTCCCATAGCCAATGAGATGGATTCGGCCATTTGATAATTGATTTCCTCAAATTTCTCATCTTCTCCCAGGAAGACGATGCTCACGATGCGGGTTTTCCACTGACTCCCTTCTTTATCTGCACGGAGTTCTGCGATTCGTTTTCCAGATCGATATCGATTGGCAACTTCCTTATGGGTACTCCCGAATTTGCTTTGGAAATACACCCGTACATAGGTATAGGATTTTTTTTCTACTGCCGAACTTTTGATAGAATCAAACTGGATTGTGGGACTGGCTGTTTTCTTGTAGAAAATGTCCAGATCCTGCAGATAGCGAAGTGCGCTTAGATCCACCGCATCCTCAGCTTTATAATGGCGAGGATTTACATCATCCTCAACGATGGCATTTTGATCATAAAAAAGCTGATTGGGATTTTCAGAGGAAAAACTATTGGCAATCAGCATTTCCGTCTGGCTCAAGGTGATATTTTCATTGCTAATCACATTGAGCAGAGATTCCAGCTCCTTGATCATGAGTTTAGCATTATAGGAAATCTCGATCTTGTCGGCTGGACTTAGGTTGGATTGTGCGTGTAAGTTTTGAGCTAAGAAGCCTGTCAGCAGGCAGAGTACGATTGATAAATAAGTTTTCATAATGAGTGGGCTACTTATCAGTCGAGAAACAGTTCTTGCAGGCGATACCTGGATTTCTCGGCTTCGGTCATAGGGGATAGTGAATGTATCAGCCATCCGGAATTACGTCCGGGGCGTCGGAATTGGGAAACGGTAAATATCCAGTTGCGAATTTGCAGGAAGTGGTAACTGATCTTCCTGATCTCTCTCAATTTCAGGCGGCCCTCGCTCAACTCATGATAAAAGAGTGTGAGCAAATTGCCCTGAAAATTTTTATGCATATATCCACGGGCAAACTCTGGTTGTTCGAAGAGTCTGTGCAGATTCATAAAGTCGGTAGCATGGCTTACAGGATTGAGCATGTTTTTGGAATTCTCCAGCTCAGGTAAGCATAAAAAATCAGCCTTTACTCCTTTGATTACCCATTCAGATGCCAGGTCCGGGCTGGATTCGACTGCCAGGAAAAGACTCATGGGTTGTTTTTTTCCTTTGTATAAAACTTCACAATCCAGCTGTGCATACCAGTCCTGGTCATAATAATCGAGGTACATGGGCTGCTCAGGATCATTGACATCTCTGAGAAAGGCTTTGACCAAATTCAAATCCCAGGTACTATCCCGGTGATTGAATAGAGTAGTCAGGAGTTCATATCGCTCCATTTTATCCTCCGGATAATATTTGCGCATGTACTCAAGAAGAACCGTATTTTTTTGCCCATTGAAGCGCTCTATAAATTCATCTACCTGTTTTACCTGAAAAGCAAAGTTTTGGGACTGATCAAAACTGATCTGTCCCCTCAAAGTAGAGGCAGTAAGCAACAGGTAGGTTAAGAGAGCAATTCGGGAAAAGATCGTTAGGAGGTGGACCATGAACTTGGGAGGCAGAATACTTTTTTGATATTAAATGGTTTGTTCAACTTTGATATTCGAAAGCAGGACATCCCAATGATCGGCTTTCTGACCTTTTTCGAATTTGCTATATCCTTTAAACATGACCTCGACTCTTTTCTCAGTCATATCTTCATATGCTACTTCGCCATCTTTGAAGCCTCTGAACACCTGTACAAAACTTACATAGCCATAATAATTGCCATCTGTACCTTTGCGGATATCTCCCACATAGTTTACTTCGGCCCAGGTGATTTCGACCTTATCGTATTTGAGTAGCTTCAGATGCTGCAGGTAATTGCGAATTTGATAGCGTTGAGTTTCCACTCGATTTACGCTGGAAACTTCTACTATACTTTCTTCCCCCACAAACAATTGTACAGCCTGGTCGATGGCTTTATTGGCTTCCAGGGCAGGAGTACCTTTATCTGAGATCAAGCGGATATAATTGGTCAGCTCTTCGGTTCGCAAAGTAGCCTTTCGCTTAAATTCCGCTTCATCTATGGGTAGGGTATTCTTTTTCTTTTCAAAACTTATTGCTGGAGAAGCTTTGGGTTTGCCTTCACTTTCGCTGGCTTTCAAGCGCTGATGCTCATTGGATGCAACCAACTCGCCTCCATTTTGCTTATGGTACTGGAGCAGTTTTTCGGCTACTTCACTGGAAGCACCGAAAAATTGATGACTCTTATCTCGATAAAGGATCATCGATACTTTTTCAATGGGAATACTCTTTTGCTCTTTGTCTTCGAGTAAATGACTGTACTGTACTCGATCCCGATATACCATGCAGGTTTTGAGGGGAATCATATTTCCATCTTTGTCAATGAGCTTGTGGTAATAATCATTGTCAAAAGATGCTCTGAGAAAACCATCTCGGAGGCTATGCTCGAAAATATAATAATCTCCATTTTCTGAGAAGATCATTGCCACTTTTTCTTTGCGGATATGCAGAACTTCTCCATCTTGCTCATAGTTTATCCAGTTGATCCCAACTATATGAACTTTAGCTTCCAGCCGTTCTCCGGATTTTGTATAAATGATATCTGCGGCTCTGGTAGAGAGGACATTCCATAGAATGCAGAGAGCAAGCATGGGTAGCAGCTTTTTCATAACAGGTGTGGATTTTACCCTTGTAAAACAAGGGTTTTTGGATAAAATGGTTTAGAATGAGAGAATAATTGGCCTATTGGCCTTTTTTGTTGTGCAAAAATCATTCCGTCTTTACCTTTTATATTTTTACCTTTGACGCAAAAATTTGTCATTTATGAAGTACACCCAATTAGGAAAAACCGATGAAAAAGTGAGCCTGATTTGTCTGGGAACAATGACTTTTGGTGAACAGAACACAGAAGCAGAGGGCCATGAACAACTGGATTATGCTGTTTCTCAAGGCATCAATTTCATTGATACAGCAGAGATGTATCCCATCGCTACCCGTAAGGAAACTCAGGGAGATACAGAGAGAATCATTGGGACCTGGTTGAAGAAAAGAAATAAGCGGGACGATTTGATCCTGGCTACCAAAATTACAGGCCCTGCTCCTCATATTACCTGGTTGAGGGATCCGATGAAATTTGACGCTTCGCAAATTCGAGAAGCCTTAGAAGGGAGTTTGAAGCGCTTGCAAACAGATTATGTAGATTTATACCAGCTCCACTGGCCAGAAAGAAGAACAAATTTCTTCGGACAGAGGGGATATAAGCATAATCCCAAAAGTGTCTGGGAGGAAAACTTTGAAGAGATACTTGAGACAGTTCAGGATTTGATGAAAGAAGGAAAAATTCGGCATCTCGGTTTGTCCAATGAAACGCCCTGGGGATTTCAAAAGTTTCTGCAGCTTTCTGAAAGAAAAAATTTACCCAGAGTAGTAAGCGTCCAGAATCCCTATAGTCTGCTCAATAGACTTTATGAAGTAGGGATGGCTGAAATATCGATACGGGAAGATGCGGGTTTGCTGGCTTATTCACCTCTGGCTTTTGGCTTGTTGAGTGGGAAATACCATAGAGGAGAGGACAATGAGAAATCTCGTATCAATCTCTTTAAGGTTTTTGCGCGATACAATAGTACCAATTGCCATAAGGCTACAGAAGAATACATGAAAATCGCTGAGCAGGAAGGAATTTCTCCCACCCAATTGGCACTTGCTTTTGTCAATAGTAGGGACTTTATGACGAGCAACATCATCGGGGCAACTTCTATGGAGCAATTGAAAGAGAATATCTCAAGTGTAGATATTGAACTTTCAACAGATGCACTAAAAGCCATCGAAGCTGTACAGGCAAATATTCCTGATCCAGCCCCCTAGTATTTCAACCCTTTTTCGGAGAAATAGTCTTTGGAGTATGCATCGCATATTTTTTAGCGGAAATTGTGAATATTATGCATTTTTAGCATTATCTGCCTAAAAGCGATATGAACCTCTAGCACGCATTATGATTCAAAACTATTTCTCCGGCTTTTTTTCCTTTTGGGGAGCTTTTAGTTTTCTCAGTAAACATAAGCTTTGGTCTTATGTCATGATTCCCGGCCTGATCAGCCTGGTCGTAGCTGGCTTGATTTTCAGTGGAGCCTATGCCAGTTCGGATGATTTGGGACATTGGTTGATCGGATTTTATCCCTTTGAGTGGGGGAAAGAAACCTTTGAATGGGTGGCTGGAAGTCTTTCATTCGTCCTGATGATCATCCTTTCCCTTTTGATCTTCAAATATCTGGTGATGGTTATCGTATCGCCTTTCATGGGAACCCTTTCTGAAAAGGTGGAAAGTAAAATTACCGGCAAAGCTGCTCCGAATGTATCGATGAAGGCCATGATCGCAGATATGGTGAGAGGAATACGCATCGCCTTGAGGAATCTCTTTCGGGAAATCATCTTTGTTTTATTGCTGACCATTGCCGGTTCGATTTTCGGGACCATTATCCCAATAGTTGGTGGGATCTTACCCACCGTTATGATCTTTTTGATTCAGGCTTATTTTGTAGGCTTTGGAAATCTGGATTATCTCCTGGAAAGAAAGCGATATGGAATCAAAGACAGTGTTCGTTTTGCCAGGAGACATAAATGGATGGCAATGGGGAATGGTACGGCCTTTACCTTGCTACTTTTTGTGCCTATATTAGGTTGGTTCCTGGCTCCAGCTATGGGTACTACGGGAGCGACAATCGAAGGGCTGAAGAAATTGGAGCGGGAGCAATAAGCTTTCCTTTGACATGAAACTACTACAAATCTCCTGCTTCATAGGGCTATTGTCCTTATGTCTATTCCCCGCTTGTACAGAAAAAGTTGCTGAAGAAGCAGCTGCCTTACCCAATATTATCCTGATCAATGTAGATGACATTGGCTATGGAGACTTTGGAGCATATGGCCAGAAACTGATCAAAACCCCTCGCATCGATCAGATGGCGAAAGAAGGTGCCCTGTTTACCAATTTTTATGCAGGTTCAACGGTCTGTGGCCCATCGCGTGCAGCCTTATTGAGTGGCTTTCATATGGGCCATCATTTCAGTTGCACCAATGGGCAGGGAAATCTGGCCGGGAGTTTTCGTACCTGGCCACATTTGTTGAAAGAGCGGGGATACCGGACGGCTATGTTTGGCAAGCAGCATAATGCACAGTTGGAAGATTCGACTGTATTGGGTGATAGTCCACTTGATAGAGGATTTGAAGAATTTGTGGGTCATCTCAATGCCGTTGATGCGCATCAGTATTTCTTTGATGGAAAGACAGATGGCTGGAAGCGACGAAAGTATTTATGGAAATCAAATTCAGCGGGCAAAATTGAACCTTATCATATAGGTCCGGATCGTTACACCCAAAATGAGTTTATGGCTCAGGCACAGAGATATATTCGGGAGCATCAACAAGAGCCTTTTTTCCTCTACCTTCCCTTCACTATCGCACATGCTGAGTTGGCGATTCCCAAGCCGGGGGATCCTGATCATGATGCTAGCAAAGACAAAGGTATTTGGGAACAATACCTGGATGCAGAAGGGAATAGTATCTTTCCGGAATTTGACTATCAGGGAGACAATATCTACGCCCGTCCGATTCCCTTTAAGAGTCGCGCCACTTTTGCAGCTATGATTAGTCACCTGGATAGGGATGTAGGCGAAATTCTGGATTTACTCAGTGAATTAAATTTGGATGAAAATACCCTGGTCCTCTTGACCAGTGATAATGGACCGGCAGATGAAGGAGGAGTAGATGAGCAACAAATTGATGGCAAGTTGGAGAGTCCTTTCAACAGCAATGGAGGACTGACGGGATTCAAAAGGAGTTTGTATGAGGGAGGAATACGGGTACCCATGATTGCCTGGTGGCCCGGAAAAATTGAAGCAGGTAAAAAGATCGAAAGCCCCTTCGCCAATTATGATATCGGGCCGACTTTGGTAGATATGAGTGAGAGCGCAAATATCCCTGATAGTGATGGAATGAGTTTCTTCCCGGCATTGATGGGAAAGGAACAGCAAGAACATGATTTTCTCTATTGGGAGTGGAATGGGAAACAAGCCCTTCGTATGGGGAATTGGAAGTTTTACAGAGGCTTGAATGAAAGCGAAAGCGATCCTTTGGAACTCTATGACCTCTCTCTCGATCCTTCAGAACAAAATGATCTGTCAGGAGAGCAAACACATGCGGACTTACTCCTAAAAGCCAAAGAGATATTGAATCGGGAAAGTGCAGGTACTGCCTGCAAATTTATTCCTCTGGCTTTGAAATAGGTTTACGATAGACTTCAACTTTGGTAAAGCCTTTTTCGAAGGTCCTGATAAGCTCTCCTTCTTTGGGTAAGGCATTGGCAAAAGAAGGAGGGCTGAGAAGCGCCCTATATTCCATGCTATCGTTTGGAACTACCCATACTTTATTATGATTCGTATCAGATGCAAATCCAAAACGAGCATCCTGAAAGCCATTGAATAAAGGGAAATTGCCTAAAAAGGCGGTATTCGCAGGAACCTCTTGCTCTAAAAATTCCGTAGCCTCTTTTTGCACAGACAGGTAATCCCGATAATTGATATCCACATCAAAACGAAAGCCCAACTGCGACTGAAAGCTAAAGGCAAAGAAGCATGCAATGGCCAGATTACTCCAATTGAGTATGGGGGCTAATTTTGCCTGATCCCATAGGATTGCCAGCGAGATCATGAAGATCGGAAAGAGGCTCAGGACATAGCGATCCATATAGACATTGAGGGCCGAAAAGCAAAGAAAGCCTAATGCAAAAATGGAAATCAATCCTAAAAAGGATGCTTTAAGCTGTTTTTTATATACAAGAAATAGAGTAGTTGCAATTAGTCCAGCTCCTATAATACTTCTTCCCTGATCGATAAAAAGCCAGCGAAAATAGTCCCAGAACTTTGTGAATATTTCTTCCATATCCAGATTGACCAATTCCATATGGTACGGAAAAAAATACCAGCCATAGGTCTGTTTTTGTATGAAAAGAAAAATGAAGTAAATGGATACTGGTGCGAAAGCGATACCTATGGCTTTGAGATTGAGTGCTTCTTTTTTGAGGAGAAAATTCAGAAACATCCAGGAAGAGCAAGCGAGTGGAAGTACCAAAGCGGACTCTTTCGTCAGTAAAGCCAGAGCCCCCAAAAGAAAATACCATCCATACTTTCGCTCATAAAAAAAGTAAAGTGCCCAGAGTATCTCCAGCGCTAACAATACTTCTGGCAAAGCCAGACTTGCCTGCGCGATCATAATCCCCTGCAACATAAAGAGCAGCGTAACTCCTAGGGCCAGTAAAGGATTGCTGTATTTCTTTGAAATGTAAAATACAGATGCGAATAAGCCCAGGCTGATCACCAAAGCGAATAAGTGAATCTTAAAGAGGGAATAACCCGTCAATTTCACCCAACTAGCAAATAGTGCATAAAACCAAAGCGGATGTCCTCGGGAAAGTTCAGGATCAAGACCTGAAGGCAACAAACTAATCCCATTATCAAGCATTGACAATATGCCCGGTCCATACACCCCAATTTCATCCCAGTACATAGGAAGCGAAAGGTCTGCCCATTTTGCCCACACAAAAATCAGGCAGGCGATGCCGAAAAGCAGCCAGCTGAGTTTTGGAGAAAGAGATTTGGGGAGGGAGGGCATAGAGGATAAACGTATTGCTGTGTTGCTGTATTGAGCTTAGTATGTTTTATTCAATCTTAAAAACGCCAATTCTTCAACACACCAACACGTTTCAGAATTTAATATCAAACAACTTCGTCATTTGGCGATCTGTGGTACTCTGAGGTGTCATGCGCATGAGGCGATTTCGAAATCTGGACATCAGGCCATTGCTCCACTGGCCCATAGCGCCGATGCGGTAGGAAGTATTTACGATCCATTTGTTTCGCTCCATACGACGAACTTCAAACTCTTCGAAAGCAGAAATATAGCTTTCTGCGGTTTTGAGGCAGGACCGAAGTACAGCGGCATCTTCTATGGCCATGCAGGCCCCTTGTCCCATATTGGGTGTAGTGGCATGTGCAGCATCCCCTAATAGGAGAATTCTTTCGAAGGCATAGGTTTCCAGAGGTTTGAAGTCATGGATATCGTTCCAAAGGAGGTCTTCTTCTTTGGTTTGGGCCAAGACATGCTGCACCTTGTCATGGAAGCCGGAAAAATTCTGTTTCAGGTCCTCCAGTTTCCATTTTGCCATTTCAGCATCATTCTCCGGAGCATTCTTGGTAGCGAACCAATAAATCCGATTGTTGCTCAGTGGGACAATGCCAAATCGGCCATTCTTTCCCCAGGTCTCACTTGCCAAATCTTCCTGCTCCTCAAGATTGCTGGCATCAATAATAGCACGCCAGCAAGTATATCCGCTGTATCGAAGGTTCACTCCAGGAAGATGTTGTTGGCGGATCACAGAATGAATCCCATCTGAGGCAACCATAGCAATCCCCTCAGCCCGACTTCCATCTTCGAATTCAACCCAGCTGCTTTCTTCGCTCTGTCCAACACGTTTACAGGCTTTCCCGGTATGCAGGCTGCCTTCTTTGAGCAAACTGATCAATTTGTTATGCAAATCAGCCCGATGGACTGCATAAGAACCAAAGCCATATCTTTTTTTCAATCTTTCGGCATCTATGCCTGCATTTAGGACTTTTCCATCTTCTGCCAATAGACTAAATCTAGTAAGCTCATAGCCGATTTCCTGGATTTCTTCTACAATACCGATGGCTTTGAGGGCCTTCATGGCATTGGTGGCCAATATCAGACCAGCACCAAGTCCCCTTAGTTCGGGAACTTTTTCATATACCTGTACTGGAAATCCCTGTTTCTGCAAGGCTATAGCTGTACACAAACCGCCTATACCTGCACCGATGATCAGAATGGGAGGGTGGGAACTCATAGGTTAGTAGTTTCCTTTGTGTAAATATAGGCTTTTCTACCTCTCGAATGCCAGCAAAATTGAATTCTCCCTCTTCTCCTTGCTCCAAAATCTACTACGGACATCCCGAAAGTCTGCACGGAAGATAATAATGCGACGCGCTAGTGTATCCTCAGACGGAATACTGGAGTATTCTAAAGCATACGAATTCAAGGTTAAATTTTTTAAAAAGAATGTGAATCGAAAACTTATACGATTATGAAAGCTTTAGTTACCACCCAAGACACTTCCTTCTCTCAGCAGGCCATTATCAAAGTTGCTAGCCTTTTTACTTTGCTTTCGATAGTATTTGCCCTCAATAGCTTTGCTCAGCAAGCGACTATCTTGAAAGTGAATGTCAGCCCCATGTTTACCGGGGAGTATGGAGCCACTTTGGAACACAAACTCAGCAAAAGGGCCTCTATCTATGGAGAAGCGTCTTATCTGAATAAGGATAATTCGACAGTGATAGGACAAGGTTTCGGGACTAAAGCTGGATTGCGCTATTACTTCAACATTAAGCGCAGTTATAAGAAAGGTCGCAATAAAAGTAAGATGAAAGCCTTTGCCGGACATTTCATCAGTGCCGAAGGACGATACGGTCAATTGGTACCTGCTTCCGAGTCATTTGACTTACAGTTGAGCCGTCAGTATAGCAAGTTTGCCATCCATTATGGTGCTCAGAAATTCTGGAAGAACTTCTTTATCAATGCAGAAGTAGGACCTTCCTGGGG
The DNA here is from genome assembly GCA_033391075.1 of Bacteroidia bacterium. NCBI lineage: Bacteria > Pseudomonadati > Bacteroidota > Bacteroidia > Bacteroidia bacterium. The sequence goes on from JAWPMV010000001.1 coordinate 7,778,737, forward strand.
AACTTCAGACTTCGCTGACACCGGTTCCAAAGGATACTATACCGATGGATTCAATCTCGACGGACGTTTTTCCATCGGACTAGCCTTCTAAATATGCCAAACAAGCACGGATATTAGTATAGATTAAAAGTCATCTTGAGGAAGATGGCTTTTTTTGTTAGCAGGTGTTGGAGCGTTGATGTATTGGAGTTTAAATCATGGAGCATCTCCAACACACCAATACCTTTTATTCTAAAATCAAATCATAGCCAAACTCCAAATCCGTCCAGGGAATATTATAGGCAATACGGACAAATCCTTCTCCCTGATTATAGAAGAAATAAACTCCGGATCGATTGTTTTGTATGGGAGCAAAATTTGCCTGTACATTGATCTGAGAATACTCTTTTCCCATTTGCTTGTGGTCGGCGCGAACACCCGTACAGGGGCCATCAACACAATTTTGGTAAAAATATTCCTGGTGATTGACAGGGATTTGAGGGGTTGCTATGGCTCCCAGAGGATACTCAGCGGTTTCCTCTTTGACTGCCAGGAGGCGATGAGTGGCAAAGTTTAAAGGGGAAAGCTCTAAAATCAGGGAATTGTCGCGATAGGTGAATTGATAATTTTCTACTACCTGGGTAATGGTATAGCGAGCTTCCATTTGGTAGACATTGCCAGCCTTACCCGTGATTGTTAACCAAAGACTATCCTGGGTATAGATAACGGTATCTATTCCATCGCTGCTATCGTAAATGGCTTCAAAAAATCTATAAACACTTTCCTGTCCTACTTTGGGATCGGCAAAAGATATGCGTTCATCTATCGGTTCTGTAGGAGGCTGGGGTCTTATTTCTTCGGGTTCACAGGCCGCAAACAGGAAAAGTAGGATCAGTAGGGAGAAGTGTGTTTTACGCATGTTTTCTATGGTTTTAGGGGGGCAGTCATAAAAGTAAAACGCCTGTTGAGAGGTATCGTTGCTTTTTTAGAGAAATAATCAATTGATTATCAGATAAAAATACAAAGGGCGAGACACAAAGTCCCGCCCTTTTTGCAGTTTTATTTCTTCTCATTTAGTCTTGCAGGAGAAAGTCCCAACCAGATTCGCTCTTGGTCCAGGCACTTACTGCAGCAACTCTGATCAGTCCATGTTCCTGGCTGTATAGCAAATGATGGCCGGGGCCATCAACGGCCATATCGGTATAATCTGCATACAGATTCAGGCGAGCATAGTTTTGGTTGAGTTGTTCATGGTTTACAGTAGAGGCTGCGCAGGGATCGCCTACGCAATTTTGGGTCAGGGTCTCATAACTTAGATCCAATTCCGGGCTGCTCAGTTCCTTGAGCGAAAGGCTCATTGGCAAAGAAGCCAGGTCAAAAAATCTGTAAGGCCCGCTATTAGCTTGTCCTGACTCAACGATCAAAGAATCATTGACTAGGGTGAAAAGGTATCTATCCAATTCTGCATCCTGACTGTATTTGGCTTGTACCTCAAATACATTCCCGGATTGATTGCTAACAGTGAGCCAGGTGGTATCTCCTGTGTAAGTAAGTTGTCCAGGGCCGTTATTTGGGTCATTGGGCCTTTCGTAGGCCAGGTAAATGTTTTCCTGTCCGACTACCGGATCATCAATTTCGATGTAGCTGAACTGATCATCCTCATTGGGATCGAGCGGTTCGTCTTCACAGGCATAGAAAAATGGGAGGATCAATAGAATGACAAAAAGCTTTCTGTTCATAAAATTGTGTTTGTATTTGATGTATGTTAATGAGCGATTACCTACTACTTTCACAAAAATTTTATTCAACTACCCCCTCAAAACTGCCTTCAATAAATTTATAGACTTCCTGGTATTGGCCATCCGGATCGTACCAACCAAAGGCCAGACCTTCGAATGTTAACTGAATGTGATTCCTTTCGACCCCATCAACCATCGCCGTCTTAATATCGGTAATTTGAAAAGCCGGATTGGCTCCCTGATGAAAACTGACATTATTCCCTATCGTTACTCGTGCCTCATCAAAATCTCCAAAGAAGAAATTGGCTTCATCTTCCATTGATTTATATTCCCAGTTCCTATCCCAGGCTGCATTATTAGGATCGTCCAGAATCAAGAGGTCTCGATTTCCTTCCAGTTTATTAAACCCAAAGCCCAATTCTACTTTTTCTCCATTTTCCAATTCCACATCAAAATATATTGCCAGGGTCAACATGACTCCTCCCTGCCGATTTTCATACCATCCTGCGTTTTTTCGGTTTACTTCCCAGGATTTGATACGGGATACGTAATCATTGCTGGAATTGATGACTTCAATTTGACCGCTAAAGACCGGATCAGGATCAATAAGAGGACTTAGGACTCGATTTTGGGCACAACTGACAAAAAAGGGAATCGATAATACGAGTAGAAGTTGTAGACAGCTTTTCATAAATCTCAATTTTTGATTAACTAGCTCAGGCACCTATATAGGAAAGGTACCTATCCGTTAAACGCAATTAGTTCCCATTCGCTGCATGTATATACGAAAAGCCTTAATTCAGGAACATTCAAAAGAGCAGATTCTTAGAATTGTGGATTATATCGGTTCGGATGAGGATCGGGTAAAAGAGCTCATGGAAATATTTTTCAGTGAGGATACCCGACTCGTACAGCGTTCAGCCTGGGTACTTACGCACTTGTCAACAAGGCGGCCCTATTTACTGAGGCCCTATTTGCCACAAATGGTGAAAAATCTGGATACGCCCAAGCATGATGCAGTTTTGAGAAATACGCTCAGGTATTTTGATATGATAAACCTGCCTGAGGACTTGATGGGAGAAGTTGCGGACAAATGCTTTCATTATCTGAATTCACCGGAATATCCCATTGCGATTCGGGTTTTTTCTATGGGAACCCTGTACAATATTTCCCTCAAATTCCCTGAATTACAGCGTGAGTTGATTTTGGTAATCAAGGAACATCTCCCTTTTGGCTCTGCCGGTTTTAAAAGCCGTGCGAAACGAATTTTGAGGAAAATTGATAAGTAGAACTCCTACTGCCCCTTCTGTTCGAGCAGACTTCCCATTTTTCGATGAAAAATGGGAGGAGCGCAATACCGGTTTTTTTACAGCATGCTTGTCATTGCGAGCCATAGATTAGGGCGCGGTAATCTCCTTGACTTAAAAAAATATTCACATTCAAGGAGATTGCTTCGCCTGTAATACAGGCTCGCATTGACAATGAGTATTGGGGTGTTGGTATTGAGTCTTTGGATTTGTCTTTAACCCAAACAAGAACACGGGAGCACAAGAACACCAGAACACTTCTTCTCTCACTTCCTTCTTCTTCAATCTGCCTTTCATTTCTTATTCCGCATCCAGCATCCAGTCCATTTCTCCCAGCATATAGAGGCCTTTGGGTTCGTCCTCTTCATTCTCGATAGTCTCAACTTCTACAACTGTCAGACTGCCCTCTTCTACCACATCCGCTTCATAGGCATAAATGTATTGAAGAGCTTCTTCCTCAGAATCTGCAATAGCGATATAGTTATTTTGAAAACGGCTGACGAGAATTTTTTCTCTGCTTTCCGGATGAATAGCTTCTACTGCTTTTAGGCTTTTGCCTTCAACGATCATGGAATACCCAAAGGAATCATCTGAAAATTCAGGTTCCATTTCTCTCTGTAGCCAGCAGATATTCGAATTGGTTCGATCGTATTCTTTGGCCTGCATGAGGTAGTGTTTTATCGCTTCTTCATCTTCATCCGTAAACCAAAATGCCTTGGCAATATGGGTGCAGATTTCGCTCATAATCATGGCCTGGCTTTTATCCGAAGGGACCGGCAGTTCGGCCAATTCTTCTTCGACAATCTCCAGCATCATATCGAATTGTCCGATATCTGAAAGGAGGCTCATTTTAACCTCAAAAGCTTCGATAGCTTTATCTGAGTCTTTGAGTCCCTGAAGAGTATTGAGGGCATTGTCGAAATCCTGCACATTTGCATAAGCAGCGGCTTTGTTGATCTCGATCAGGGATTTGTCAGCTCCTTCTTTTCGGGCAGCGATGTTGTAGGCCAAAACGGCATCTTTCACTTTTCCACTTTCGGAGTAAATATTTCCCTTGGTCATTCCCAGCGTCCAGGAATCCGGATGAGCCATCATGCCTTTTTCAATCCATTTCAAGGCAGAATCTATGTTCTCTTCCATTTGATCAGCCATAGCCATGACCTGAAAACCATATTCTTTCCCGGCATCTATCAGGTTTTGACCTATTTTCCTGGCTTCATCAAACTCCCCTTCATGGATCAGTTCTTCTGCTTCAAAGGCGAGTGCTGCGAGTTGGTCTTCCGTTTGACTCATCAAAAAAGGATTTTGGGTAATTATTCTCCCCAAAAATAGACAATATGCCTGAACTATTTAGCTCTGAGGGAAAGTTGGACTGGTAATCCGTCCTGGGGTTCCTGGATGGGGACAGATTTCATCGGAATCTGATAATCTGTGGGTACAGTCCAATCTGCTTTCATGAGAAATTGACTCATGATCAGTTTGATTTGCATTTCGGCGAATGCAAAACCGATGCAATGATGAATGCCGGCTCCAAAAGGGGAGTAGGCATAAGGGCATTTCATGTGTTCCTTCCTTTCGCTGCTAAACCTTTCCGGATCGAAAGTATGAGCTTCCTCCCATATTTCAGCATTCAGGTGATGGTGGCCGAAAGGAGTACTTAAAAAAGTTCCAGCTGGAAAATCATAGCCGCCAAACTGAACGGCATCTGTACATTTGCGGGAAACCGTTACCAGAGGAGGATATAAGCGTAAGGTTTCTTTGATGGCAAGTCCAAGCTGCTCCATTTCTCTTAATTCCCGGACCTTAAAATCTTCTTTTCGCCCATAAAAAGCTTCGACTTCTTCTCGACATTTTTGCCGCCATTCGGGATGTTTAGCCAGGAAATAGGACAAGCTCGTCATGGTGCTGGCCGTGGTGTCATGTGCAGCCATCAAAATGAAAATCAAATGATCAACCACCTGTTCCTCATCCAGCATTTCTCCCTCCTCATTTTTCGCCACACATAATCTGCTAAAAAGATCCTCTCCCGGATTTTGCTTTTTTTCTTTTACCAGGGATTGGAAGAAATGTAGTAGTTCTTTTCTGGCCCTTATTCCTTTGCCATAAGTTGTAAAAGGGAGTTTTATAGGAAAGGAAGTACTGGCTTTAACGATTCGACTTACTGCTCTATTGATCTTTGGGAGCTGAGTACCTGTATCCAGACCGAAAAATACTTTCAGGGCAATTTCCAGGGTCCAGCTTTTGAAGGTAGGGAAGAGTAAGACTTCGCCTGATGAAAGCTTGCTCATGAAATCATCCACTATGGGACGCATCAGAGCTAAATAGCCTTCCATCGGTGCTTTTTTGAAAGCTTCGGCAACAATGCTTCGATGGTATTTATGTTGGGCCCCATCCATCAACATAAGTCCATTGGGAAAAAGGTCTTTCAGAACGAGTTCCCAGGGTTCACGACTATTGAAGGCTTTAGGATTATCTACCAGTAAGAATTTTGTTGCTTCCTTCGACATCAGGGTGATGATGGGTCTGCCGAGAAAGCTTGAACGAAAAATATCCCCATACTTCTTTTGCTTGCGTAATTGTAGGTTTCGAGGATCTTTGAAAAATCTCAGGGTATCGGGAATTCCCCAAAAAGCTTCGCTACCGGGAATATCTTTTAGGCTGGATTTGGGCATACGGAAAATTAGGTTCAGGATGGCAGTTTTGAAATATAATGGGATAATATTTTTGCCATAAAGAAAAGGGCCCCGACAGGATTAGCTGCCAGGGCCCTTTCGGGAAAATCTGTTTCCTAGTTTGTATTTTCAGCCAAACCCATATCAAATTCATAGGTTTGAAGTCTGTTGTATCGAGGATAGAATCCGGTAATACTCACTTTTTCTTTGCTAGTTTCCAGTGCTTTGGTAAAGTCTTCGGCGCTGTCAATCAGTTCTCCATTGAATTTGAGAACGATGAACTTTTCGCGGATAGAGGTTTGACTCCTTAATAAACCTGCATAAAGCTTTTCTACGAGTATCCCTCTTTCAATATTCAGGCGTGACATTTCTTTCTCACTGAGGTCTCGTATACTCAATCCGAGTTTATTTAGGGTTTCATTCCTTTCCGGAGCGAGAATGACTGTTTCCCCATATGCATTGGTCAGGGTAACCCGGAAACTGCGATTCTTTTTATTTCGATAAACTTTTACGTCAATCTGGTCGCCGGGACGATTTCTTCCTATCAGCTCCAGCAATTTGGCTTCGTTGCGGGTTTTAACTCCATCGATACTTACGATCACATCTCCTGCCTGTAAGCCGCCCTGATAGGCGCCGCCCTGCTCTGTAAGCTCTCCCACATAAACACCCTCTGTCAGGTCAATCCCCAACTTTTTGGATAATTCTCCATTTAGCGCTTGCATATTTGCTACACCCAGAAAGGCGCGCTGAACAGAGCCATATTGCTTGAGGTCTGTAACGACCTTCTTCACGATATTGGCAGGAACTGCAAAGGCATATCCTGCATAGGTTCCGGTAGGAGAGGCGATGGCTGTATTGATGCCAATCAGATTTCCTTCTAAATTGACCAGGGCCCCACCGCTATTACCGGGATTTACGGCTGCATCGGTTTGAATGAATGATTCGATGGCCATGCGATCTTTGATGATCTCCAAATCACGACCAATGGCACTTACGATACCCGCAGTGGCAGTGGAAGCCAGAGAAAAGGGATTCCCTACAGCGAGAACCCAATCGCCAACCTGGCTTTCATCTGAATTTGCAAGACTCAGACTGGGAAGACTCTTTGCTTCTATTTTGATAAGGCCAAGATCGGTAGATGGATCGGTTCCAATAACGGTAGCTTTATAGCTGCGATTATCGGATAAACTGACTTCCAGTTCATCGGCATCCTGTATCACGTGATTATTGGTAACGATGTATCCATCTGGACTGATAATAACACCAGAGCCGGAGGATAATTGCTGATTGCCTTTATAGCGCTGAGGCTTTATCCCAAAGAGTTCATAATAGAAATTGTCATATCCATTCTCATTGCGTTGATAGCTTTGGAAGGATTTGATGTGTACCACCGCAGGCATAGCCTTTTGGGCGGCAAAGTTAAAGTTTTGGGGGGCTTGCCCGAGGCTTCTGTTTGCCGGGACATATTGAGGCATTTCTTCTTGAGAAACCCCACGAGCAAAAAGCTCATCATCGCTTGGCGTTTCCTTTCCAATTTCCTCAGATGCCTGACTTAAATTGGATTGATAGTTATGGTAGGTTGCAATGCAAGCGAGGCTTACAACTAGCGCAGTTATGGCACTTAGGGCAACTTGTTTCATTTTAGTAATGCTTGACGTTTGTTATCCTAATTTACGGCAGTTTTTTAAGGGGCGTTTATATTTGAAGTCGAAATAAGAAAACATTAACATTTTTTTCAGGTATAATGCTTATGAAACCATCCTTCTCCTAATTACTCTTATAGAAAAGTATTAAAATTAACGTTCAACCCATGCGACTATCTTTCAAATTATGCTCAATCAGCCTCCTGGCTATCATGCTATTTGGCTTCCAGACAGCTGTAAACCCTATCAATTATAAGATTAATTCCTCCGCCGCTAAGGTAAGCTTTATCATAAAGAATGCCGGACTTAACGTAGACGGTGAATTTTCTGGTCTTTCTGGTACGATCAACTTTGATAAAGAGAATCCTTCGGCGGGTAAAATAGAGGCAAATATCCCTGTAAAAAGTATAGACACAGGCATAAATAAACGGGATAATCACCTGAGGAGTGAGGATTATTTTGAAGTCGAAAAGTACCCGAATATCAAATTTGTTTCGAGCAGTATTTCAGCGACTAAAGATGGATACAATGTAAGTGGAAACTTCAGCATAAAAGCCACAACGAAATCTGTAACGATACCTTTTACTTTTGAGAACAATGTCTTCGTGGGGAAGTTTAATATTGATCGCAGAGATTATGGAGTAGGGGGGAATAGCTGGATCATGGGAGATAAAGTGAAAATCTCATTCGAAATACCTGTAGAGGCCTTATAGAGAATAATCAATCCTATATATATAGCCTGGTCGGGTACTCCCCGGTCAGGCTTCTTTTTTTTGCCTAAGTTTGTTGCTCTAAGACCTGATACTTGAAAAACCTTAAAGCACTAATATTTCTTTTCAGTGCGAATACCATCAGCGGATTCGCTCAAGGCATCACCATGTTGGCGATCCCCTGGCATATTCTGGGATTAGCTGAAGGAAAATTTAAAAATGCCATGATGGTTACGACGGTAACTGTCATTGTCCTGTTCTGGGGCTTATATGCAGGCACACTGATAGATAAATACAATCGTAAACACATTTTCCTTTCAACTACAGGGATTGGAGGCCTTATCTTGCTGAGTATCTCTGCATTTGGTTTTCTAAATGGAGGGGTAAATTTCCCTTTGATTGCCATGGTCTATCTCATGACCGTGATGCTCTACAGTGTCCATTATCCCAATCTGTATGCATTTGTACAGGAGTTATTTGAGCCTGAGTATTATTCCCGGGTAAATTCTGCGATCGAGATACAAGGGCAAACCACCAATTTTATCGGCATGATGCTAGGCGCCCTGCTTCTGGATGGTACACAAGAAGTAAACTGGTGGCCGGAATCCTGGAAATTTGATGCCTGGAGTTTGCACGAGATATTTCTTTTGGACGGAATAACCTATGTACTAGGCTTTATATGTATTGCCCTCATACCTTATACCCGTAGTGCCAATTGGAAACCGGATAAAGGAAAGATGATCCAGCGACTGAAATTTGGCTTCAATTATCTCCAGCAGAACCCGTCCATATTCATATTTGGGATTGCTTCTCATGTGCTTTTTTTCTCCCTCATAGTAGTTGTACAGGCTTTGGGGCCGATTTATGTAAAAGAATACCTGAATGAATCAGCTTCTGTCCTTTCCTTTTTCAAAGGCTTCTATGCCCTGGGGGCCTTGAGCGCGGGTTTGCTGGGACTGTCGACTTTCATCCGAAAAAGCAATCTCGTCCGGCAAATCATTTTTCTCCTCAGTTTCGCGGGAATCCTCTATTTCCTTTTATCTGTGACCCAATCCATCTGGATTACCCTCCTGGGAGGCTTCTTACTGGGGATCTGCAATGCAGGAACCCGCATTCATCGTATCACTTATCTGGTTCGTATCGTCCCCAATGAGGTCATTGGTCGCGCCAATTCCTTTTTCGCCGTAGTAAATATCCTCATGCGAGCTGCCTTTATTGCTTTGCTGGCCGTACCATTTTTCGCGGATGAAGGCAATGGCCCCAACATCATTTATGCTTCGCTTTTATTGAGTTTGATCATGTTTTTGGCTGCCGGAGTCCTCTGGGCCAAATTTGATGCTTTTGATAAGGAGGCGAGTAGTGGGTAGGGGAAAAGTGTTCTCGTGTTCTAGTTGTTTTTTCTGAAGAGATTAGGAATTCCCCTCAACTCCAACACATCCTACTCTTTCCTCCTGGCTAAGACTATTCCCAATAGACTCAACAAAAGCATTACGGCAATTGAAATCGCAAAGGTCCATTGTTGACTCTCGATGTCTGCCAGGCCAAAACCCAAAATGATAGGGGCGGCGGCGGTAGAAAATACTCCGAAAGTGGAGGCTAAACTTCGGATACTTCCGAGATAACGCGTGCCATAAATTTCTGCCCAGGTAGCTGTGCCGCTAAGGGAATTGAGGCTGGCACTGACTCCCATCAAAATGAAGAAAATCACCCAGGAGCCCGGATTAGGGAAAAGAAGCATAAGGGCTACGCCGGGAATGAGGGGAACTACCTGCAATCCAAATACCCATATACCTGAAAAGGTATCAATTAGCCAACCAGAAATAAAGTTCATCAGCAGGCGGGCGATGCCGAATGCGGAGATACTCAGGGCTACGAGTTCGAGGGACCATCCGTAAGAACTTCCCACAATGCTGCTGTTGATCATAACGCCTGTGGAGAAGAAGGGCATGAAGAGGCTAATGAGGACGAGAAAATAGAATCTGGGTTCTTTAAGTGCTTCTGCCCGGGTCTTACTTTTTGAAGATTGGAGTCGAGAGGCTGCGTCTATATTTTCCTCAGTCTCTTCCTCATCTTCCGGCGCAAATTGAAAGGGACTATCCAGTTTGACCAGGCTGATCACGAGGGGAAGGAATATCAATAGTACAGTAGCACTGATCACCCACCAACTATTCCTCCAACCTATCGCTGCAATCAATAGGACTAGCAGGGGGGGAAGTACACTTTCTCCAATAGAAACTCCAAAATTGACCAAAGACAGGGCTTTCCCTCTGGTTTCATGAAAATATCTACCTATAGCGGTATTGGCTGTGAGACACATCAGACCTTGCCCACACAAGCGCAAACCAAAGATCAGAAAGAAGAGGAGATAGATGCTGTTGAAAGTAGCAACCCCCATACACACCAAAGCAAAACAGATGGCCAGGCCGATGCTGAAGTAGCGAAGCTTGATTTCGTCTACCCATTTCCCTACAAAAGGAAGAACTGCAGCACTCAGCAAAGTCCCCCCACTATACAACCAATCAAAGTCGATATGGCTAATCGAAAGCTCTTGCGTGAAATAGAGGACAAAGAGAGAAATGAAGAAAGTCTGGCCGGGACTGGAAAAGAAAAAATGCAATGCCCCATAGGCAATGTAGTTGGGGTAGCGGCGAAGCAATTGGAGGTAGTTCATCAGGGCTATTTTTGCAGCCCCAAAGGACGGTAATTTTCCCTGTTTTATCCTAATCTGCGGATGAAGTCTTCGGCATTTTTATGTGAAATCTTTTCAAGTTGATCCTGACTAAAGCCCTTCTCCTTCATTTCCTCAAGGATAGCAGGAAATTTGGAAGCATTCTTATGTTGGGGATAGAAAAATGGCCTGCGTTCCTGATCCGGAATCATCCTTTCATCAAAATAATCAGCTCCAAAAGCGAGATGTTCCCCGGCCCCGATTTCTTCAATTCCATATTGGATATGTTCATAGAGCATTTCAGCTCCTTTTCTCCCGACAAAATCCCGAACAAAATTGATTCCGATCAGGCCTTTCCTGTGGACGATTTCTTTGGCAAACTCATCCGGCAGGTTTCGGGGATGATCGCAAATCGGGCGAAAATTTGAATGACTGGCAATGACGGGAATATCATATCGCTGCTGTTCGATCTCTGTCAGGATCCCCTCTGCCAAAGCATCACTTGTATGAGAAAGATCTACAGCTATATTCTTCCCATCCATGCAGGCCAAAAGGCTTTTGCCGTCAGAAGTAATCGGTAGGTTGTCGCTGAAATTTCCTCCTCCAAAACGATTGGCGAGATGGTGGGTAAAGCTGATATAAAGCAGTCGGCCCGTTCCTTTGATAAATTCATCTAGCCTTTCCTCCAATAGGCTGATCGGCTCCTCTTCTTCAAGCAAGCCAGATGCATTTTCGATAGAAGCGAAAATTGCGGGTTTATTTTCTTCTTGAGCTTTTCTAATTTCTACTTCAGATCGGCCTGCAGAAAATTCAGGTCCTTCTATCAGTTGGCTGAAGTGTTTTAGCTGAGCGTTGGCGAAAGCATAACTTCCGCTCTGCGTCAGAGAAAATATGGCACAGACCTGTAGCTGTACATTCCCTTTCTTCAAAAATGGATAACTCGCACCGATCACATCTTCTGAATGAATGGAGGCATCATCTGCCATATGCAGATAGCTTAACAGATCGCAGTGGAGATCAAAGACAGGAAGATTCTGGCTCATTGTTGACTTGATTGATTTCCCAAAATAGGGAAATTATAGAAGCATAATGAGTCCAGGGCAGAAATGCTTATTTCGTCTGCATCATTTCCACTCCTGACCAGGCTTCTGGTGCTCCATCAAGCTTATATTCTTTGGATCTTTTGAGGTAAAATTCGGCAGCTTTATCCAGATGATTTTGAGCGATAACATCTTCAAATAGCTTTTGAGATTGTGCAAAATTTTGGAGGTAATAATTCTCCAGAGCTAATTTGAATTTTTCTCGATTTTCCCATTTGGGTTTATCGAGCGGATTGCCGTCCAGATCGAAAATTTCATACACCCCAATCGCCTGCTCTTTACCCTTTACCTGCACTTTGCCAAGGAATCTATGAGCGATCGTATCAGGTGCTTTGAGGGTACGGAAGGTATCTTCACTCAAAAGGAGCTTCGAACCATAAAATTTGGTCAAGCCTTCCATGCGAGAAGCGAGATTTACAGTATCTGAAATGGTCGCGGGTTCCGTCCGTTTTGAATCTCCAATGATACCCATAACCAGTGGGCCTGTATGAATCCCCATCCCGACTTCGATAGGGGTACGATCCATTTGGAGGCGTTCTGAATTGTATTCACGGATCATGCGCTGCATTTCCAAAGCTGCTTGTACGGCATCTTCGGTTTGGTTTTGGAAAATTGCCATGATGCCATCTCCCATATACTGATTGACGAAGCCTTTGTATTTCTGGATAATGGGCCCCATTCTTCCAGCATAAGAATTGACGAAACGGAAATTTTCTTCCGGAGTCATTTTTTCAGAAAGGCTGGTATATCTTCGAATATCAGAGAAAAACACATTTACATCTTTGGAAACATGATCGCCCAGATGGACTTCGGTGATATTCTCTTTCCCCAAAGCCCGGAGGAATTGATAGGGGACAAATCTACCGGTGGCAGAGTTGATGCTGTATAGATTTAAATGGGTTTTAACCCGGGCCAGTAATTCGTCTTTGGAGAAAGGTTTGGCCAGATAGTCATTGGCTCCGGTAGATAGGCCTTCCACCAAATCCTGCACCTGGTTTTTAGCTGTTACCATGATCACCGGCAATTCGCTGGCTGAAAACTTCTGACGAATATGCTTACAGACATCATAGCCTGTCATCCGGGGCATCATCACATCCAGCAAAACCAGGTCAAATTTGCCTTCATTTTCGAGGATTTCCAGGGCTTCTTCTCCATTCATGGCAGAATGGGTTTCAATGGCTTGATCCAGAAAATGATTTTGGAATACCTGTTGGTTTACGGGTTCATCATCAACGATCAGGATTTTAAAGTGCCCTTTCCCATTGATGTTCTGAGTCAAAACCCCACTTTCCCTCACTTTTCCCGGGGCTCTTTTTCCGGAAGCTTTAGGAAGGGGATCGACTTCCAGTAAATGAGAAACAAGTGGAGCTTCAATGATAGGCTCTTGTACTGTTTCCCAACTTAGGGGAATACTAAAACTAAATACCGAACCTTCTCCGGAAACCGATTGTACAGAAAGCTCCCCTCCATGAAGTTCTACCAGTTTTTTACTGATACTCAATCCCAGACCTGAACCATTATAGGTCCTCGAAATGCTGGCATCCGCCTGAGAAAACTCAAGGAAGATGGAGGCTTGCTTTTCCTCATCAATCCCTATACCTGAATCAGCTACAGAAATGAGTAGTTTGCCTTCTTTTTCCTCAGCAGATACTTCTATAAATCCTTTAGGGGTAAATTTGATCGCATTGCCTACGAGATTGTGTAGAATTTGCTGAAGTCGATTTTCATCTCCGTGAATCGCAGGAATATCTTTGGGAATATTATGGCTGAGTTTGAGTCGCTTCTTTTTGGCTAAAGGTTGATTGAGTTTGACAATCATTTCGACCAATGCATAGGGATCGATAGCTTTTGAGTTTAGCCGGACTTCCTGATTTCTGATTCGGGAGAAATCGAGGATATCATCCACCAGACTGGATAATCTTCTGGCAGAGGAAATGATCATGGAAAGGTTTTCTTCTTGAAAATCATTGGTCGCTCGGTCCTCTAAGGATTCTGCCAATCCAATAATTCCATTGAGTGGGGTTCTGAGTTCGTGGGAGGTATTTGCGAGGAACTGGTCTTTCAATTGATCCACCTGCTCCATTTTTTCTCGACGTTCTGTTTCAATCTGTGCCCTCCTTCTTTGTTGCCTGACTCTTACCCACAAAAAGATGCCCAGAATGCCCAAAAGGGAAACAATGACTCCCGCAATGGCGAGATTTCTTTGATTGGTGGCTTTTTCCTCTTCCGCAATCTTTTTGTTGAGTAGCATCATGTTTTCCATGGCCTGCTTTTCCAACTCTGCACTTTCCCGCTCAAGTTTTATGATCTCCATTTCCTGCTGAATCCGCTTATTCTCTTCCTCCATCAAATTGGCCCGAAGTTCTGATTCTATATTTTTGCTCTCTGTAAGCACAGCTACGGTATTACTTTTTTCAACTTCCAGTTTTTCCTGCAATTGGTTCAGTTCTTTGGTAAGATGTAAGCTGGAAAGACTGTCTCGAATCAGTTTATAAGCATTTTGATAGGCAGTTGCGTTTTCTAGGTCCTGCTTAAGCATATAAATGGTCTGCATGAGCTTATTGCCCATCAACATTTCTTCGGTATTCTTTGTGCTTTTTGCGAGTTCAAGTCCTTTCTCGGTTGCCGAAATGGCTCTATTGTATCGTCCCCGATCTCTATCGAGGATACCGAGATAATAATTGCTCTTGATCTGACCTTCTACATATTTGAGGGAGTTGGAAAGTTTGAGGGCGTCTTTTGCCAGTTTTTGGGCTTCAGTTCGATCTGCAACACGGAGTTTGTTGATAATATCTAGCATCAGGTCCACTTTGCGTTCTCCGTCAGCATCCTCAAGTGCCATATAGTAGACGTCCAGTTTCTCCTTTTGGGCTTGAAGCTGATTCGTAGAGACAAGAAACAATACCAATAGAAAAGGAATTAGAAAAAATCTCATTGGCAGGGGTGGTAATCTTAGGGCTTTTGCAAAATGTTAAATTATCAAAAATTCCTTCATTTTTCGGAATTTTCACCCTAATGGCCTGATTTCTTGAGAATTAGCCCCTTTTTCTTGTATGTTTGGCCTTCCAATGTTTTAGAAACCCTTAAATGCTTCAGTTGCCTTATGCGCTACCTACTACTTTTACTCAGTCTATTCTTTATAAGCTGTTCTCAGTCAAATCCTCATGATCCAGATCAAGAAGAATGGATCGATCTTTTCAATGGCAAAGACCTTTCCGGCTGGGACATTAAGATCAGGGGGCATGAGCTCAATGATAATTTTCATCAAACTTTTGGGGTAGATAGCGGAAGGCTCATTGTCAATTATGATGAATATGAGGCTTTTGATGAAACCTTTGGACATATCTTTTACGAGACTCCTTTTTCCTATTACAGAGTTCGTGCGGAGTATAGATTCGTAGGAGAACAGGCTCCGGGAGGTCCGGGCTGGGCCACAAGAAATAATGGTCTGATGTTACATAGTCAATCTGCGGCTAGTATGGGCATTGAGCAGGATTTTCCGATATCGATAGAGGTCCAATTACTGGGTGGATTGGGCAAAGGGCCTAGGACGACTGCGAATTTATGTACACCTGGGACGCATGTTTTTATGAACGACAGCCTGTTTACCCCTCATTGTACTTCTTCTACTTCCCAAACCTATGAGGGAGATCAATGGGTAACAGTTGAAATAGAGGTTTTGGGAGACTCCATGTTTACTCACTATGTAGAAGGCGAAAAGGTATTGACCTATACCCATCCGCAAATCGGTGGCGGGGTAGTGGGAGGTTTTGATGAAAATATGAAAGAAGATGGCAAGCTTCTAAAGGAGGGATATATCGCATTACAGGGAGAAAGTCATCCGACGGAATTCAGAAAGATCGAATTGCTGGACCTGGAAGGTTGTTTGGATCCCAAAGCCAAAAATTACAAAAGCTATTTTGTAAAGGGGAATAAGGCGAAATGTGTATATTGATTTTCTAATCCTTAATACTACTACAAATGCCACTTTCCCGTAGAAATGCGATCCAGAATATATTTGCCGGTCTTGCAGGATCAGGCCTTGGTTTATTTAGCCTTGAAAGAGAAGAAGTAAGCGAAATCCCTAAAGGATTGCGAGTCTTGTTTCAGGGAGATTCGATTACCGATGCAGGTCGAAATCGAGGAGATTATTATGCCAATCGGGGAGGAGGCATGGGACAGGGCTATGTGAGGCACATCGTTACACATATGCTGGGCAATCATCCGGGAGATGAACTTCAGATTTACAATCGGGGTATCAGTGGACATAAAGTCTTTCAGCTGAGCAATAGATGGGAAGAAGATTGCATGATGCTCAAGCCGGATGTCTTGAGTATTCTGATTGGAGTTAATGATTTCTGGCATACCTTATCCGGTCGCTATGACGGGACGGCCAAAGTCTATGAAGACGATTTTATGGCTTTGATGGAGCGGACGAAAAAAGGCATGCCCGATGTGAAATTAATCATTGGGGAGCCATTCGTTTTACATGAAGGAACAGCCATAGAAACTGAGAAATGGAAAGGTCATTTTGAAGCTTATCAGGCCGCATCTAAAAGAGTCGCCGATCAATTTGATGCGGTATTTATTCCCTATCAAAAAGTCTTTGATGAAGCCTTAAAAGAAGCTCCTACTTCTTACTGGTGCCCGGATGGGGTACATCCTTCTATGGCTGGAAACTTTTTGATGTCTCAGGCCTGGTTGAAAGCTTTTGGGAAGGTGATGGGTTAATAGAAAGTTTACTTGATTTTCTCCATCAATCGTTGAAAAGTCTCAAAATTGTGTTTTGCCATTTTGTCCCCGACTGTGTCTTTGGGGTTGGTTACGGCATTAAGTTGACGATCAATTTCTGTATTCGCACGTTCAGATAAGTACCAGCCTAAGGGTAGGATGATCTGTTTCCCTTCATCTTCCTTGTAGACCCGTTTATTGTTTTCATCGATAATGACTTTCCTATCCAATTGGAAGGGATAAAATGCTATATCCAGCCCAAGCTTAGAAAGGCTACGGAGAGAATTTTGGGTGTTGTTGATCGTATTAACGGTACTATTCCCCCAATTGCTGATAATTGTATTCAATGGAGCGGAAATGTCAACAACAAAATCTGAAGATTCTACTTCCCGGAGATCTTTGTCGAGGCTGTTTTTCAACAAAACAATGTTGAAGCTCATTCTGTTGAGATCAGCAGAATCAGTTTCGATAAGAATCATTTGGAGAATCTGAAAAATAGTTTCCAGCCCTGTATTATCATGATATCCTCCATCAACAATTTGTAGGCTGTTTTCTCCTAATTCTACTTTGCCTGCTGAAGTAACAAGTGGAAAGCGTGCACTTAGGGATGCTGCGGTTTTCAGAGGGATCCCCATGGCTTCTTGCCTGGTGTTTCTTATTTCTCCCAAGAGGTCTATCGAATTTCCGAAGTATTCTTTCGGGATTTCCAGATCCGATATGAGTGCCTTTTGCCCAGTTTCTAAAACGGTACAATTGAGAAAAATATGGCTCAGATTTGGGGCTGGTTTATTACCTAATGTATACCAACGCTCTGTCAGGCTTTTAGCAAGAACATCTGTTCCCATTGAATTTTCTACAGCTGCTTGAAAAGCATCCTCCAACCATCTGGACCGATCCCAGGAATCAATGGGATAAGGGATAATAGATTGAATCATATCCGGAATCAGCAGCCCAAAAGTAACCGGAGCCAGAAAATCATTCTTTATGGCTTGTTTGAGTTTTTCCGTTTCAGCTGGCCCATTTTCGCTTAGGGTAGCTTGTTGGAAAACAGCTCCGACACTTCCCCCGGAGACACCGCTGATCGCATAGAGATGTTGGTCGAAACCTACCTGTTCTTTATAAAACTTATCCAGCAATAAAGCCGTCCATTTCATAGATCGAATTCCCCCTCCTTCCGCTGCGACAAATACTACTGGAAATCGGTTTTCAGAGGTATATGAATCATCGAGTTTTGCAGATATCCAATTATTAAAATCTGAGCTTAAACTAGACCGATTTATTTCAGCCTCTTTTTTAATTCGGAGTTTATGATTGTTGTTGAAAAATGAGAAAAGTGGAATCAAAAACAGGATCAAAAAAGACATAGAGAATTTTGTGAATTCAGCCTGAATTTTATGCCATGCGATATTAAATAAGAGGGTAGCCCCCGTAAGGTAAAAGCAAATGATAGCTCCAGAGTTAAACCATTGGGGAACATTTATGGGCTTGGGGTCAAATGAGCTAATAACTAATCCCACTACAATGATGCCTATTATCAGGTAAAAAATACCATCCAGAAATAATTTATCTGGGGCACACTTATCATCATATGCCATCGGGCCTTTTTTGATAAAGTGAGTGAAGTTATTCCTTCTCATATATGCCTCTCTATAAACAAAGAGACCTAATCCCAAAAATATCCCGATATACAAAAAGTACCAACCATAAGGGTTTTTCACTATTTCCATCCCATTAAATGCGGTGCAGATGATCACATAAACACCAATGCTTAGGAGGTAGGGTAGGAATTTAATTAGCCCTTTATGAGCCCTGGAGGAATCATTTCTCCCATTGATCACACTTTTTAATCCCCCAAGGTCATAGAATGCTAAAGCAAAGATACTTGTGTACCATATACTTAAACTCAAAAGCATTACCCCTAACCAAAACCAAAATAGGCTCATCCCTCCATCTTGAGCTATTCCGTTAATGACATCTTTAGCTTGTTTTGATACCGTAAAAGTGCCAATAGCCACAAAAAATATTATAAGATTTACCGCTAGAGCTTTGATATAAATCCAAATATTAGAAAGGATAATTCTAAAGGAGTTATCAACATAATTTGACGGAATAAAAAAGCCAGTAAAAGTAAATACTGAATTTAGTACTGCAAGAACCGGATGGAGTTTCTCTTCTTTGGTTTGTTGAGTCCTATTAGTATTGGGTTGATCTGCTAGAGACATGGGGAATAGGTGTTTCCATAGGAAAATAGAAATAGCTTTCCTATATAATTTTGAATAAGTAGTTTAGGATTATAGACTCACTGTCAGAAGAGAACTTTAATATAATCCATCTATTCGAAATATGCAATCCTCTGTTTTATCGATTGAAAGTAGAGAAAAAGCCTTATAGTACATTCGACAAATAGCGCTTTCTCTATTGCTTTCTCCCGGGATTCTATGCAAATTAAAGGAAAGGATTTTGCCCAAATGAAACTTACTACAACTACTACGATTAGCCTGCTGGCTATCCTGATTTTTTATGCTTCCTGTACCTCCTCAAGTCCTTCGGAGGCTCCTGCTGTTCCAGCAGAATATATTCTCAAAGTTGCCGACCTACCCGAATATGAATCGGATATAGATCATGCTTCTTTGCTTAATATGGATGCAGAATGGGAGGAAGATTGGGGCCTTCGAAATGAGGGAGTAAAAATATATCGAACCACCTGTTATGCCTGCCATGGCAACAATGAACAGCCCGGTTCCCTGCCCAACTCCAATAAATTCTGGAAGGATGCATTTAAAAATGGCAATGATCCCTATTCTATGTATCAGACCATTTCGAGAGGCTTTGGTCAGATGCCACCCCAAATGCAATTGGTTCCTGAACAGAAATATGCAGTCATTGCTTTCATCCGAAATGAATTCATAAAAAAGCATAATCCCAGCCAATATTTTGAAGTCACAGAAGCCTATATCGATTCCCTTCCCAAAGGAAGCAGTGAAGGACCCGAACCCACAGATTATACGCCCTGGACCGAGCTGGATTATGGCAATTGGCTCATGCGTTGCTATGAGATGTCAGATGATGAGGATCCGCCAAAATATGTTTCCGGCGGGCGATCTCCTTTGCCGAATGAAGATTACAGCAAGGTCAATTTTGCTTACAAAGGGATCGGTATGCGACTCGATCCGGGAGAAGGAGGCGTAGCCAAAGGAAATACCTTTGCCATGTTTGACCATGATCTCTTGCGTTTCGTAGGTGCCTGGACAGGTGAAGGCTTTATCGATTGGGAGGATATCCTGCTGGATGACCAGCACAATATCTATCCCCGAACTGTAGGCAAACGCCAATTTGCCAATCCCATCACTCCCGGTTGGGCCAATCCTGAAACGGGCTCTTTCGAGGACCCCCGCTTCCATGGATCTGATGACCGACAATACGGTCCCTTGCCCCGAGCATGGGCACATTACAAAGGCCTGTACAGATATGAAGATCGGGTGGTGATTAAATATACAGTTGGAGAAGCGGAAGTTTTAGAAACTTACGATTTAGCAGAAGCCGGAGAAAAACCAATCATTGCCCGAACGATCAACATAAGTGGCGCCAAGCAAAGCCATAAACTCAGAATAGCACCTGCAAATGTTTCCGTAAGTAGCGATGGAAGTGGACATATGATCATTAAATCCGATGGATTTCATGTATTGGAAACTTCCGGAGCAGCTTCTGATAAGTTTGTCATTTATATGTCTATGCAGGAGCAGGCGAAAGTACAGGCTTTTGCAGAAAGTTCGGAAATGGCTACAGATCTCTCTCGCTTTACCAAAGGAAGTCCGGCTCAATACACCCAAACACTTGAAAGCATCATTATTCCCGGAAATGAGGATGAACCTTATGCGGTAGACGTTTTTACCCTGCCTGAAAATCCCTGGAAAAGTCGTTTGCGATTGACGGGGATAGACTTTTATGAAGGTGGAGAGGAAGCCGTTGTTTCGACCATAGATGGGGAAGTCTGGAAATTGACAGGCATTACTCAAAAAGAAGGCAAAATTACCTGGACAAGAATCGCAACGGGTATGTTCCAGCCATTGGGGATAAAGATCAAAGAGGGCGATATTTATGTCAGTTGTAGAGATCAGATTGCTATTCTGAGAGATTTGAATGGAGACGGAGAAACGGATTTCTATGAAAGCTTCAATTCGGATCACCAGGTGACAGAGCATTTTCATGAATTTGCCATGGGACTGCAAATGGATAAAGAAGGCAATTTCTATTATGCCAAAAGTGGCAGGCATGCCCGAACTTCTCTGGTTCCGCAACACGGTACCTTAATAAAGGTAAGTGCTGATGGAAACACTTCGGAGATACTCGCCAATGGTTTTCGTGCTGCCAATGGAGTTTGCATGAATCCGGATGGCTCTTTTTATGTAACCGACCAACAAGGCTACTGGAATCCCATGAACCGCATCAATCGCGTTACTAAGGGCGGTTTTTACGGCAATATGTGGGGCTATGGAGCTCCTAAGGATTCCTCGGATGCAGCCATGATCCAACCTATGTGCTGGATCGATATGAAATACGATCGTTCACCCTCCGAATTGCTCTGGGCAGAAAGTGATCAGTGGGGCCCTTTAAACGGCAAATTATTAAACCTCTCTTATGGCTATGGAAAGATTTTCGTAGTGATGACTCAAATGGTCGGAAATCAGGAGCAAGGAGGTATGGTAGAATTGCCCGTTCCTCAGTTTCCGACTGGCATCATGAGAGGCCGCTTCAATCCTAAAGATGGTCAATTGTATAGCTGTGGAATGGCTGCCTGGGCTACAAGTCGGATGATACAGGTGGGCGGTCTATATCGGGTGAGGTATACAGGCAAAGAGCTTCATTTACCCATAAAAATGAAGGCCCTCGATGCTGGTATGGAACTGGAATTTAGTGCAAAGCTGGATAATGAGAGTGCCGGCGATCCTAGCAATTATGAGATCAATACCTGGGACATCAAACGTACCAGAGCCTATGGATCAAAGCGATACAATGAAAAAAACCTGAAAATTAGTGAGGTCAAAATTTCCCCTGATGGGAAAAAAGTGATGATTTATCTCCCGGAAATCAAGCCTAGCTGGATCATGGAAATCAAGTATAAGCTCAAAGCTGCTGATGGAACAGACTTCGAGGGAGCGATTCAGAATTCGGTGTATGATCTCGAACAAACTGAACTTGCAAATCGCTAGAGATTTAGGCAATTACTACAGACAAAAACTTTCCTGAAAATATGTCAAAAAATACACTCAACAGAAGAAGCTTTCTCAACAAAACTACAGCTGCCGCCACAGCCGCTTTTGTCTTACCCTCTTTTATGATCGGTAAATCAAAACCCGAACTGGGCGCAGAAATTCTCGGTCATGGAGATTTTACTTACCGGGTACACAAGAATTGGGGGGATTTGGCTCCTGCAAAAACGCCTGTGAAAAATTGCCATGAAATGGTGATGGACGCTAAAGGTCGCCTGATCATGGTGGGAGATGAAGTAAAAAACAACATCCTGATTTACGATAAATCAGGCAAACTGCTGGATTCCTGGGGAATCAGATATAGAGGTGGACATGGCTTAAGTCTTTGGGATGCAAATGGGGAAGAATTCCTCTACATCTGTGATACCAATGGAACCGTCATCAAAACAACCCTGGATGGCCGGGAACTTATGATGCTAGGGCATCCTTCTGAGTATGGAGCCTACGAAAAAGAGGATAAATATTCGCCTACAGAAACAGCCGTCGGCCCTAATGGAGATCTGTATATCGCTGACGGATATGGTTCCTGTTATGTGCTTCAGTTCAATAAATATGGAGAATTTATTCGCAAAATCGGAGGCGGTAGAGGGCCTGGAGAAGATCAGTTCCAAACAGCACATGGAGTTTGTATAGATGATCGAGATAAAGAGAATCCGACCCTCTTGGTTACTTCTCGTGCTGATAACTGCTTCAAACGCTTTACACTGGACGGGAAATACCTGGAGACAATTTGTTTGCCAGGGGCTTTTGTATGTCGTCCGGTGATTGATGATTATAATCTTTATGCAGGGGTTTGCTGGTCTTCTTCCAAGCCCTGGGATCCCAAAGACCCACAATCCCATCCCTACAATAGTAGTCCCAATTCTGGTTTCGTAACCATTCTTGATTCAGAGAACAAAGTGATCTCCAATCCCGGAGGTACTGAGCCGACTTATGTGAAAGGGGAACTGCAGCGCATGGTTCAAGAACAGAAAATCTTCAATCATTGTCACGATGTCTGCATAGATGAGGATAAAAACATCTATGTATGCCAATGGAATGCAAATCAGACCTATCCCATAAAATTGGAGCGGGTCTAAACGGACGAGAATTTTTTTAAAATCCAGAAAGAAGGACAAGGGTGAGATGTGAAATTTGCTCTTGTCCTTTTGGCTTAAAAGCGGGAACTTAAACTAGATGAAGTCGATGCGCTACTACCTAATTGTGCTGCTGATGTATGCATCAGCTTGCAGGCCTTCTATGCCCGGAGAAGTAGCGATAGCTTATGAACAGCTCCCAGAGAAGATCGACTACAATTTTCATGTTCGTCCTATCCTCTCCGAACATTGTTTTTCTTGTCATGGACCGGATGATAAAAAACGGGAAGCGGGTTTAAGGCTGGATATTGCAGAAGAAGCTATCCGTAAAATGGAGGGTTCTGACACTTATGCGGTTCGTCCGGGAGCTGCTGAAGAAAGTCAGCTCTTTCATCGGATTTTGACCGAAGAAGAAAGCGAACTCATGCCTCCTCCGGAGGCGAAAATTCCCCTCACAGAAAAACAAAAAGCCATCCTGATAAAGTGGATTGAAGAAGGAGCCGAATACAAAAAACACTGGGCCTTTGTGAAGCCTGAGAAGAAGGATCATGCTTTCGGAGAAAAACATCCCATTGACTATTTCGTTCTCAATAAATGGAAGGAAAAAGGGCTTACTCCCAATTCTAAAGCTTCTAAAGAAAGCCTCCTCAGAAGAATTTCCTTTGACCTCAGAGGCCTTCCTCCTTCACTCGAAGAGCTAGACCAATTTCTAGCAGATACTTCTGCTGCTACCTACACTAATTGGGTTCAGAAATACCTGGATAGCCCGGATTATGGAGAAAGAATGGCTGCCTACTGGATGGACCTGGCTCGCTATGCGGATAGCGACGGTTATTTGGATGACAAACATCGGGATTTTTCTCCCTGGCGAGATTGGGTGATTGAGGCCTTTCAGCAAAACATGCCCTATGACAGTTTTGTAAGCCTGCAATTGGCGGGTGATTTGATGCCAGATGCAAAAGTGGAGCAAATCCTTCCGACAGCTTTCAACCGACTCCATAAAAAGAACTCTGAAGCGGGTATAGAATTGGAAGAATTTCGGGTGGAATATGTGGCTGATAAAACCAATACTTTTGGTAAAGCTTTCCTGGGTCTTACTCTGGAGTGTGCTCGCTGCCATGCCCATAAATACGATCCCATCAGCCAGGAAGATTACTACAGCATTTTCTCCTTTTTTAACCAAACCGACGAGATCGGTCATGCCGTTTATGGACCTGATATTACGCCCGGTCCGGCTTTGCTTCTGGCAGATGAAGACGCGCAAAAACAGATGGAGTTTTTGAAAGAAAAAATCAGGCAAGGAGAAAAAAGTCTGGCAAAGGTACTTTCTAGTACCGAAGTAAAGCTGAAAGTAAAAGCAGCTGAGATGGAAAAAGCCTTAGGATCCAAAGAGCAGGCCTATTATCCATTTGATAAGGTAAAAGAATTTGGCAAGCAAAAACTTTCCCCCGAAAGAAAATCCAGGCAAAAACCGGCGCGCTTACAGGAAGCCCAACTGAAAGCCGGAATAAAGGGATTGGCAATCTTCAATACAGATTATAGCTCTGCATTTTTAGGTGAAAAAGTTGGGTGGTTTGAAAGAACGGATCCTTTTAGCATCGATTTTTGGGTATATCCGGATCGGGTATATGAGGAAGCTTCCGTCTTCCTGCATTGCGAAGATTGGCGACTCGGCTATAAGGGCTATTCTTTGCATCTGGAAGACAACCGCCTCAAATTCCTTATGGCTCATGCCTTCCCTTCCAATTCTCTACAGCTCAAATCTAAGATTGCCCTGCCTCCTGAACAATGGAGCCATATCAGCTTGAGCTATGATGGAAGTAGCAAGGCCAAAGGAGTCCAATTTTATTTGGATGGGAAACCGATAGAGATGCAGATTGAAGTAGATAATTTGTATAAAGGCATTTTATATGAATACAATATCCATACTTATGGCTTTGGAGGATTTCAGTTGGGGAAAAGGGATGGAGTTTTGCCCATGGATGGAGGAGGAATTGATGAAGTAAGGATATTTAAGGAAGCATTGACTCCTTTGGAAATCGCCTACCTGCACAATCCGGATATCCTTAATGAAGCAAGCGAAACGGAGCTGAGAAATTGGCGATTTACACAAAAAACCGATATCAGAAAAAGGCAAGATGAACTCAAAAGCAAGAGGGAGGAATTGAATGAGATAGAAAACTCAATTCCTGAGATCATGGTCATGAAAGATTTGCCGAAGTACCGGAAAAGTTTCGTCCTAAATCGGGGCGTTTATGATGATCCTGCAGCTGAAGTCTTTCCGCAAACCCCTGCATCCATTCTTCCTTATCCAGAGGAGTTTCCCCAGAATAGACTGGGCCTTACCCAATGGCTCTTTCATCCCGATAATCCTTTGACTGCCCGGGTAATCGTAAATCGGGTCTGGGAAATGCATTTTGGCAAAGGCCTGGTAAAGACCCAGGAAGATTTTGGGAATCAGGGGGCCTTACCTTCCCATCCTGAACTCCTGGATTATCTGGCGATTTGGTTTCAGGAATCAGGCTGGAACCTGAAAGCCTTGCATGCCTACATTCTTTCGTCTGACACCTATCAACTTTCTTCCAAAATACTGCCTGAAAACCTGGAGAACGATCCGGAAAATACCTATCTCAGCAGAGGAGCTCGTATGCGTTTGAGTGCAGAAATGATCCGGGACAATGCTTTGGCAGTTAGCGGGCTTTTGGTGAAAAAACAAGGAGGTCCCAGTGTATATCCTTATCAACCGGAAGGCCTTTGGGATGAAATCAGCAATAAGCATTGGCGCTATCCTTATTTACAGAAGCCTGGAGAAGGACTGTATCGCAGAAGTCTTTATACCATTTGGAAACGTACTGCTCCTCCTCCTTCTATGTTGATTTTTGATGCCAATGACCGCAGCAATTGTACGGTTCAGCGAAAGCAGACAAGCACTCCTTTACAAGCACTAGCTCTGCTCAACGATCCCCAGTATTTGGAAGCTGCAAGGCTTATCGCAGAAAGTTTGATGCAGGAAAATGAAGACTTAGAGGAAAGAATCGAGAAAGCCTTTCGGATGCTGACCGCTAGAATTCCCGGGAAGAAAGAATTGAAACTTTTGAAAGAGCTTTATCAGGAAGAATGGAAATATTTCGAGCAAACTCCTGAAGCAGCTGAGGCCTATTTATCGGTAGGGGAATCTAAATCCGGGATTAGCATGGATAAAATTAGTTGTGCTGCACTCGCGGTTGTTATTCACGGAATCATGAACACAGAAGAAGCTTATACTCGCTCCTAAAGCCAGCAAGATGAATTATAAAGACAAAATCAGGGAATTGAATTTCCGACAAAGCCGCAGAGATTTTTTCAAGAAGTCGAGTCTGGGGTTTGGTGCTTTGGCTTTAGGACAATTACTCAATCCTACTTCGGCTTTTGCTTCGATGGGAGATAGGGGAGGAGTACTGGGAAAACCGCATTTTGCTGCCAAGGCCAAAAGGGTGATCTACCTTTTTCAGAGTGGGGGACCTTCTCAGATTGAATTATTCGACTATAAACCTCTGCTCAAAAAATGGCAGGGAGAAGAAATTCCGGATTCGGTCCGAGGTACGCAAAGAAACTCGGGCATGGTTACAGATCAATCTACTTTTCCCCTGGTATCTTCTATTTATGATTTTAAACAATATGGGCGATCGGGTGCCTGGATGAGTGAGCTTTTGCCTTATACCTCTCAATTGGCCGATGAGCTTTGCATCATTCGTTCCATGTATACCGAGGCCATCAATCACGAGCCGGCTGTCATCTTCATGCAGACAGGTTCCCAAATCAATGGACGTCCATCTATTGGAAGTTGGCTTAGCTACGGATTGGGTTCCAGCAATGAAAATTTACCCGCCTTTGTTGTGTTGATTTCCAAAGGAGGAGGAGCCCAGCCTTTGAGTTCTCATGCCTGGGGAAGTGGTTTTCTTCCCTCTTATCATCAAGGCGTTCAATTCCGTTCCTCCAAAGATCCTGTCCTTTACCTCAATAATCCTCCGGGCATGAGTCGGGATAATCGAAAGGAAGTATTGTCCTATATCGAAAAACTCAACCAGCAACAATATGAAAAATGGGGCGATCCTGAAATAGAATCCAAAATCCAGCAATATGAAATGGCTTTTCGGATGCAGTTATCTGTACCCGAAGTGGTGGATATTTCGAAAGAGCCTCAACACATCCTGGATATGTATGGGCCTGATGTGAAAAAGCCCGGCAGCTATGCTGCCAATTGTCTGCTGGCACGCAAGCTGGCCGAACAGGATGTGAAATTTATCCAACTCTACCACATGGGTTGGGATCAGCATGGAAACCTTCCCAGCGGTATCAAAAGTCAGGCTCAGGGAACCGATCAGGCTACAGCAGCCTTACTCAAAGACCTCAAACAAAGAGGCTTATTGGATGATACCCTGGTCATTTGGGGGGGAGAGTTTGGGCGAACCAGTTTTTCACAGGGACGTCTTACCAAAAGCAACTATGGCAGAGACCATCATCCCGGCTGCTTCAGCATGTGGATGGCAGGCGCAGGAGTGAAAAAAGGGATAAGTTATGGGGAAACCGATGACTTCAGTTACAATGTCGTGAAAGACGGAGTCCATGTCCATGATTTTCAAGCGACCCTGCTACATTTGCTGGGGATTGATCATGAGAGACTGGTATATAAATACCAGGGCAGGAAGTTCCGTCTGACCGATGTACATGGACATGTTGTCAAGGCCCTTATTTGATGCAATTAGAGCATTACAAAAAGAAGACTTGCCAAAACGAGCAAGTTCAGGAGGGACCAAAGCATAGAGATAGGTTTAAATTTAAGTTTGGCATTCATAATTCTAATGTTTAGGGTTCAAAAAATTTGGGGAATCTATCTGGAAATCTCGGTTTGAATGAAAAGCTGATTATCTGGGGAATGGATCTCTTTTAGGAAAAAATATTTATCCCCAGAGCTTCCAAGAGGAAAGAGCAGAACAAGGGCACAACAAATACGCCCAGGTAAAAGGCCACACTTCCCCAATCAACTTTCATTTTTACAGAAAATTTCCAGTTTTTCTTCGATACAATGCTTGTGGTATTCAAAGCTCTTTCTATATATAATTAACATTAAGGAAATGCTAAATTAACATTATATTTAAAATAAATCAACATTTGCTTAACATTAAGTTAATATTGGATGCTTTTTCTGGCTTAAAGAGTCTATTTCATGGATTTGGTACTGAAAAAGAGAGACACATGCAGTAAATGTCAGGAGAGGAAGTGCCTTGCTAGGCCTAACATTCAAATGTTTTGGGATTTGGGCTATTTCATGTATTTTGAAGAATTCTATAGCAAAGCGATTGGGTTCTAAGTTGACAATCGTATTTCCCGCCTTTATTCCCTAACAATTAAGCCTGTAATTGGACTGGAATCTATTTGCTAAAAATTTCTTAATGATAACCTATGAAATCCCTTCCGGTGATATTTTTGGCTTTTGCCAACGATCGGGTAGATGCTGCGAGATATTTGCGAAATCTGCCACTCGAACAAAGGCAAATTTATGAAGTATTGGAGGCTGCAGAAGAGGCGAAGCTTTGTGAAATAGTTTCTATTTCCAATGCCACGATCAAACAGATCATAGATACTTTCCAGAAAGAGCGCTACAAAGATCGGATAGCCATTTTTCACTTTGGTGGGCATGCAGATGGTTATCAATTATTATTGGAAACAGAGACTGGAGAACATGAAGTCGCTCACGGCAAAGGCCTGGTTTCTTTCCTTTCTCGCCAAAGATCACTGCAATTGGTATTCTTAAATGGATGTACTACCGAGCAGCAATCGCAGGAATTGGTTGATGCTGGAGTTCCTTTGGTTATTGGTACAAACTCCTCGATCTCAGATAATGTCGCTACCCGTTTGGCCGTTCGATTTTACGGAAGTCTGGCCAATGGTGCCAATCTCCTGCATGCCTGGCGGGATGCCGAGGATGAAATTCACATCAGAACTGCTGGGACAAGTTCTTCCTCACGGAGCCTTGATTTTGGCTTGTGGAACGATGAAGTAGTTCGCGATGCTTTCCCCTGGCGGCTGATTCTGAGAGAGGGAGCAGAAATTGTGGAAGAGTGGAATCTGCCGGATGCCGCTAACAATCCCTTGTTTGGCCTTCCCAATCCCCCTAAAAAAGACTTGCCGGAAGAACCTTTTCGTTTTCTCAAATGGTACGAGGCGGATCATGCAGAAATCTTTTTTGGAAGGTCTTACGTGATCCGGAATCTATACGAGCGAATCACAGATGAACATACGGCTCCTTTACTTTTACTATACGGTAAATCTGGAGTTGGTAAATCTTCTCTGTTGGATGCGGGCTTGTTACCCCGCTTAAGACAGATGTCGGAAGTAAAATATGTCCGGATTTCAAACGAATATACCTTGCTGAAAAGCCTAAGGCAGCAATTGGAGGAAAAGGAAGAAGATAAGGGAAAGAGCTTAAAGAAACTGTGGCAGGAAAAAGAGGAAGTGGCAGGAAAAGCCCAGGTTATCATCCTGGATCAGTTGGAGGGTATCTATACCGAAGGAAATGAAAATCGAGAGGCAGAATTAGAGGAACTCCTCGTTCAGCTGAAAGAAGTTTTTCAGGAAGTTTCGGACCGACCCAATGGTAAACTGATTCTTTCTTACCGAAAAGAGTACCATGCTGAGATTGAAAAAACCTGTAAGGGCCTGCAAATTCCACGTGAACAAGTCTATCTACCAGCTTTGGCGAGAAAGGACATTATGGAAGTGGTAGGTGGATTAAGTTCTACGGAACGTTTGAGACGAAAATACCGATTGGAAGTAGACGAACTGCTTCCTACTATAATAGCAGACGATCTTTTGGTGGATAGCCATTCCTCCATAGCTCCAGTTTTGCAAATTCTATTGACGAAGATGTGGGAGTTAACTGAGACAGAGGAAAAACGCCACTTCAGCGTAGAAAACTACAATCGACTATTGAAGGAAGGCATTTTGCTGGATGATTTCTTCGAACAGCAAACGCAGAAAATACGACAGCTTCATCCAGATGCCGAAAGTTCGGGTTTGATCATTGATCTGCTCAACCATCACACAACTGATTTTTCCACAGCTAGAAGCAGAGGTTTGGAGGAACTGAGGAAGCGCTACCTGCATCGGGAAGATGTATTGGAGACAATCCTGCAAGAGTTGAAGCAGCTATACCTGCTAACAGATATTGGTGGAAAAACCACCCTGGCCCATGATACCCTGGCGCCTTTGGTTCAAAAAGAATTTAAAGAGTCTGATCGTCCCGGCCAGCGTGCAATACGGATTCTGGAAAGCAAACGGCCGAGCTTCGAGCAAAATAAGGAAGTCTACCTGGATGCGGATGACCTGGAATTGGTGGAGCAGGGGAAAGCAGGTATGCGCTTCTGGATAAAAAAAGAGGAAGAATTGATAGAGAGGAGTCGACTGAGGAAGGCGAAGTTGGAGAAGGAAAGAGCACGCAATAAACGCTTTAAGCAAATTGCAGTTGCCGGCCTTGCATTATTCTCCGTGGTGATTAGTTACCTGGGCTATCAGGCCTATCAGGAGGCCAGAGCCAATGAGAAGGTCGTCATGGCACTTGAAGTAGAAAGAACCGATGCAACCCAGGCATTGAGGTTAGCGGCTGAAGGCCAGGCCATCAAACCGGATAACAAGGCGATAAGGCAAACCTTAAGCAGAATTTATGCTTCTAATGAGTTTTACCAGGATACTTACCAACAAAGGAGTCCGATACGAGCTTTGGCTTTATCTCCAGACGGCAAGCTTGTACTTAGCGGAGATGAAAATGGGCGAATTTGGCGTTGGGATGAAGGGGGAAACTTACTGGATTCAGCTAAGGTGTATGAGGAGGCCCTCCATGAGATAGTATTTACTCCAGATGGCGAATTTTATGCTACAGCGGCCAATGATTCAAGACTGTTGATATGGACTAAAGGAGGGGAAATATTTGAGCGATTAAAAGGTGATGGAACCCCTTTTACGAGTCTGGTATTCTCAACGGACGGGAAACAATTGTTGGGAGGTACGAGAGATGGGAAAATATGGATATGGTCATGGAAAACTGGAAAATTGGATACCAGTTTTGTTGCGCATGGGGGTAGTTTTCGAGGAGTAAAGTCATTGGATTATTCATCTGATGGACAACGTTTTCTCAGTGCGAGTGCTGATACCTCTGCAAAAGTATGGACTAGGAAAGGGGAGTTGATTCGAAAGCTGGATGCACGCTCAGATTGGGTTTTGAGCGCTTATTTCTCAGATAATGATCAATATATTTTGACAGCAAGTAGGGACAAGTCTGCAATATTATGGGACACTACAGGGAAAAAAATAGTTCAGCTTAAAGGGCATACCAATAGAGTTACTAAAGCCTATTTTGGGCCTGGTGAGAATTTATTTACATCCGGTGCCGACGGAATAATCATTCAGTGGGATAAAGACGGAAACCAATTAAAAAAGTATGTAGGTCATGGAAATGCCATTAATGCTTTAGCATTTGATGAAAAAGCGAGGGTTTTCTTTTCTGCGAGTGAAAATGGAACTATTAGAAAGTGGGAAATTGATTCGAAAATAGCTAGACAATTGCTACATCCTCAGATTTCAACTACAACCTTGTTTACTGTTGGCCTTGGAGCGAATAATCTTTCTTTTGATGGAAGCTTGTTAGCGACCGGAGGGGAAAAGAAATATTTGAGTAATTATGTAAGATTTACTGATCAAAGCACCCATGCTCTCCCCATTCGTATTTGGGATTTACGTAATAAGAATACATACGATCTCGAAGGGCATGAGGCAGATATTAGTTCGCTTGCCTTTTCTCCTGATGCTAAGTCGCTTCTTTCAGGCTCTATGGATGGATCACTCATATTTTGGACCCTTCCAACATCTAAGAGTCCAAAGTCCGAATCTAAAATTATCGGAACCCATAATGGAGGTTGCACACTTGTGAATTGGTCACAAGATGCATCATTTTTCATAAGTTCCGGACTAGATAGCCTGTTAAATATTTGGAACTCCAATGGTGAACTTTTGCAAAGCTTTAGGGGGGAAGATTGGATCAGAACAGCTGCAATTTTCCCTGACGGAAAAACCATCTTAACTGGAGCAACTGATGGAAGCTTAAAACTCTGGGAAGTCGGAGGGGCTGAGGAGCCTAGTGCGATTTGGAAAGAACATCAAACAGCTGTTCGGAGCATTTGCTTTTCTCCTGACGGAAAATATCTAGCAAGTGGTGATCTCTCAAACACTCTCATTCTATGGAATGATGAGGGGGAGATAATATGGAAGAAAGATCTTTCTGGAACAAGCCTCAGCGGTAGCGGTGCCATAAAGGACATAGAATTCTCCCTAGATTCCAGGCAGATCATTTATGCTAGTGCTGATGGAGGGGCTAATATTCTGGACCTTAATGGGAACCTCTTGCAAAGCATGCAGGAGACAGCCGTTAAATTTACTGGGGTAGGATTCGCCCCCGACGGAAATACCGTTTTTTGCGCCGGGGACGATGGCATGGTTCGATTTTATTATACCCTGGAGGGATATCTTGAACATCAGGGTATGAATAATTAAATCCCTAATTATTCCGAACCGCCTTTCTACCTTCTATTTTTGCCCTCCCAGGACCGACTCTTCTCCTTAACTTACTGTTTAGGTAAGTGTTGACCCATTCTCTATTTTCCGGCGAGTCTCCTAATCCGTGAGCGTGATTAAATAAATCCATGAGATTATTTATGGTTTTATATCTGTTTGGTCCACTTTGTAAGGCGTTAGTATTAATCTTTAGGAAGTGATTGATTTCACGTTTGATCTTCTCTTCATCAAGAAAAATAGGCCTAAATGTCCCTAACTTAGTATAGGTTTCATATCGATAATAAACGTTTAAGGGGCCAGCTTCCCGGGGATTGATTGGGTTCCCATCAACTATATATATTTTAGCCTCTTTAAAGGAGATCTGGTTGTTCTGGGTATACATATATTTCGTGACTCTCTTACCCTTGTAAGAATAATCAATTCTAAAAGGGGCCAGCTTTCTTGGGATAGGAAGGTGCCTGATGGGAATAGAAAATTCTTCACCCAGGATAACTCTCTTGGGTTCTGAAAAGAAAGATTTCAAAAATGCTATTTCTCCTTTGGCATTTTGAGGTGGAGTAAGGTTGAATTGATACCCATCGTCCTTAAGAGGAATCAGTTTATTTTTCTTCTTTCCTTCAGCTAGCGTAGGTATCAGAACGTAATTTACTCTGGTATCAGCATTTAACATAAGAGCCATGGCAGTAGTATCGCCTTTATCAATTAAGCAGAGCTCGGTAATTGAATTTATATTGATGATATCTCCATGATGCAACTGCCGGTCAGTGGTACATAACTTTACAATCCCGAAAGTTTCAATTATGGTGTACTTAGCTGCAGAAAGATAGCCGCAAAGGCTTATCAAAAGAATGCTTAAAAAGGTTCTCATCAGATTCAAAGGTTAAAGGATTAAAAATGAGTCCATACTAAAACCTCAGGGTCTTACGCATGATCTGGCACTCCAATATTCCCATAGGAACACAGAGTTATTGCACTTTATCATTATGGAGACGAATGGGAGAGGACATTTACATCAAGCCTAGTGACCTGAACACCAAAGGAAAAGTATCTATAATATACACTTTAGTTTTGTGAAAATGCCTGAATGTTAAAATTTTTACAGGTGTGAGCTACTGTAAAAAGCTCTCTGAACTTATTCGGAGCTCCAAGGAAAAGCAGTATTAAACCCAAAACTTGACAATTCCCCGCTTTAAAGCGATCTTAAATCAACATATACGATCGCAATGAACTACTATAAGCAACTACTCAGCACGAGTCTCTATATGCTGTTGGCAATAGCTTTGTTTGCAGCTTGCCAGGAAGTGGCAAATAAGGAGACAAGACAAAAGGCTTCACTCGAACTCGACTATCCCATTCAACCCATTGCCTTTACCGATGTAAAAATTAATGATAGCTTCTGGGCACCGCGTATCGAAACCAACCGCAAGGTTACCATTCCCTACAATTTCAAAAAGAGCGAAGAAACTGGACGCATCCGAAACTTTGCCATTGCTGGAGGGCTCGAAGAAGGCGAATTCGAAGGCATCTTTTTCAATGATTCCGATGTCTTCAAAATCATCGAAGGAGCGGCCTATTCCCTCATGGTTCATAAGGATCCCGAACTGGACCAATACCTGGATGACCTCATTCATAAAATAGCTGCAGCCCAGGAAGAGGACGGTTACCTCTACACCAATCGGACCATCGATCCGAGCCAAGCGGCAGATAGTGCCGGTACTGAAAGGTGGACAAGTTTGGGCATTCATCACGAGCTCTACAATGTCGGGCATATGTATGAAGCAGCAGTCGCTCACTATCAGGCGACTGGAAAGCGTTCCTTTCTGGATGTCGCCTTGAAAAATGCAAATCTGGTGGATCAGGTATTCGGGCCGGGCAAAAATCCCGGCTTTCCCGGACATCAGGAAATTGAGATCGGTTTGGTGAAGCTCTTTCGGGTAACGGGTGAGAAACGCTACCTCGATCTGGCGAAATTCTTTGTAGATCAAAGAGGATCAGAAGCACCTTATGAGTCAGAGGAAAAAGCCAATGATATGAAGTATCAACAGGCACATAAACTGCTGGCTGATCAGGAAGAAGCCGTTGGACATTCCGTACGAGCGGGCTATTTCTATTCGGGAGCTACGGATGTAGCAGCTTTGACCGGGGAGACCGCTTATGATAAAGGACTGGACAAGATTTGGAAAGACATCGTACATCAAAAGATTTATCTAACCGGAGGCATCGGAGCAGAACCTCGACACGAGGGCTTTGGGCCAGACTATGAACTCCCAAATGCGACTGCCTATACAGAGACCTGCGCAGCCATTGCCTTGATGTTCTGGAATCATCGCATGTTCCTCCGAGGGGGAGATGTGAAATACATGGACGTTTTCGAAAGGACCCTTTACAATGGTTTTCTGGCAGGAGTTTCTTTTGAAGGCAATACTTTCTTTTATCCCAATCCCCTGGAAGCAGATGGCGTGAAGAAATTTAATCAGGGAGTCTGTGGTCGATCGCCCTGGTTTGACTGCTCCTGCTGTCCAGTTAATATTGTGCGGGTCTTGCCCTCTTTGCCTGGCTATATCTATGCGGTAAAGGATGAGGATGTCTTTGTAAACCTGTATATCGGGAATGAGGCGAAATTTGCGGTCGGGGGAAAGGAACTGCAGATTAGGCAGACAACAAATTATCCCTGGGAAGGAAAGGTAAAGATTGAAATAGAGAATGACATAGATGCTCATTTCAATTTGCGTATTCCCGGCTGGGCAAGAAATGAAGTTATGCCCGGAGACCTCTATACATACGTTGATGACGAAAAACCAGGAATACTGGCAAAGGTGAATGGAGAAGAAGTAACAGTAGACTTGCAAAGCGGGTATCTCAGCCTGGAGAAAAAGACTTGGGCAAAAGGAGACGTGATTGAGCTTGCTTTTGAGATGCCGGTGAGAAAGGTAGAAAGCCATGAACTGGTGGAAGCCAATAAGGGCAAAATCGCACTCGAAAGAGGACCTTTGGTTTACTGTGCAGAAGAGGTAGACAATCCCGGAGGAGTTTTGAATTTGGGTGTTTCTCGAGAGACTCCCTTCAATTATAGCTATGATCAGGGTCTCTTTTCAGGCTTGGGTAAAATAAATGG
The DNA here is from genome assembly GCA_033391075.1 of Bacteroidia bacterium. NCBI lineage: Bacteria > Pseudomonadati > Bacteroidota > Bacteroidia > Bacteroidia bacterium. The sequence continues at coordinate 7,814,353 of JAWPMV010000001.1, forward strand.
CAAGACTTCGCCAGCTCATGGAATGAAGGACTTTACGGCTATACCTTATTATGCGTGGGCACATAGAAAAATGGGAGAAATGGCCGTCTGGCTGGCCGAAAACTAATTCGCAGATATGAAAAACAGGATCATTTTCCTTGCATCTATGCTTTTGCTACTTGCGTGCAAAGAGAATAAGAGTCAAAAGCCGCTGGATGCAGAAGCAACTGTCGGCATTGAAAAGCTTTCCGAACCAAAGGCCTTGTTTCAGCAAGGAGAGTCCGGCTATGCCTGTTTTCGGATTCCCGCCCTCATAAAAGCGGCCAATGGAGATGTACTGGCTTTTTGTGAAGCGCGGAAAAATGGCTGCTCAGATACGGGCGATATTGACCTGGTCATGAAACGCTCCACAGATCAGGGACAAAGTTGGGGAGAACTGGAGGTAATTTGGGATGATGGGAAAAATGTATGTGGAAATCCCGCTCCGGTTTTGGAAGAAAAAAGCGGAAATATCCATTTGCTCCTCACCTGGAACAAAGGCACAGATCATGAGTCTGAAATCATTGCCGGGGAAAGTGAGGATACGCGAAGAGTATTTCATTTGAGCACAGAGGATCATGGCGAAAGTTGGACCGAGCCCAAAGAAATTACCGCAACTACCAAACTCCCGAATTGGACCTGGTATGCAACAGGACCGGTGCATGGGATTCAAATGAAACAAGGTCCCTATGCAGGAAGATTAGTCATTCCTTGCGACCATATAGAGGCTGAAAGCAAGAAATACTATTCTCATGTGATCTATTCGGATGATCAGGGGTCAACTTGGCAACTCGGAGGGACTACCCCTCAGGATCAGGTCAATGAATGCACCATCGCAGAACTCCCCAATGGAGACTTACTCCTGAATATGAGAAACTATGCCCGAAAGGAATCTCAAAGTCGTCAAATAGCGATTAGCAAAGACGGTGGCCTGAACTGGGAGGATCAAAAGTTTGATACTGAATTGCCAGAACCTCGATGTCAGGCGGCTATGCTTGCCGTCAAAAGAGGAGAAAAAGAGCTTTTGTTATTCTCCAATCCCGCCCATGGATCAGAACGGAAAAATATGAGCCTGGCAGTAAGTGAAGATCAGGGAGCTTCCTGGAGTGCAAAAAAAACTATTTATGCCGGAAACTCGGCTTACTCTGATTTGGTGGAAATGGATAATGGCCAGATTCTGCTCTTTCACGAAGGAGGAGAGAACAGTGCCTATGATGCTATCTTATATAGCTTGCTTTCTATCCAATAAGTCTTCTTTTTAGCATGAAAAAATTATCCCTACTCATCTGCCTGTTTTCCTGCCTTGCTGTTTTTAGCCAGCAGGAATCTACTTTTAAATGGTGGAATCCGGCAGAAGAGGAAGAAAGTCTGCTTGAAGGGCGCATCTGGAATAGCGAGCTTGAAGATCCCTATGATCGACTGCCTCAGAAAGCAAAAAGAGTAGTCAGACAAGCCGTTTGGAATCTCTCCAAACATTCCGCAGGCCTGATGATTCGCTTTCGTTCTAATGCTGAAAAAATCGTAGTCCGCTATACAGTAAAAGGTAATCATGCGATGCAACACATGCCAGCTACGGGAGTTTCCGGAGTTGATCTCTATGCCATAGATAGTGATGGAAATTGGTTGTGGTGCAATGGGCAAAGAAATTTTGGAGAGAAAATCAGCTTTACCTTCAGTGGCATTCAACCAAATGATACCTACCATAAAATGGGTCGAGAGTATCGCCTTTATCTCCCTTTATACAATCAGGTGGAATGGATGGAAATTGGGGTGGAGGATGAAGCTTATTTTCAGCCTTTACCCATTCGGATGGAAAAACCTATCGTCGTCTATGGAACTTCTATTGCGCAAGGGGCCTGTGCTTCCAGACCGGGCATGGCCTGGACCAGTATCCTGAGCAGAAAACTCGATAGGCCTTTGATCAATCTTGCCTTTTCTGGAAATGGTCGATTGGAAGAAGAATTGATTGATTTGCTGCTGGAAGTCGATCCCAAAATCTACATCCTCGACTGCTTGCCGAATCTTTGGGATGCAAAAAACTATGAGGATGCAGAGCTGAGCAAGCGAATTCTAAGATCAGTTAGGAGTTTGAAAGCAAAGAACCCTCAAACGCCTGTGCTTCTTGTTGAGCATGCGGGGTATACAGATGGGCTGCTAGTGCCTGCCAGAAAAACAGCCTATAGTCGGGTCAACGATATTCAGGAAAAAGCCTTTGCCCAATTGAAAGCGGAGGGATATGAAGAACTGTATTATATGAGCCGTGAAGAGATTGCTTTGAGCCTGGATGCAATGGTGGATGGAACCCATCCCAATGATTTGGGCATGATGCAGTATGCGGATGCTTATGAGGAAAAACTACGGCAAATTCTAGATGAGCCTTTGGGGAAGGCTTCGACCACACAGGCTTGCATTCAATATCGTGAACCCGGAAATTATGACTGGGAAAACAGGCATAGAGATATCCTGAAGATGAATCAATCTGATCCTCCCAAAACGATTATCCTGGCAAACTCTATCGTGCACTTTTGGGGAGGTTTGCCCCGGACAAAATTGGTACGAGAAGAGGAATCTTGGGAAAAGACCTTTACCCCTATGGGAGTCAGAAATTTTGCCTATGGATGGGATAGAATTGAAAATGTATTGTGGAGGGTATATCATGATGAATTGGAGGAGTTTGAAGCTGAAAATATCATCCTTATGATTGGCACCAACAATCTTCATCTCAATACCGATGAGGAAATTCTGGAAGGATTAGCTCTTCTAATAAAAGCTATTCAGCATCGTCAAGCTCAGGCCGATCTTCGATTGATGGGCTTGTTACCGCGAAGGGCTTATGAGGAACGTATTGCTCAACTGAATCGGAAACTGGCACAACTAGCCGCCGAGACCAGGGTTGATTATGCTGATATCGGAAATATTTTTCTACAGCAAGATCAGAAAATAGATGAGGACCTGTTTTCAGATGGATTACATCCCAATGCCACTGGCTATATAAAAATGCGGGAAGCTCTCCTACCTTTTATCCAGAATAACTAATGAGCCAGAAAACGGATTACCTTTTATGAAAAGTTTCTCTTTCCTTGCTTTATGCTTCCTTTTATTATGGGGGAACGCTTGTCTTCAGGGACAAACAGAAGGCCAGATTATTACCAAAAGTTTTAAGGTCATAGATACCATTGACCTGAAAATGGATATTCACTATCCAGCAGAATTTAAAAAGGGAGATCAATTGCCTGTGATTATCTTCTTTTTTGGAGGTGGATGGAAAGGAGGAACAATCGAACAGTTTCGACCACATGCCCAATATTTTGCTTCAAGAGGGATCATAGCAGCTCTGGCTGATTATCGCGTAGAATCCCGGCACGGTACTACTCCTTTTGAATCAGTAAAGGATGCAAAATCTGCCATTAGATTTTTGCGTATCCATCAGGAAGAACTGGGCATAGATTCCGATAAAATCATTGCAGCTGGAGGATCAGCTGGAGGACATCTGGCAGCTGCGACGGCTTTGGTTCCTGGATTAGAGGAAGAAGGGGAAAAGCTGGAGATCTCTTCCCAATCAAATGCGATGGTCCTTTTCAATCCTGTTTACAATAATGGACCGGGACAGTACGGATACGATCGCATAGGCGAACGTTATCCCGAAATCTCTCCCCGACATAATATCAGAAAAGGTGCCCCACCTGCCATCGTCTTTTTTGGTACAGAAGATCCCCTGCTAAGTCCGGAAACGGCCATGGATTTTGATGCTGCAATGGAAGCGGTGGGAAGCCAATGTGAGACCTTTTTATATGAAGGCCAAAAACACGGATTTTTCAATTTCGCCAAACCGAAATACTACAAAGAAACCGTCTACCAAACAGACCGATTTTTGCAGAAGCTGGGCTATTTAAGTGGAGAGCCTGCCATAAAAAGAGAAACTGAAAACAAATAGTCAGGCTTGGATTAATCTCCTTTGTCAGACAGAAAACACATATAGAAACAAAAATATATGTCATTAGGTTAAACTATTGAATCATTTCCCGAAATTGCTGTAAGGACTAACGCTTCTATTTTAGGCTAAACCGCTACTATGCCCCGTTTCAGCTTTGATCGAATCATTTCTGCCTGCATCTTTATGCTGCTGCTGGGTATTTCACCGCTCTCAGCACAAAATCTCGTTCCCAATTCTTCTTTCAATGATTTTACTTGGTGTCCGGGAGGAAGGGGACTTTTAGGTTGGGCAGTTCCCTGGTATTCACCAAACAGAAACACCAGCGATTTTTGCCATAGCTGTTCGGGCTCACCTTCTTATTCAGGAGTTCCTACCAACAGATGGGGAGATCAGTTGCCATATATGGGAGAAGGATATGCCGGTATCAGAACCTGGATTTCGACCGATGTTTTTGTCGCGGGCAAAAATTATAGAGAGTATCTGGCAGTTGAGTTGACGGACAGCCTTCGAGGCGGAGATACCTATTTTCTGAGTTTTAAAGTAAGTGTGGGGGATAATGCCGGTTATTTTAGTGATGATATAGGCATGTACCTTTCGCCAGATACCATTGCCTCTGATACCATCTTGCTATTTACACCTCAATTGGAGAATCCGGAGGGGAACCTTCTGGAGGATATGGATAACTGGGTGGAAATTTCCGGTCAATTTGTCGCTGAAGGAGGAGAGCGTTTTCTCGTAATCGGAAACTTCAAGGTGGACGACAATACAACTTTGGTCCCCACACCCGATAGCGACTCCATGTTTCAGACGACTTATTTTTTCATAGATGATGTAAAAGTCGAAGCCTGCAAGGCCCGTTTCCCTGAGACTTTACTTTTTGCTGAAGATAGTTTGATTTGTCCGGGGGAAACGATCCGTTTGACGGGAGTAGATTTGGACAGTGCTACTTACGAATGGGAAGATTCAAGTACAGATTTAATCCGCCAAATTCAAGCTCCAGGAACATATGAGCTGAGTGTAAGTCTGAATGGCTGTACCCGAAAAGACAGCATTAGTATAGAAGGTATAGAGCTCCCAGCCATAGATTTGGGGGCAGATACTACCCTGTGTCCGGGCGAGAGTCTTTTGCTTAGCGTTGAAAGTGGAGCTGATTCTTATCTGTGGAGTGATCAATCAAATGGAACTGAATTGCTTGTGGAAAGTGGAGGTAGCTATAGTGTCGAAGTTCAGAAAGGAAAATGTAGCCAGACTGCCAGTGTTCAGATAAGCTATGAAGAAATTCCCCCTCAACCTGCGGATAAAGAATTGCAAAAATGCTCGGATACAGATCTGGAGTTAATTCCGGATCTCAAGGGATTGAATTACACCTGGCAGGACTTTAGTACTACGGAAAACTTTCTGGCAAAAGAAGCGGGAACCTATTGGGTAGAAGTAGAATCCTATTGCTATCAATTGAGGGAGACTTTTGTGGTAAGTGAATTTACCTGTAGTTGTGAGAGCATGGTTCCCAATGTATTTAGCCCTAATGGAGATGGAATAAATGAAGCTTTTCTTCCCATATTTGAAGCAGCCCCCAGCCGTTATCAATTGGATGTTTTTGACAGATATGGACGGGCGCTTTATTCCTCGACCGTTCCTTCAACTGGATGGGAAGGAAAATTAGGGACAAAAGATTTACCCTCAGGCGTCTACTATTGGACGATTTCCTATTCTTGCCTGGAAGGAGGCGAAATTCAGGATGTAGTCAAAAGCGGTTACCTGAGTTTGCTCCGTTAATATTCCTATTCTGGCCTTTGAGGACCCACCGCCTCAAGCCCACACTCCCTTATTTGGTCGAATAATGGAGTGCACGCGAAGCCATTACGTAAAAAAGCTGCCATATGCGGCTTGTTTCCTTTCTACTGAAGGGAAACGGGCTTGTGTGGAAGGGTCCCAGCCCATCGGGAACAGGGTAGGCTGGTGGGGCAGGTTCTAGGCTTTGCAATTTTTGACTCCATCTTTTTTAAAAAAGAGGGAAACATCCCTAAAAAAGAAAACAACCTATCACAAGAATACTCAATTTTGCCTACCGATACTTAGGCTCCTGAAAATATTTCTGTAACTTGCGCCCCGGTTAATAAACCCGTGAAATACAAGGAATAGAGATGAATTACAGCGAAATTTTCCCCAAGATTGTTTCCCATGCAAAGGAGTATGGATTCGTGTTTCAATCCAGCGAGATCTATGATGGCCTCGGTGCAGTTTACGATTATGGACAACTGGGGGTAGAACTTGTCAACAACCTGAAGATGGCCTGGTGGAAAGCCATGGTCCAAATGAATGAAAATATTGTTGGGATTGATGCATCTATCCTGATGCATCCTACGGTTTGGAAAGCTTCCGGACACGTAGATGCATTCAATGATCCCCTCATCGATAATAAGGATTCCAAAAAGAGATACCGTGCAGATGTATTGATCGAAGACCAAATCGGCAAATACCTCACGAAATCTAAAAAGGATACAGTAAAGAAAGCCAGAAAAGAAGGCTGGGAAGAAGGTAGTGAAGACTATAATAACTTCCTGAACAGAAATAGAAATGCGGTTAAGGCTCAGGTGCTTCAAAAGCAATTTGAGGATGCCCTCAATTCCGGAGACCTGGGACAATTGAAAGATGTAATCGTCAACAATGGCATCGTAGATCCCGAGTCTGGTTCTAAAAACTGGTCAGACGTTCGTCAATTCAACCTGATGTTCAAAACCCAGTTGGGAGCCACAGCTGAATCTGCCATGGACTTGTATATGCGACCTGAGACGGCACAGGGTATTTTCGTCAATTACCTCAATGTGCAGAAAAGCTCGCGCATGAAGCTACCTTTCGGTATTGCACAAATCGGTAAATCTTTCCGTAACGAGATCATCGCTCGTCAGTTCATCTTCCGGATGAGAGAGTTTACCCAAATGGAGATGCAATACTTTGTGAAGCCGGGGACTCAGCAGGAATTTTTCAAATATTGGAAAGCCCAAAGACTTGCCTGGCACAAAGCATTGGGATTAAGTCCGGAACGCCTGCACTTTCATCCACATGAAAAACTGGCGCATTATGCAGATGCTGCTGAAGATATTCAGTTTGATTATCCGATTGGTCTTAAAGAACTCGAGGGGATTCACTCACGTGGAAATTATGACCTGAGTCAGCACATGGAGTTTTCTGGAAAGAAGTTGCAGTACTTTGATCCTGAGAAGCAGGAGTCATATGTACCTTATGTAGTGGAAACCGCCGTAGGATTGGATCGTACCTTCCTGGCTCATCTCTGCAATTCTTACGATGAAGAAGAAGTGCCTACTGCAAAAGGGGATAAAGAGATCAGAAAAGTATTGCGTTTACATCCAATACTCGCTCCTTACAAAGTGGCTGTATTCCCATTGGTGAAGAAAGATGGTTTGCCGGAAATTGCCCGCAAGATCATTGGTGATCTGAAGTTTGATCATCAGGTTATGTATGATGAAAAGGATGCAGTCGGTAGAAGATATCGTCGCCATGATGCGATTGGTACGCCTTATTGTGTTACCGTTGATTATGAAACCAAGGATGACAATTGTGTGACCATTCGCGAAAGGGATAGCATGAAGCAGGATCGAATTCCAATCAGTGAAGTGGGGGCCTATGTTTCAGAAAGACTGAGCTGGAGAAATGTGCTTTCTCAATTGGAAGCCTAGTATAAAAGCTTATCAAAGCAAAAAGGCGCAAATGGTTGATTCCCATTTGCGCCTTTTGCATATATAATTTTTAATTAATTTCTGGATGCGTATCTGCTGAGATAATAGTTTACGGTAAACATTACGAAGAAGTAAGAGTCCTTTGAACCAGGGTTTCCTCTTCTGTCGCCAGGATTGAAAATCCCGTCTGGAGAGCGCTCTGAAAGTGCTACTGCCAGCTCGCCACCTGAAGCTCTCAAAGCATCAAAGTCTGGATAAATGGAACTTACATCATCAATGTAGTCTGTTCCGGTCATTCTGTAACCAACTTCCAGGCTTACCCCGGTATAGTCAGTCAACCTGAGGCTCAATCCTCCTCCAAATGGAGCACTGAACTGAATGGTAGAATAAACCTTCGCACCACCAATATACTGACCTTCAGTACCTAATGGCTGGAGATTTCTCCAAACACCCTCATAGCGTGCTTGAGGATTGAAGTGGAAAAGACCAACACCTGCAAAGAAGTAGGGAGTGAAAAATACTTCGTCTCTCCAGGAGTTTCCGAAATTTTTATCACGAAACAACTCAACTACAAGGGCAGCATGAGCTTCAAATACTTTGCTTCTGAAGTGCAGATTCCGAACCTGACGGCCCACGTCTATCGCCTGAGCATCTGCTGCACCAACTTCTCCATAAGAGAAACCGGTTCTGATTTTGAGTACGGGCATGATGTACTTGGCGTATGTGATAGAGGCTGCGGGACGGATCAGAGAATTGTTGAATTTATCAGTGAGGTCACCATAGTAATAGGTGGTACCGATTCCAGCTGAAAATTCATGTGTTCTCTGACCGAAAAGATCCGGGCTGTACACAAAGCATATCATGTAGAGCAATGGATAGAGTAAATATTTTTGAAGTTTCATAGGCACATTAAGGGTCATTCCCTGCTGATATCTCCTAGGGGGATGCGGAGCAACAAAGAACTTAATAATAGGGTAGAAAGGTTGTGCTAAATTAGTCGAATTCTTGCGTGTCTCAACAAGCCTTCGATGCTTCTGCTAAAATCTCTGTGCCAATGGTCTAAAACCCTGTGCAAAAACTCATTTTTGTTGAATATTCCAACTTCCCAAATAAGCGGAAAATGGAATGCTTGTTAAGCTAATTCGCTCTGGATCAAATATATATGCCTTGTGATGCCTGGGTACCTATTTGTTTTTACCAAATGCGAAAAGAAGAGAGAAATTCCCTTGCTGAGTTGCTAAGGCGTATTTGCATAGGGAATTATGTAATTTTATCTGGAAAATTTTTAATCAATACAACCGCTTTTCAATCACCTGACACCTTTCTATTACCATGCAAAGCAAGAGTAAAGCAAGTACGTATCCTATTCGAGAAGAGGAGCGGATTCTTTTAGAAGCCTGTCTCAGAGGTGATGCTATTGCCCAGAAACAGCTATATGATCGCTACAAGGATGCCATGTTTACCCTTGCGTATCGAATTTGTAATGATTTTGAAGTAGCACAGGATGCTTTGCAGGAAGGATTTGTGGGCGTGTTCAGGGGGATGAAAAATTTTCGGAAAGAGTCTACCCTCGGAGCCTGGATAAAAACCATTATCATAAGAACTGCTTACAAGAAACTGAAGAAAGAGACCTTGATGCAACCCCTTAATCCAGAGATCGAGGATTCGGTGATTGACTGGGGAGGGCAGAAACTGGATGTAGAGTACCTGGAGAAAGCTATTCAGGCATTGCCTTCAGGATATAGAAGCGTATTTGTGTTGATTGAGGTAGAAGGTTATGCGCATAAAGAAGTAGCCAATATTTTGGGTATTTCGGTGGGTACCTCAAAGTCCCAACTCTTTTATGCTAAAAGACAATTGAGAAAACAACTAAATGCAATGGGAATATGGAGATGAAGGAAAGAAATCATAAAGATCTCAAACGAGCCCTTGAACAATTACCGGAACACAAAGCTCCGGAAGTAGTCTGGGATCGTATCGAAAGAAGATTGGCTTCTCCAGAAGCAGAAAACCTGCGCGAGAAGTTGGGACAACTGAACACCTACCGGGCACCGGATGAGGCCTGGTCAAATATTCAGGGACAATTAAAGAACAAGCCTTCTACTATAGGAAGAGCCCTACGCATGATGCTGGTTGCTGCCACTGCCATGCTCTTGCTTTATATAGGTCTGCAATTTTTGGGAGATGATGAATTGCCTGCCAATCCACCTATGACCGAAACGAAAGTGCCCTTATCCGAAATGACAGACATCCAGATAGCCGATTTTGAGAATAAAATGGCTGAAGAAGAGGAAGAATTGAAAGCTTGTATTGAGGCTATAGAAGATCAAGGATTGCAGGAGGAAATGGAGAAAGAAATTTTGCAATTGGAAGAACTCACCCAAACACGTGATAGCCTCAGTTATTTTCTTAGTAAAGGAGAAAGTTTGCCAGGCACCACCCCCCGACTGGATAGACTGGAAGCCAGAAGAAATCTCATGATTCAAAACCTGCGAGAAAAGCTCTGCGGGGATAAAGAATAAGATGTTTGCTTCATGATTAGGATATTTTAAGGTAAAAATCATTCTCTCTCTGCAATTTTTCGGAATAATTGCTTAAATTTATTACAGACAGAGGGCGATCCGACTTAACCTTCACATCCTAATTCAATTCTGTATATGAAGCAAAGCTTTACCTTACTGCTATTGACATTCGGATTAGCCTGTTCACTTTTTGCCCAAATTCCTTCAAAAAGCGATTTGCCCGATGAGGAAGAGCTGCCGCTCGTTCCTGATCTCTTTGGCTATCAGGATTATGATACGCGCATGTTTAAGTTGAATGTGCTGGATTTGATCCAGTATACCAATCCTGATGGAATCATTGGTAAAATTCAATTTGCCTATGAGCACAAGCTCAAGCCTTCCTGGTCCCTAAATACGGAACTCGCGGCAAACTATTTCTTTGCATATAATGAGCTTGGTAGATCCCATTTGAAACTAAGAGACGGAATTTTGAGCCTCACTATGGAGCCCCGCTATTATCTTGGGATGAGGAGACGAATGTTTTTCAAGCAAAGCAAGAATAACTTCTCCTCAAACTATGTAAGTCTGGCTTTTTCTACGCGTCTGGTCGAACTTAATCGCGGATTTTCAGCTACAGACAATGCTCGCTACCTCTATTCAGATAATTTTGGAGTCGCTCCTTTATTTGGAGTACAAAGAAGAATCCTGAAATGGATATATGTGGATTTCAATCTGGGAGTTCGTGTCTCCTATGGAGATCCCCTGAGGACACGCTTGTTTTTCCCAAAAGATTCAGAGAAAGTCTGGCAGATAGCTCCGCATACGAGCCTGAAGTTGGGATTGGCAATTTAATTTGCTTACCACACTTTCCGTGTCATTGCGAGTCGGAACCTCCGGCGAAGCAATCCCCTTAACTCAAAATAACAATCGGGGTTCAAGGGGTCTGCTTCGCCTGTAGAACAGGCTCGCAATGACAGCCTGTATAAACAGAATCAAACTCGCTCATAGATCCTCCGAATCCGACTACTCAGTCGTACCAGAATTTCATAAGGAATGGTATCAGCTGCCTCTGCCAGTTTGTTGATGGATAGATAGTGTTCTCCTTCTCGACCAAAGATGAGGACAGAATCGCCGGCTTCAGCTTCAGGAATATCTGTTACATCCAGCATGAGCATATCCATACACAGCCTGCCAAAAGTGGGAGCTTCTTTCCCTCTAACCAGGAAGCTGATGTTTCCTTCGCCAAGAGAACGAGGAATTCCGTCTGCATATCCAATGGCTACTGTAGCGATTCGACTTTGCCGCTTTGTTTCCTGGCTACGTCCATAGCCGATACTTTGTCCGGCTGAATAGCTTCTGATTTGACTGATGCTGCTATGAAGGCTTCCAATTTCTTCCAAATCGATAAGTCCTTCTGTTGCCTTAGCGGGATGAATCCCATAAAGACCTATTCCCATCCTGACCATTTCAAAGGCATATTGTGGAAAGCGAAGGATGCCTGCTGTATTGAGGATGTGGCGAAAAGATTGAATGCCCAATTGCGATTGGAGGCTTTGGTACATCTGCTGAAAACGTTCAATTTGTGCATGGCTAAAGGCATCTTCCGACGGATCATCCGCAGCAGCCAAATGAGACAATACCGATACTATTTCGAGATCAGGGTAGAGAGAGAATAAATCTATGAGTTTTGACAGATCTTCTTCGACAAAGCCCAGCCTTCCCATACCTGTTTCCAGTTTGAGGTGTATGCGATAGCGACTTAATTCTGCCAGACGAGCAGCCTTGAGGTATTTGTCGAGAAAGGAAAAATTTGAAACTTCTGGTTCGAGAGAAAACTGAATCAGGCTTTCGATGCTGCTTTCATCCGGATTCATGACCATTATAGGAAGGCGAATCCCATCTTGCCGGAGTTCGATGCCTTCTGAGGCATAAGCAACTGTCAGGTAGGTCGCCCCCTCCTGTTCCAGAACCTGAGCAATTTCCCAGGTGCCGCTCCCATAAGATGCCGCTTTGACCATACACATCGTATGCGTGCCTTCGGGGATTTGAGCCTTGAGGCTCCGAAAGTTTTTACTCAACTGATGAAGTCGGACCTTGAAATAGGTGGCATTGAGTTTTCTGTTGAAGAAAGGCAGGAGGGTTTCCAGGGCAAAACTTCGAGCTCCCTTGAGGAGTAAAACGGAATCTTTAAAATCCTCATATCGCAACTCAGCTTTCAAGGCTTCTGTATGCGGAAAGCTTTGAGGGAGATTCATGGAGGAGAATACCGGTCCAAGGGTATAAATATTTTCTTCGCCTAATTGCTCCCGCAATTCCTCATAGATAGCTTGCTGGATTTCTTTTTGTCTGTTGCCTAGATGTGGGATATCTGAGAGGATGATTTGCTTTCGGTCATGGCTGGGATTGCTGAGTAAAAGCTGCAAGGCATTGCGGAGAGAATCCTCATCTGAATTATAACTATCATTGATGAGGCTGATTTCAGGATTGTCGGTGATGATTTCCGTCCGCATCTCTACTGCCTGAAGGAGAGCTAGGCGTTCGAGTATATCCTCTTCTGTCGCGCCCAGGTATTTTGCCACCGTGATAGCTAAGGCTGCATTTTCTCTATCTGCCGGATTGGGAAAGCGATTTTCATCTGGATAGTTAGCCTGGCTACTTTCGAAAGGGATATTGTTTTGCTCAAGGGCTTGAAGGACAAAATCCTGTTCGGAGCCTGTAAAAACTTTTTCTGTCCCTTCAAAGAGTTGCAACTTCTCCTGAAGTTTTGCTGCTTCTGAGGTAAAGCCTTCTGCATGCGAGCTCCCCATATGCGTGAGGATGCCTAAATCCGGCTGTATCATTAGCCATAATCTTCCCATCTCTTCGGGTTCTGATATTCCCGCCTCGATTAAGGCCAGTTCTGCTTGTGGATGCATTTGCAAAAGAGATAGGGAAACCCCCAATTGGCTATTATAGCTCATGGGGCTTTTGACAATCTGGAATTGCATTTCCAGCAAACTTGCCAACCATTCCTTTACAATGGTTTTACCATTGCTACCTGTGATACCGATGACTGGATAAGAAAATTTTTGTCGATGTGCGAGTGCCCATCTTTGCAGGCTGTCCAAGCAATTGTCGCAGAAAGCATAATTCACATCCTTATAAGGAAGGGCTTTTTCTACGAGGAAGTTTCTCACTCCTTTTTGATAAGCATCAGCAATAAAGTCATGCCCATCGCGATTCTCGGTTTTTAGGGCAATGAAAACAGTCTCGGCCCCTCGGCTGATCTTTCGACTGTCATAAGCGATATAAGTGAGAGGAATATTGTCCATGCGCCCCTGAAATAAATCCAGTGCGCCGGCAAGGCTCGCTATTTCATTGATATGATAGGGTAAACCCAGCAAGAGATGCTAGTCCTGAAGAACAGAGTGCTCAGTCATCACTTTGTTCTGGATCGTCTGCAGTCCGTGGATCACTGTTTCGGGTCTTGGAGGACAACCGGGAATATAGACATCGACCGGAAGGAAATTGTCAACTCCCTGAACGACACCATATACACGATGCATGCCACCCGTGGAAGCACAAGCTCCCATAGCCATACACCATTTGGGGTCAGGCATTTGATCCCAGATCCTTTTGATAGCATGAGACATTTTATAGCTACACCATCCAGCTACGATCATAAGGTCTGCCTGCCGAGGGGAAAATCTGAATACCTCACTACCAAAACGAGATACGTCAAACTTAGGTCCGGCGAAAGACATCATTTCAATTGCACAACAAGCCAGTCCCATAGGCATTGGCCACATGGCATTTTTTCTTGCCCAGTTTGTAACAAAGTCTACAGTTGATAGCAGATAACCCTGCTGTGCTAATGCTTTTTCGAGTCCCATGATGTAATAACTAAATGAGTATGCTATATGTTAAGACCATTTCAGGCCACCTTTTTTATACACGTAAATGTATCCGACGAAAAGAATGATCACGAAGACCAGCATTTCTATGAAGGGAAAGAAGCTATCGGTTTCTATGATTAACTCCTTAAACTGAACTGCCCAGGGATACATAAATACCACCTCTATATCAAATAAGATGAAGAGCATGGCAATGAGGTAGAACTTCACAGAGAAGCGCTCATGAGCAGTACCTACTGGGTCCATTCCACTTTCATATGCAGAACCTTTGATCTTGTTAGGGCGAAAGGGGCCGAGCAGCCAGGAAAGGTTGGTCAGCAATAAGGCCAGAACAATCGCAATGAGCAGCAGAATGAATATCGGGATATATCTGCCTAAGGTTTCTGTGTAGGCCAATAAAATGGTCGGAGCAGTGTTCATATAATAGATACTATTAACCCTTAAATATATTCACAATTTTGAGAAAGTCCGAATAAATTGTGGAAAGGAGAAAAAGGAAAAGAAATGCAGCCTCTGGAAAAAAGTTAAGGGAAGCAAAATTGCTTCCCTTTTCTTTTAATCCGTGCGTGGCGAAACGGTTAGTTCAGTGAAACATTTTTCAGTTTCTCCAATTCACTAAGCATACGAGTAAGTTTATGGTTTTGAACCTCTCCAAGGTTCCTAACCCCTACGCGCTCAGCTTCATGGATCATATCCATTCTTACTCCTATCTCTCTAAAAGTGAGCTTGGAATCAGAAGGATTAGTCCTGTTTCTAACAATTTCTTTGTTCAAGAATGACTTTGTGGCTTGGATCTTTGCGTGCAACTCTTGTGATGTCATAATAATAATTCGGAAAATTTTAGACGTACTTAACCTAATATCCCTGCAAAAGTAGGAATAAAAAGCAGGAAATGCAAGGATTGTTTTTAACATAATGCTAGCTTTTTGCAGGATTATTAGAAGTTTTGACCCTGATTCCTGCAATTTTCTCCATTTTTTGGCCGAAATATTACATTATTTTCATTTTTCCTGAGCATTCAATTTTTTTAGGCGCTTTTTGCAAACGGTCAAAATCTACGTTTGAATGGACATTTTCCCTCCCGCTAGCTGATTTTTTCTGTAAAAGCGAAATTTCGGGCCTAAAAAGCGTTTTGATTTTTAGCGAATTTTAGTGTCTTTCTTAGCTGTCTATTTATGTAGACAGAGATTTTCGGGGCAGGAGGTAAAAAAGTAGGGCTTTTCTATCTTTACAAAAGATTTTGATGTGAGAATCAGGCGAGTAATGTCGCTTTCGCAAATAAATCTATGGGGCTATTCTTACTCGGAATGAAATTTGCGTCTTAGACGATTACAATTGTTTGTTTGGGTATTAGAAATGGAAAATGTATCATAAACATCGTAGAGCATTCACTGAGTTACTAGTGGCTGAACAACCGCATTGGTTTATGAAACTTGACAACATCCTCAAGGGATATGTCATCCTGGCAGCGGCGTCTTTCATTGGCTTCTGTCTCATTATCATCCATTCCCTTATATTAACTATAGGGACTGATGATACCATAGCTCCTGAAATTGCCTCTGCTAATATAGAAATGGAAGCAGTCGCTGTTACCGTGGAGTTGGATACCACCACTTTCGAAGAAACCATAAGAAATCCCGATAACTTTATTATAGAACCTCTCGCAGATTCTTTGATGGCGAGGCTGGAAGAAGAGCAGGTAGTTGAAGTGCAAAGTCCAGCGGAAAAGGAGCCTGAAGAAGAGCAGGTATATAATCCTTTAGAAAGGTTCATTACCAAATTGGATAAGGCCAAGGAGAATAATGAGCAAGTGAGGATAGGTTACTTTGGAGATTCTATGATAGAAGGAGATCTCATCACCCAATCTTTGCGCAAAGACCTGCAGGAGATGTTCGGGGGTAAAGGTGTGGGCTTTGTTCCCATCTCCTCCAAAATTCCTGGCTTTAGAAAAACCATCAGACATAGAATAGGGGAGTGGAAATCTTACAATTATTTCACCCCCGGTCCGAAAGGCATGCCATTGGGGATTTCCGGAGAGTTATTCCTGGCAGATAATCCTCAGATGAGTTGGGTGAGTTATAAAGCTACCTCTGCTTTCCCCGGTACCGAGATATTTGAATTGGTAAAACTTTATTATGGGGGGGGAAGTGAAATTCCGGAAGGATTTGATTCTTATGTGATCGTTGATACAGACCAACGTAGTGATACTTTCGCCCTCGACGGAAAAACAGAGATTTCAGAATTGGTGATCTCCTCTGAGCCGACCAAGAAAGTGGAGCTTAAATTTCACATACCTTCTAATCTGCCCATCTTTGGCCTGAGTGTAGAAAGTGAAAGTGGAATCGTTGTAGATAATTTCCCCTCACGCAGCAATAGCGGAACCAATCTTGTCAAGATTCCCGCCGATGTACTCAATAAGTTTGACAACTACCTGGATTATGACCTGATCGTATTGCAGTTTGGCTTAAATGTCGTTTCGCCTAAAAGAAAGAGTTATAGCAGTTATGAAAAAGGCATGAAGCGAGTTGTAGAGCATTTCAAGACCCATATGCCCAATACAGATATCCTGCTGGTAAGTGTGTGTGATAAGAGCACGAAAATCAATGGGGTACTGCAAACGGATCCCAGTGTGCCGCTGATTGTAGATGCGCAGCAACGGGTAGCAGAAGAAATGGGCATCGGTTTCCTCAACCTATATGAAGAAATGGGAGGTCGCAATTCGATGATCAAATGGGTGAAAGCCAGACCTTCTTTAGCAAGATCGGATTACGCTCATCCTAATCATAGAGGAGCTGTCAAAGTTTCTAATATTGTGAAAGATTTCCTGTTGAGGAACTATGACACTCACATGGCTCAGAAAAAGGGACCCAATGAGGAAGCTTTTTCTATGCGTCGGTAGAGACCTTATCCCATTTTAAGTATCAAGTTCAGGTGCATTTAAGCTTTTGGGAGAAAGCAGCTTTACTTATTTCCTTCCCCATAGTTGTTCTTATTTCCCTTTTCCTCGATAAACTCATTTACCCGTAACTCTACATTTTCACGAATATCTACCCAGAAAAGGTTGATGTCGCCTACGTGAAAGTTTTTGATAGGAGCGAGGGGTAAAGGACTTTTTACCCAAAGGATGCCCTGATGCGCTTGTGCGTGAAGGCTTTGGCTTTTGATCTTGGAGAATTTCCCATTGAGAAAGCCCTTGTGCATGCTTTCCGGAGCAAAACTTCCATCTGTTTTCCAGTTTATGGGATTTACCACCACTACATCTTTATAAAAAGTGTTCAGGCTTTTGGGCTCGGCATTTTTCTTCCAGGCTGCCCAACCCATCACACATTCGGTAGCATCAGGAGAATCGCAAACCTTAATGCTCTTGAATTTTGAAGCTCTGAAGGGCCAACCAGGGACATAGGCAGCAACCAATTGTTTTTGTAAATCTTTTCCATCAAAAAACTCCTGAAGGAGCATTTGTGCATGTAATGCTCCCTGGCTATGTCCGGCGATTACAATGGGGCGGCCTTGGTTGAAATTTTCCAGGTAGTAAATAAAGGCTTTGCGGACATCCTGATAGGCAAAAAGAAGGGCCGATCTTTTCGATGCTGTATCTACTGCTCCGAATCCTCCATACACCATTTGTCTATAGCGGGGAGCGTATACCTTGCAACTATGGTTAAATACACTGGCCTGATGCATGATGGCCCTTTCATCTGTCTGAGTGTTCAGGCTGCTATCCTCCACATTGGCATTCCAGTAAGTTCCTTTCATGAAGGTTGTGGGGTGCACGAAAAACACATCTGCAGATGCATGATCCTGGTCTTCTTCGCTAACTCCTTCCGGATATTTATCTGCAAAATCTTCTTTATCCGGATGAGAACACCAGGCATCGAGAGTTGAATAATCAGGTTCTACCCATTTCGGGCTTTTGTCAAAGGATTCCGTCAGAAGTTCCTTGCTACTGGAACAAGCACCGAGGAAAAGCAATAGACCCAGGGTCCAGATAGATATAGATTTCATAGTGTCGCGAATGGTCTTTTCAGGAGTATCGTCTATTTACGAAAGAAGGTGGTGTCGTAGATTCAAAAATAAGCTTAAATTTCAAACCCTGAAAAATCCCTTTTGTTAGGAAAAAGCTATATCAATTTCCCCTAAATGGAATTTGGGCTAATTGACCAAAGTCCTTTTTATTCTAAATTTCTTTTAGGGATTCCTATAAAGGTGTATGGATACAAAAAACACGCCCCCTGAGAAGGAGGCGTGTTTTATGTTTTATATGCGGGCTTATTTATCTGTAAACTACCTGTTGACGATAGGTTTCTTCGCCATCCATGAGTTCGATAAAATAAGCTCCCTTGTCAAAATTGCTGAGGCTAAAAGGCTGTTCATAAGTCCCTGCACTCACATGCAGCAAACCATCATACAGCTGGGTACCTCTGGAATCCAGGAGGCGAAGCTGCAACCTCATTTGTCTGGGGCTTTCCAGCTTTACATTTACGATCCCTTCCTCATCTGCCAGGTCAGGAATATTTATTTCCCCTTCATCTACCAATTCCTCCAGACTAGAGCTATTGATAACTTCTATCTTCTTGCTTACAATATCCTCGCAGATTCCATTAGAAACGATCAAACTTACGGTGTACTTGCCAGGCTTGCGGAAGAAGTGCACAGGGTTTTGTTCGGTAGAAGTACTTCCTGTACCAAAATCCCAGAGCCAGCTTTTCCCATTGATGGTTCTGTCGCTGAAATCTACTTTACCTGCACCTTGTGCAAGATCTATGGTTTCCGGTCTGTCAAATACAAAGTCAGGCTTCAATTCATTTACTTCCAGACTTATTTCTGCTGTATCTACACATCCGCCTGTATTCGTTCCTATGACTTGATAAGTTGTGGTCTGATTGGGTCTCACATATGTACGAGCGCCTTCAAACCTGAGCAAGCCCTCAGCAGGTAGCCATGTATAGCTATCTGCACCCGAAGCAATCAGAGATACTTCTTCCTGCACACAAACGCTGGCATGAGAAGCGGAGATTTCGAGAAAATCTTTTTCTTCTACTACCACTGTTACATAATTACTCGTTTCACAGCCTTGTTCATCGATTGAGCTGACTGTATAGCGAGTTGTGGTTTCAGGATTGACACGCACTTCTTCTCCTGCTGCTTTGGTCAGGCCTTCTGCCTGATCCCAAATATAGTATTGACCACCGCTGGCTGTCAGGGTGGTATATTGTCCGCGACAGGCTTGTACGCTTGCCGGACTTATTGTCAAAGGTTCTGGCTGGGTAACGGTAATTGTGATGGCTTCTTCAACGCGGCACCCATCAGCGCCTGTGCTTACTATATAGGTAGTGGTCTCTTCAGGGAAAGCGGCGACTACCGGACCTCTTGTTTTGTCGAGGCTTGCAGAAGGAGACCATAAATAATCGGTGGATCCAGAAGCTGTAAGGAAGGTTGTATCTCCACGGCAAATGCTACGCTCCTGGGCGCGTACTTTGAGATCTTCGGCTTCATTTACAACCACAGTTACTCGAGCTTCTGCATGACATCCGCCATCATTGGTGCCGCGAACCACATATTCTGTAGTTCTTGTAGGAAAGGCATCCACTGCTGTGCCAGAAGATGCACTCAGGGAACCTGAAGGGCTCCAGGTAAATACCCCTTCGCTATGGGTGTCCAAACGAATTTGATCTCCCTTGCAAATGACCGGACTTTCCGGATCTATTTTGATGGACAGGCCTTCATTGACCGTAACCGTAATTTCTTCTTTAAACTCACAGCCATTCAAACTGCTTGCCTCTACCACAAAAGTTGTCGTTTGAGTAGGGCTAACTAGTATTTCATTTTCATCCCCGCTTGTCGTAGACTGACCGGCAACACTCCAGGTATAAGAAGCCGCTCCTTCTGCAAGGAGTCGTACACTTTCGCCTGAACAAATGCTGGGATTTTTGGGACTGACGCTTAATTGGTCGTTTGTTTCCAAAACTTCCAGGGTGATTTCTGCTTCTGCTTTACAGCCATCGCTCATTTCTCCCACTACCTTATAGGTGGTTGTTCCGGTAGGCTTGGCGTTTACAAGGTTTCCGTTTGTTTTATCCAATCCTATAGCTGGCGACCAGGAATAGGTATCGGCTCCGAAAGCCTGCAATTCCAGACTTCCCCCTTTGCAAATGCTTTGGTCTCCCTGATTCAAACTCAGAATAATGGGTTCAGTTACTACAATGAAGTCTGTCTCTGAGGTGTAATCTTCATTTCCGCTACAACTTACTACCCGCAAACTTACGCTATGGTATCCTTCCGTCTCAAAGGTGACTTCGGGATTGGCTTCATTAGATCTTCTGGGGAAACCTCCTTCAAATTCCCAATAGTATTCCTGGGCATTCTGGGAAAGGCTTTGAAATTGAACAGATTCTCCGGCACAAACGACACTCTTCACAGATGTAAAGGCAGCTCTTGGATAAGATCCTGTTGCCACATCTATGGTAATTTCGTCTTCACTTTCACATCCATTTTCATCTTCTGCCACTACCCGATATGTGGTTTGCCTGCTTGGGCTAACCCGGGTAAATTCTCCTACCCTTGAGCTTACTTCATTTGCCGGATACCAGGTATATCTGGATGCGCCATAAGCCCTCAATACAGTTGATTGACGACGACATACAGCAGCATCATCTGCTTCGATTTTAACTTTGCGACTTTCTCTCACTCCCACTTCTACAAAAGCGGTATCGCTACAGCCGGCTTCATTGGAGCCAATCACCTGATAGGTCGTATTGACGGTCGGGACTGCTTCTGCACGCGCTCCCTGAACAATGCTCAGTTCTGCTTGTGGATACCAATCGTAGGTGAGCGCTCCGGCAGCCTGAAGGCTTACTGTGCTCCCTTCACATACGAGATCCGTTGATGCATTTAATATAATATTGGGTCTTGGGATAACTTCCACAAAAACATCTGCCGAAGTAGAACATCCATTTTCGGTGGTTGCAGTAACTCTATATGTTGTACTCTGGAAAGGCCTTGCAATAATTTCCTTTCCTTCTGCACTATTCAAGTCCGATACAGGCGACCAACGATATCCTGCGGCGCCTGAGGCAGTAAGGGTAACGGCATCTCCCGGACAGAGAATCCTGCGAGACGACTGAACGGTCAATAAATTGGGAGCATCATCTACCGTTACCGTAATATCCTTTTTGACTCTACAGGATCCTTTTATTCCGGTAACTGTGTAGGTAGTTGTTTCATCCGGACTTAAACTTACGAGACCCTGTCCAAGGAATGAAACTCCCTGTGCAGGTTCCCAGGTATATGAATCGGCTCCATCCAGATTGATTTCTACATTGGAACCTCTACAGATAGAAGCAGAAGGAGGTGTCATGCTGATATTTTCTCCTTGCTGAACATCTATACTTAGATTTACTTCATTTTTACAGCCGCTACTGCCTTCTCCAATGACACTCAGGGTCATACTTTGTTCTGGTCGAAGGGTCAAGCTATTATTGAGGGGTTGATTGGTAAGCCCCGGGACATTCCAGGTATAAGAATCTGCCCCACTGACTTCAATGGTTATTTCTTCTCCTGCGCAGATATTGGGATCTTTAGAAGGCGTAAGACTAACGGGTTCCTTCGGTCGTACTTCTATGACTTCTTTACGCGTAATGGTATTGCTTCCACCTTCGCTGGTAACGGTTAGGAAAACATCGTATCTGCCTGGCTCTTCGTAGCGAACCTTGGGACTTTTGACCGTATCTCCTGCCGGGAAGCCTCCGGGAAATGCCCATACCCACTTTTGAGGGGTACCATAGGAGTCATCCGTAAACTGTACATCCATACCGGCACAAATACTGGTGCTGGATATTTTAAAATCTGCAACCGGCGGCAATTGAGTTGCACCGGTCAGTTTTATATTATCGAGGTAAATATCATTACCGTGTCCGCCGAAGTTTACAAAGGCAATTTGCACTCGGGGTTGTCCATCGAATTGACTGAGGTCTATTACATCAGTTCTCCAGTCATCCTCTACCGGAGAGAAAGGTTTGTTGAACGGACGGGCCGTTTGCAAGGCTTCTCCTCCTTTATAGTAGATGCACCTGAAAACCGGATCGCAGGCAGTAGCTACGAAAATTCCCAGAGTATCTGCATATCTTCCATTATAGGGTACATAGGCCAGATCAAAAGCCAAAGTAGTTGAACTTTCTTCACTCAAATCAAAAATAGGACTTACCAACCAGTCATCCGTTCCCGTTAGGTTATTGTCATAGTTATTGATTGTCATGGCGCCTTTGCTTTTTCCAAAGCCTCCTACGCGTTCTGTTTTATCCCAGGTATGATCCTGCTGAGGGTTGTGGATGAAAAAGCCATTGGGCGGGAAAACGCTATCCGGTTCGAAGGTAGCTGTAAGGGGAAGGGAAGCACCCTCTTCCATTACCTGGACATAGGCACTCTTTGTTATTTCTTTTGATCCTCCTTTATTGGATGCTACGAGTTTTACCTCATAGAGTCCTGGCTTTCTATATACTACTTTAGGATTCTGGTTTTTCGAGGACTTTGGTTTTCCTCCGGGAAATGACCACTTCCAGTTCTCGACATCTCCTTCTGTCAGATCTCCAAAATTGACTTCCAAAGGCCCACATCCCAATCGGATATCAGCGATAAAATCCGGTTTGGGAGGTTCGACTTTGCTTCTGCATGCAGTAGATTCGATGACACTTTTTCTGCGTGGACTATTTTGAAGGACTGCTCTCATACGATCCCTTTGGTCCCGGGTAAATAGATTCATACAAGCATCATCGCTGTAATCCATATAATTAGATACCATGGCTTTTCCTCCTTCACAACTTACAGATCCCGGAGGGCAGTTGAAGTTAGGGGAATCAGCTACAGGCGTATCATTACAATAATCATCTTTATCACAAGCGCCATCACCCCAGATATGGCGAAGTCCCAGCCAATGTCCTACCTCATGGGTAGTTGTTCTCCCTCCATTAAAAGGAGTGCTGACTGTTCCTATGGTACCAAAAACATTATAGTTTATCACCACTCCATCTGTTTTTGCCAAACCCGGAGAAAAAGGTAGTCCGCCTACTTCTCCTGATTGAGGAAATTGAGCATAGCCCAGAATTCCTCCCGCGATATTACAGACCCAAATATTGAGATATCGACTAGGATCCCAGATGATATCCGGTTTTATCTGTTCATTGATAAATTGTTCACTAAAAGGCGCCCCATCAAAAGAAATTCTATTGATTCCATTGGTACTTCTGCCGGATGGATCTAGGCTTGCGAGGCAAAACTCAATGCCGGTATCTACTGCGCTATTTCTAAATTGAGAAGGTGTTTTCCCTTTGTCAGGATTCTGTCTTCTGTAATCTTCATTAAGAACACGGATTTGAGAAAGTACCTGATCGTCGCTGATATTTTCTGTGGGATTGCTGTAGACCACATGCACTACTACTGGTACAGTCAGGATTTCATCTGAACCGGTACGATATAGCGAACGGCTGGATTGCTGTCTTTTTACATTGTCCTGTATCCATTTTTCGAAGCTAGCATCATCCTCTACTGCATTGGGATTGACGATCTCCAGCTCTTCTCCATTTTCATTTGTGTAGCAGATACGATCTTTAGGAAGCAATGCCCGATATCTGGGATTTTGTCTCTCATAATCATACTCCAGAAGATGTTGAATCGTACCAAGCTGGGGATTTCTGAGGTTGAGCGTTTTATTTGGATTTCCCC
The DNA here is from genome assembly GCA_033391075.1 of Bacteroidia bacterium. Taxonomy (NCBI): domain Bacteria; kingdom Pseudomonadati; phylum Bacteroidota; class Bacteroidia; species Bacteroidia bacterium. Next base: position 7,838,114 of record JAWPMV010000001.1, read on the forward strand.
CGTGTGCGCTGGGGGGAAGTGGAGTTTGTGCTATTAGGCTTGTTAGTGTGAAGAACAATGCCAGACCAGTAGTCAGGGTTCGCAACATATATATCTTGTTTTTGCCTGTTCTTAGGGTTTGAATTGATGAAAAGTATATATGGCAATTGTGAGGCCATTGCCGAACAGAAAGCTAAGGATTTTAAAAAAAGCCAATAATGGCTGGAATAAATAGGGAGATGTCTACTTATTAAGTCAGGGAATACAATATATGCAAAAAAACTGATTAGTTTTCTATACATTCCTGTGTTAAAAAAAATAAAGACTGCCAAAAGGGAATTTTTTTCATAATACCCTTTTGGCAGTCCTGAAAATTATTAGTTTTCGGAGCTAAGTCTTTTTTTAGCAGGCTTTTGGTTCTTCTGCTTCCTCTTTTGCTCCTAATACATATTTTGCAATTTTTCTGTTGAGTTCCTCCGGTTTGAAAGGTTTGGATACAAAATCTGTCATCCCTACTTCTCGTACCCCGCTTTGTGTAGGTTGGAGAACTGAGGCCGTCAAAGCAATGATGGGAAGGTCTTGAAAGCGTTTATCTTTATAAGATCGAATTGTACGGGTTGCAGTGTAGCCATCCATGACAGGCATATGCAGGTCCATGAGGATAATGTCAAATTCCAGCTGTCGGACCAATTCTGTTGCGATCAGTCCATTCTCTGCCACCTCAACCTCAATTCCCCAGTGGCTGAGAAATTTCTTGGCCACCATTTGGTTGACTTTATTATCCTCGACCAATAGCACTTTTACCCCTTTCAGAGATTCTACCAAAGGAGCTGTGTCTGCGGATTCTTCCTTGAGCGATTGTCGTCTGCTTCTTTTGAGGGGCAAGGTAAAGTAAAACTTTGATCCTACGCCCAATTCACTTTCCAGTTTGATTTCACTTCCTTGCAGCTCAATCAGACGCTTCGTAATAGACAAACCCAGTCCAGTTCCTCCATATTTGCGGGTAATGGTCGAATTGGATTGCGTAAAGCTTTCAAAAACGCTCGTAATCTTGTCCTCCGGGATTCCAATTCCAGTATCTTCCACTTCGAAATCAATGAACATTTGCTCGTCCTTTTCTTCCCGCATGGCGATATCGACCGTAACTTTTCCTTTTTCCGTAAACTTGACCGCATTTCCAATCAGATTATTGAGGATTTGAGAAAGGCGGGTAGGATCTCCTACGACCACTTCCGGAAGGGCCGAATCAATATAAATCCGAAGACCTATTCCTTTGTCCCTGGCTTTCACCCCTAGCGCTTCCTTAATCGTATTTGCAACCGTTTTCAGGCTAAAGTCTATTTCTTCAAATTCAATTCTTCCTGCTTCTATCTTATTGAAATCAAGGATATCATTGATGAGTACAAGTAGATTTTCCCCGGAAAACTTGAGGACATTCAAATTGTCTAATTGATCCTGCCGGGGATTTTCCTGAATAAGGAGATTGGTAAGACCGATTACTGCATTCATCGGAGTACGAATCTCATGACTCATAGTGGAGAGGAAATTGGTTTTTGCAATAGCAGCGGCTTCTGCTTTCTCCTTGGCCTGAATCAGTTCTTCCTGAAACCTGACTCTAAGGGTAATATCCTTGATGATGGTGATAAAAATATCTCCGCTACTTCCTGACATTTTACTGATAGAAATCTCTGTCGGGAATATTTCTCCATCCTTCTTGAGGGCCAAGGACTCATCAGAAAAGCTGGCTTGCTTGCCTGAAATTATTTCACCTATAGCCAGGTGAAGTCCTTTTGCTTTTTCGTGACTCACATCGGGGAGAAGAAGTTGAATATTTTCTCCCTGCAATTCCGTTTCGATGAAGCCAAATATTTCCTGGGCTGCTGAATTGACAGACAGGATCTTTCCCTCAGAATCAAAAGTGAGTATCCCATCAACCACATTTTCCATAATTGCGGAAACATAGCCTTCGGCATCTTCTTTAATCTTTTGATTTAGCTCTGTGAGCTCTTGGGTAAGTGTAGCAACCGTATGGTCTTTTTTCCTGCGCTCTTCATCCTGCTCTTCATAGGCGCTACTGACGACTTCCAGGAGAGCTTCGAGGGGGAATTCCCCCTCTTTGGCTTTCCTTTTAAGTTTTTTTACTTGTCGTTCCAGCAACTTATGCATCATACTTTCTCAGTAATTGAAGTAATGGTCATTGTTTGGTTGTGTAATTGACAGTTTCCAACTTCGACGTGAGGAGAAATTTCACCATACGAATAGAAACCGATCTGCTTGGCGCCTCCCATGATATCCATGACAGATTCAACCTCATCTGCAGTTCTTTGGCCCAAAACCATTTTTCTTCCTACACAGCTAATCAAAATAGCCAGTGTATCACTCTCCATTTCTTCTTCTTCCTTATTCAAGGCAAATTTTGCTGCCTCCGAAGCTCCAGCTACCAGGCGGTCAAAGTTTGCCATCATGAGCTGAGCAGAATATCCTTCTGGCACATCTCCGGCAAAAGTCATGGATTGATCTTCTTCATTTACGGTGAGGATCGTGCGTACTGTTCCTACTTCTTCCTGTCCGGATGGACGGATCATAAGTGGAAAGAGGAGCGCACTTCCTGGCAATTCAGAAGCTTTATCTCCTAAATATCCTTTGTAAAGTTCCAATGCTGGTTTTCCGTCCAGTTCATATAAAACATTTGCTTCTGAACGCGTAATTTTTCTTTCGGGACCAAAAGCGTCCCATCCGCCTACAGAACCATGCCCTACCTGTACAGCTTCACCTTCAAAGCCGATAACTACAATTCGTCCCTGTTCAGGAGTTGCATTATAGGCTACCAGTGTTTTTTCAAATCTGCCTCCATCTCCGGCTAGTCCTCCTGTGATGATTACATCTGTACCAAGTATTTCTGTAAGTCCTTCTACCAATTCACTTCCATTTACAGATCCTCCATCAGAGATAACCAGGACAGATTTTAAATTATCAGCCTTAATTTCCTTTCCCAGAATTTTTCCAGCATCTAGAGAACCTTCTGTATCTCCTATCAGAATAGAAGCAGAATTTATCGTTGTTTTTTCAAACTCAATAGCAGTAGCTACGATCGAATCATCCAATACTTCATCTCCAATAATCTCTCCGGCAGTGGTGCAGCCAACTAAAGTGGCTTTCGGGTACATTTCCTGTAATTGTTGGAAGAACTCCTGTTCTTCAAGCAAGCTTGTACTTCCAAAAAATAGTACAAGTTGTGGGGTGATCTCTACGGCATCTTCATAGCTTTCCCATGAATCCCCGTCTTCCCAGATCAATTGATTAGTCTTCATATTTCTTATGTTACTGAGAATAAAAGGTCTTTATCCGACATAAATTTTGATTGTTTGTATAATTAATATTTTGTAATACTTTCTTCAAGGGAGAATGTATAGGCATCTAACAGAGAAATGGAGATGTAATAATTCAGGCTTTCTTCAAAGAAGAAGGCCTTCAATTGCACTCGATAATCCCTTTAATCAAGTTGAGATAAGGGGGGAGCTAAATGTTTTGTGGAAAGAATTCGCGATAAGAGGGCCTTTTTTGGGCTAAGGCCAAGAATATGTGTCACAGATCAAATATCCATGTCTGACTATCTATTCATTTTTAACTTCCAGATTTTGCCCATCATAATAGCCAGTTGAAATATCTTTCCTGGCTTTGACGAAATAGGTGATTTGGCCAATATGCCCTGAAAAGTGCTCAACAATATGGATGAGAATGGAGAGTCCGGTCTCCGAATAGCCCTGTACACTATAAGGCTTGATCAGGATTTCGGGCTTAGTCTGATCCAACACTTTTTCGGCATCTGTCTGTAATTGGTCTAATTTTGAAATGAGCTCAACAGTCGGAATTGGTCCCCTTTCGTCAAATTCCAATTGTCTCTGTCGAGTATCGGCTTCTTCTCCTATAGCACTGATGAGCCATTGACGGACATTGCCACATAAATGCAGAATGAGATTGCCTACACTATTGCTATTCTCATTGGGTCGGTACCAAATATCTTCATCAGATAATAAATCCAGACATTTCTTTGCCCTGGGGATGGACTCTTTGAATAAACGTCTTTTTACTTCTGCGATCATCAAGCTGTGTACCTGTTCCAAAGAATCCATATTTCTTCTATTTGCTAGGTGTATTATTTTCTCCCCTAAGTAAGAAATAATTTCGCAATCGGGGACTATCTTAGCAGGATCAAAACACTTTTTGCAAATATCAGCCTCATCGTTCTGCTCAATTTGCTGATCAAACCTATATGGGTATTGGTCGAAATGGAGATACAGGATGTAGTCGGGCATGAAGCATGGGGTATGTATGCGGCTCTTTTTGCCCTGGGATATTTGTTCCTGGTATTCGCTGATCTGGGGATCAATCCCTACACCACGCAGAAATTGGCTTCCCAACCGGAATTGATGAAGACCCATGCACCGGGCTTACTTTCCCTCAAGATCATCCTGATGTTTTTTTACCCCTTTCTCATGTTGGGAGTAGGTTTGATATTGGGGTATAGAGGAACAGAGCTTTATTTTCTGGCCATCATTTGCCTCATTCATGCAGGTAGTCAATTGATG